>JAIPIQ010000026.1 GCA_021734645.1 Fidelibacterota bacterium | reverse complement strand
CGCCAATCCTGTCCAAACCGCCTGCCGTCGCCCCGCCCCCGCCCACCCCGGTAGAGACCCCGCCGCCGCCACCGCCGGTCTCCGTCGAGCCATTGCGCTTCGAAATGGATGAGCCAGAGGCGGACACACCACCCCCCGCCGCCGCGGCGCCCTTCCGTTTGAGCACCCCCGCGCCAGCCCCCGATCTGACACCGACGCCCAAGCCGGCCGCGGAAATCGTGCCCGTGGGTGGACGGCAGCGGGCGGTCATTCCCATGGAGCCGTGAGCCGGATGCGCCCCTATCGAGATCTGTTGCCGATCTGGCTGGCAATGACCGCCGGGCTGCTGCTGGCCGCAGGGTGCATGACCCGCGAAATTCTTCCGCCTGCCCGCGAGACGACCCTGATCGTGACCCGTGCAGGGACCACCGCCCACTTGCAGTGGGAGTCGGCGCGGGGCGTATTCTACAGTGTGTACTATTCAGATGGTCGGCGGAACGGGGGCCGATGGATGCCCCTGGCCGGCGCCGTGCGTTTGCCGGGGACGGGTCAACTCATGCAGGTCTCTGATCCCCAGGCCGGACAAAGTCAACGGATGTATCGGCTCCAGACGGAGTAAGCAGCCAGGAGGGCTTTCAAGATGATGAAGACGACAACCAGGAAAAGGTCGGCGGGCGCCAGCGGGGGGTTCACGCTGATCGAAGTTCTGTTGGTGGTGGTGATCATTGGCATTCTGGTGGGCGTGGCGCTGCCGCGGCTCGGCGGGCGCAAGCGCGAAGCCGAAATTGCCGCCGCCCGCGCCGATATTCAGGCCATCGGCACGGCGATTGATCTCTATGAGCTGGATAATGGCGAGTATCCGCCCAGTTTGAACGCGCTGATCACGAATCCCGGCGGCGCGCGGAACTGGAAGGGCCCGTATCTGCGCAAGGGGTTGCCGAAAGATCCCTGGGGCAATGAGTACCGGTATGTTAAGGGGGACAGCACATTCACGGTCGAGTCCGGGGGACCGCCGGACGGTGTCGGGTGGATGACCACCGGCAATTGAGCGGCGCCGGGCGTCGTCCGTGCCGCGCCGGGGCGGGCTTTACGCTGATCGAACTGTTGCTGGTGGTGGTGATCATGCTGATCGCCGTCGGGACGGCGGTGCCGACCTTTGTCCAATCCTATCGCGGTGCGCGGTTGCGGACGGCGGTGCGCCACATTGTCATGGCCGGGCGCTATACGCGGGGGCTGGCCGTGCTGGGCCAGGTGGAAGGCGCGTTGCTGCTGGACCGGGTGCGCGGCACCATTGAAGTGGTCACCCTGGAGTCGGACGCCGCTGAGGCCGAGCGCCAGGCTTTTCTGGGGGGTGGGCGTCTGGGTGGTTTTCGTTTGCGGCCGGAGGATCCGGATGTGTCGGATGCGGCCGAGCCGGGGGAGGCCGCCTCCGGCGTGACCCTGCGGCTCACGCGGCCGTTTCCCGAGGGCATTCGGTTGGAGGGGGTGGTGACCGAGGAAGACGGCCGGGAGGTGGACGGTCTCTACTGGGTGCGGTATTATGCCAATGGCATGTGCGACGCCTACGAGGTGCTATTGGCGGACGAGCGCGATGAGCGGGTGCGGATCAAGGTGGATGCCATTACGGGCCGGGCGGAGGTGACCTATGACCTCTGAGCGTTTATCCCGGCGCCGTGCGCCGGGACAGCCCGGGTGCCCGGTGCGGCCCGTCGGCGCCGCCCAATCCGGTTTATCCCTGGTGGAGTTGCTGTTGGCTTTGGCCATTCTGGGGCTGGGCCTCGCGGGCCTGATCACGGCCACCAGTCGCTGCCTGGCGATTGCCGGGCGCCTTGAGACATATCAGACCGCCCGGCGCCTGCTGGGTGAGATTGAGGCCCTCGAGCCCTTGCGGCGCGAGGCGGTCGAAGCCGGCGTCGCCAGCGGAACCTTTGATCCGCCCTATCAGACTTTTCATTGGGAGCGGGAGATCGCGGAGGTCGAATTTCTCGAGATCGTCGAGCCGCTGCTCTTTCATGTGCGCTACCGGGTGACCTGGTCCGAGCGGGGCAGCGAAAGTTTTGAAGAAGTGGAGACCTACTACTATGCGCCGGCCCAGCAGCTCGAGGGCGGCACACGCCTCGAGCCGGAGGCCACGCCGTGAAGCGGGGCGCGGGTCAAGGGTTCACTCTGCTTGAATTGCTGGTGGCGATTACGCTGCTGGCTACGGTCCTGGGGATTGTGGCGGCCACTTTTCATGTGGCGGTTACGGCCTGGCGCCGGGGCGAGGCCCTGGTGGACCGCATCCATCAGGGCGATTACGTGATTGAGCATCTGGTGGGCGCCCTGCGTTCGGCGGTATTTTTCGAGAGCGCGGCCCACCGCTACGGTTTCTGGCTTGAAGAGGGCGGACTCGAGGGCGCGCGGTTCAGTTGGGTCACGGCATCCGGCGCGCTCATGCCGCCGAACCGGCCGGGATTGGCGGGGGTTCAGCGTCTGCGGGTCGCGGCGGCCGGGGGGGCGCGGGATGAGGGGGGGCTGGCTTGTGAAGCCTGGCCGCATCTCACGGACGAAGACGCCATTGAAATTGAAACCTGGACCCTGGCGCCGGATGTCGAGGAACTGGGCTGCCGGGTGTATGATTTCGAGCGCGAAGCCTGGGCCGATACCTGGGAAAACACCAACTCCCTGCCGCGCTTGATCGAGTTGACCGTCTATCTGGCGCCCATCGAGTCCGGCGCCGAGCGCATCCGCCTGCAGCGGGTCATTGAAATCCCGGTCGCGCTGGCGGCGGAACGCGGGGTGGCCGCGCGCGGCGACGAGCCCCGTCGCCGTTCCCGCGGCCGGACCAATCAATCCCCATCCCCGGCCCCGCAAGATCCCGGCCCGCAAGAACGGTCAGCGCCGGAATGAGGGCCGATCCCATGCGTGCATTCGTCCGTCCTCAACGCCGCGTCCCGAATCGTCCGGACGCCGACGCGCGCCGGCGGGGCGTGGCGCTGGTGGTCACCTTGTGGGCCATTCTGCTGCTGACGCTCCTGGTGGGATCGTTCGCCTTCAATATGCATATCGAGGCCCGCATCGCCTCCTACTACCGCAAGCGGACCCGCGCCCAGTACCTGGCCCGAGCCGGCATCGAATACGCCATGGCGCTCCTCGCCCACCGCGAAGAAGTCGGCAGCGACGATTTCGCCGACGACTTCTTCGAGGATCAGGAACCGGATCCGGCCGACAGCTCCCGTCGGGGCGCGTATCAACTGCAGCGCGGGCTGGCTGTCAACGGCCTGCGCGTCGCGCTCAGCAATGATGTCTTTGTCCTGGATATCATTCCTGAGGAAGGCCGCCGCAATATCAACCGCCTGACCGACGAGGAGTGGGAGGAAATCCTTGATCAGGGCGGGGTGCCGGAGGAGGACTGGCCTCGCTTGATAGATTGTTTCCACGATTGGGTTGACGAGGACGAGTTCACGCGGCTGAGCGGCGCCGAATCGGATGATCCCTTCTACAAGGAACGCGGCTACCCGGTGAAGAATGCCCCCCTGGACCTCGTGGATGAGCTCCTCATGATCAAGGGCTTCTCGCCCGCGATCGTGTTCGGCGGTCCGGCTGCCGAGCCCGATGCGCCTCTCCATCCGGGTATCGCGTCGCTGCTGACGGTCTTCGGCGACGGGCGGGTCAATGTCAACACGGCCACCCGGCAGGTGTTGCTGACCTTGCCGGGGCTCGAACCCTGGATGGCCGACGAAATCATCGAGGGCCGCCTGGGGCTGGACCAGCGGGAGGGCACCAAGGACGATGGTTTTGATTCGGTCGGGGAAGTCATGGCGCGGGTGGCCTTGCCGCCGACCGTGCGGGAGCGATTGACGGTGCGGGAGGTCCAGTTCCTGCGGGTTTCCGCCGTGGGCGAAACCCAGGGAGTGCGCAGCGGCGTCTGGTGTGTATTGCGGGTTGCCGGCGGGCAGGTGACGCCTGTATTCTGGCGCGAGGAAACCCTGCGCTGAAATGACGAACCCTGGTCGAACCCGCGGCCGCGCGCGGCCGCTGAATCCCCTTCAGCGTGGGCTGTTGCTGAGCGCCGGGGGCCTGTGTGTGGCCCTGGGCAGTCTGGGCCTCTTCCTGCCCCTCCTGCCCACCACGCCCTTTCTGCTGCTGGCGGCCGCCTGTTTTGCCCGCGGCTCGCGGCGCTGCTATCGCTGGCTGCTCATGAACCCCTGCTTCGGTCCCTACATTCGCAACTACCGCGCCGGACGCGGCATCACCCGCCGCCACAAAATCGCTGTGCTCGCCCTGCTCTGGCTGACCATCGCCTACAGCGCCTTCAAGGTCGTCAACCTGCTCTGGGTCCGGATCCTGCTGCTGTTGATCGGCACCGCCGTAACCGTCCATCTGTTGTGCCTGCCCACCCTCGCAGCCGTACCACCGCGGCCCAAGAGGCCCCCCGCAACATCTCCCGACCCTAGATCCGGGGCAGCGTCTCAATGAATCGAAGGGAAGCAGTGATCAGCGCATGGGTTGCCTCCTGGTTTGTCAGTCGGTCTCCTTCGTTAAGGATTCCGGCGGTCCAACAATCCCGGTTTGACAGCCGCGCCGGGGCCGATTAAGGTGTGGCATAGAATGGTTGAGCGTGCGAAAGGTTGGGCACGATGGCAGAATGGCTGATAAAGGCGCTGTCGGGGCCGCTGGACGGCAAGACCTTTCCTTTGACGGAAGGGAACTGGGTCGTGGGGCGCTCTGCCGCCAACGACGTGAATCTGGTGTTGGCCGATCCGACGATCTCCCGGCGGCATGTGGAATTGACGGTCACGCCCGCGGAACTGCGGCTGCGCGATTTGGGCAGTAACAATGGGGCGCTGGTCAATGGCGTGCGCGTCGGGGAGGCGGTCTTGTCCGAAGGCGATGAGGTCCGGCTGGGCAACACACTCCTGCGGATCGGGGCGGCCGCCGGCGCCACCCCGTCGCTGATCCGGCGCAATCAACGCCGGGAAGCGCTTTCCGTGCCGGACATGGCCCGCGAGCTGCTCGCCCAACGGGCGCATGGCCCGGATCCGGGCGCCGGCCTGAGCGCCCTGTTCCGTTCGGGCCAGGCGGCGTTCAACGTGCATACACTCGAGAAGTTGGCGCAGAAGACCTGTGACCTGGTTTTTGAGCAGTTTCCCGAGGCGGACCGCTGCACGGTGTTGTTCGAGGCGGCTGGCGCCAAGGCGCCGGTGGTCGAGGCCTCCCGGGCGCGCACGGGCGGCCCGTCGGCCGTGGGGCCGTTTTACAGTCGCACCGTGGCGGAAGCGGCCCGGCGCGAGCGGGTGGCGCTGTGGGTCGAGGACGCCATTGCCGACGAGCGGTTTACCCAGAGTGTCAGCATCCGCCTGCAGCAAATCCGCTCGGCGTTGTGCGTGCCCCTCGAGGCGCGTGGAGATGTTCATGGTCTGATCTACGTGGATGCCCGGGTGCCGACCAGCGGGTTCGAGGCCGGCGATTTGAAGACGCTGACCCTGATCGGGCTGCAGGTGGCCGCCGCGGTGGAGAATGTGCGGTTGCAAGAGCAACTCGAGCGCGAGAAGAATGTCCTCGAGCAGACGAACCAGCAGCTCAAGCAGGCCCAACGGCAGTTGATCCAGGCCGTCAAGCTGGCGACGGTCGGTCAGATGGTGGCCGGTCTGGCGCATGATGTGCGCAATCCGCTCACCATCGCCTTGAACTATGCCGGCATATTGCGGCGGCAGTTGAAGGGGGAGATGCCGCCTGACGTCGAGGATCTCGAGCCGGATACCGTGTTGGCGGAAATCCAGGGAGCCATCCAGCATTGCAATACGGTCATCGAGCGTCTGCTTCAGTTCGCGCGCGGCAAGCCGCCCGAGCGCACGGCCGTGCCGGTCAGGCAATTGATCGAGGACGCCGGCGCATTTTTGCGGCACGAGTTGCGGGTGGCGAAGGTGCGCTTGCTGTTTGACTGGCCGGAGGAGGAGTTGACCGTGCAGGCCGACCGGGATCAATTGTACCAGGTCTGTTTGAATTTGATGATGAATGCGATCCAGGCCATGCCGGAGGGGGGGGTATTGACGTTGGGCTGCGCCCGCGAGCAGAACGAGCAGGGGGTGTGGATTCTGCTCACGGTTGCGGATACAGGGGTGGGACTTACGACTGAGGAAATGGATAAGGTCTTCGATCCGTTTTACAGTTCGCGCAAGGGGCCGGATGGTTTCGGTTTGGGGCTATCGGTCAGTTATGCGATTGTCAACCAGCATGGCGGCGCCCTGGAGGTGACCAGCCGGAAGCAGATCGGCAGTTGCTTTACGATTCGGTTGCCGGCGCGGGAAACGCACGAGCCCTGGTCGTGAGCGCGCGGGCCGTGGCCGTGCGCGTGCATTTGACGACCCTGGGCTGTGCCAAGAACCGGGTGGACAGCGAGCGGGTGGCCGCGTTGCTGATGCAGGCGGGGTTGCTGGTGGCGGCCGATCCGGCAGACGCGGATGTCTGCGTGGTGAACACCTGCGGTTTCATTGCCGAGGCCCGCGCCGAAACCCTGACCGTGCTGGCCGAGCTCAAGCGCGGCACGGGCTTGCCCATTGTCGCGCTGGGCTGCCTGGTAGCCCGGGCGGCCGCAACGCCGGACGCGGTGGAGTGGGCGGGCGCCGCCGACGCCCTGGTATCTTTCCCTGACTACCTGCGGCTGCCGGCCATCTGCCGGGCTTTGGCCCGCGGCCACAAGCCCGCCCGCCGGACGGCCGCCACGCCGCCCGCCCGCACCTGCCGCGATGCGTTCGCCAACGGCGCCCGCGCCCTTTTCGGGTCTCCCCGTTCCGTCTATCTCAAGCTGGCCGAAGGCTGCTCGAACCGCTGCGCCTATTGCGCGATACCGCTCATTCGCGGGCCCCAGCGCAGTCGCCCCCTGCGCGCCCTGCGCCGCGAAGCCGACGAACTGCTGGCCGCCGGCGCCTGGGAGATCAACCTGATCGCCCAGGACACGGGCCGCTACGGGTGCGACCGCTATGGGCGGCCGCGCCTGGCTGACCTGGTGCAGGCGTTGGGGCAGCGGTCGCCCGCCACCTGGTGGCGGGTGCTCTATACGCATCCCGCGCATCTGGACGACGCCTTGCTCGACGCGCTGAGTCATACGCCGGGACTCTGCCCCTATCTCGACTTGCCCTGGCAGCATGCGGCTGATCCCGTGCTGCGCGCCATGGGGCGCGGCATCACCCGCCGCGCCCTCGAGCGCAACCTGGCCCGCATCCGCGCCCGCTGGCCCGCCGCCGTGGTCCGGACGACCCTGATTGTCGGTTTTCCCAACGAGACGCCCGCGCATTTCGAGACGCTGCGCGCCACCGTGGCGGCGGGGTTGTTTGACTACCTGGGGGTCTTCACCTATTCGCCCGAGGTGGGTACGCCGGCCGCCCGCCTGGGAGATCCCGTGCCCGCCGCTGAAAAGGAAGCCCGTCGCGTCGAGCTGCTGCGTCTGCAACAGGGCGTCACTGCCCGCCGTCTGCGCCGTTTCATCGGCCAAACGGTCGCGGTGCTGCCCGAGGGGCCCGCCGCCGCGTTCGCCGCGTGGGATCCGCCCGCGGAGGCCGTCTGGGCCGCGCGGACCAGCGGCCAGGCGCCGGAAGTGGATGGCGTGGTCTGGCTCACCGGCGAACCGTCCGCCGCGCAGTGGCCGCGCGCCCGCATCACCGCCGTGCGCGCCTATGACCTGCTGGCCGAGCCCGTGTAAGATGTTTGCGTCTGAAACAATTGTGTTATGCTGTAAGGGTACGATTCATAGCAGCAAGGATGCGTCATGAGTAGAGTGATCTTACATTGGAGCGGGATCGAGCAGGGATTGCGGGAAGCGGGCGCTTCGTTCGCGGCCCGGTCGGGGTGGACGCCGAACATGGACGTCTGCGAAGGCCCCAGCGAAGTGCGGGTGCGCCTCGAATTGGCGGGCGTCGAGCCCGCCGAGGTCCGGATCGAGCTCGAACAGCGCGTGCTGGTCGTCAGCGGGCAGCGGGCGGCGGACGCCCGCCCGGCCGCCTATCGTTTCCGCCAGCTCGAACTGGAATATGGTCCGTTCGAGCCCCGCTTGAATCTGCCCTACGCCGTGGAAACGGACGCCATTCAGGCGCGTTTCCGCCACGGCCTGCTCGAAATCGTGCTGCCCCGCGCCCGCGCCATGGCGCGGCGGCAGGTGCCCATTACCCTGGCGGAGACCGCAAATGACTGAAAACGCAAGCAAAACCACCCCCCCGCCCCTTCCCGCCCCCGCGCCGGCACCGGAAGCCCCGCGCCCCATCCCCGCGCCCCGCGCAGTCCCGGAGGAGTCCCGCCACGCGGCCCCTCCCATGGTTCTGCCTGTGCTGCCCCTGGCCGACATGGTCCTCTTTCCCAACATGATCGCGCCCCTGCTGGTCAATACCGCCCGGTCCCAGAAGCTGATTGACGATGTGGTGGCCGGTCATCGGCATTTCCTGGCCGTGCTCCAGCGTGACGGGACCCAGGATGACGACCTGGTCCTGCCCGAGCATCTGCACGACGTGGGCTGCCTGGCGCGGGTGATCAAGATGATCAAGTTCCCGGACGATTCCATCCGGGTGCTGGTGCAGGGCCTCGGCCGCGCCGGCGCCCTGCATTTCGTCCCCACGCCGGATTACCTCACCGCGGGCTACGAACTGTTGCCGGACGTGCTCAGCGACGGGATCGAGCTGCGCGCGCTGGCCAGCAACACGCGCAAGCAGTTTCAAACGATCGTGGATCTGGCGCCGAATCTGCCGGACGAACTGAAAATCGCGGTGGTGAACATTGATGAGCCCGGGCAGTTGACGGATTTGGTGGCCACCCATTTGAACCTCAGCCTCGAGGACCGCCAGGCGCTGCTGGCCGAGTGGAACGTTCTGGCGCGGTTCCGGCTGCTGGGGCCCAAATTGCACCGGGAGCTGGAAATCCTGCAATTGGGCTCGAAAATTCAGAGCGAGGTCAGCGAGACCTTCGGCAAGAATCAGCGCGAGGTGATTCTGCGCGAGCAGTTGCGGGCGATTCGCAAGGAGCTGGGCGAGGAGAATGCCCAGCAGGCGGAGCAGGCCGAGCTCGAGCGGCGGATCAAGGCCGCGGGGCTGAGCGCCGAGGCGGACAAGGCGGCCCGCAAGGAACTTGAGCGGCTGACCCTGATTCCGTCGGCCTCGCCCGAGTATGGCGTGGTGCGCAACTACCTGGAATGGCTGATCGAGCTGCCCTGGCAGAGCCATACGGTGGACCGCCTCGAGATTGACGTGGCGCGCCGGATTCTGGACCAGGATCACTATGGGCTCGAGAAGATCAAGGAACGGATTCTCGAGTATCTGGCCGTGCTCAAGCTCAAGGGCGACATGAAGGGGCCGATCCTTTGCCTGGTGGGTCCGCCGGGCGTGGGCAAGACGTCCCTGGGGCAGTCCATCGCCCGCGCGCTCGACCGGAAGTTTCTGCGCCTGTCTCTGGGGGGGGTCCGCGACGAAGCGGAAATCCGCGGGCATCGGCGCACTTATATTGGATCCCTGCCGGGGCGCATCATTCAGGGGCTGCGGCGCGTGGGCTCGCACAATCCGGTGTTCATGCTCGATGAAGTGGATAAGCTCGGCAGCGATTTTCGCGGCGACCCAAGTTCGGCCTTGCTCGAAGTGCTCGATCCGGAGCAAAACGCCACGTTTTCCGATCACTATCTTGAAGTGCCCTTTGATCTTTCGCGCGTGCTGTTCATCACCACGGCCAATTTGCTCGATCCGGTTCCGCCGCCCCTGCGCGACCGCATGGAGGTGCTGCGACTGCCGGGGTATACCCGGCTCGAGAAGCGCCAGATCGCCCGGCGCTATCTGGTGCGCAAGCAGTTGGCCGCCCATGGGCTCAAGGCCCGCCACTTGCGCTTCGAGCCCGCGGCCCTGGATTGCGTCATCGCCGAATATACCCGCGAGGCCGGTGTGCGCAATCTCGACCGCGAACTGGCCACGATCTGCCGCAAAGTCGCCCGGCAGGTGGCCGAGGGCCGGGATCGGCCCGTGCGGATCACCCCCCAGCGCGCCCGCGCCCTGCTGGGACCGCGCCGCTTTGACGAGGAAGTCGCCGAGCGCGCGGCGGAACCGGGCATTGCCATCGGCCTGGCTTGGACGGCCGTGGGCGGGGAAATTCTCTTCATCGAGGCCACGCGCATGGCCGGCAAGGGACAGCTCATCCTGACCGGCTCCCTGGGCGACGTGATGAAGGAATCGGCCCGGGCCGCCCTGAGCTATATCATGGCCCACGCCGCCACGTACAAACTCGACGTGGATTTTGCCAAGACGGATTTGCATGTGCATGTGCCGGCAGGTGCGACGCCCAAGGATGGGCCGTCGGCCGGCGTGGCCCTGACCCTGGCCCTGTTGTCGCTCCTGCGCGGGCAGGCGTTGCGGACGGGCCTGGCCATGACGGGCGAGATCACCCTGCGCGGCAAAGTGCTGCCTGTCGGGGGCATCAAGGAGAAGGTGCTGGCGGCGGCGCGGGCCGGCTTGCACGACGTGATCCTGCCGGCGCGCAACCGGCCCGATCTGAATGAGCTGCCGCCCGATATTCGCAAAAAGCTGCGCTTCCACCGGGTGTCGGATCTGGGCGCGGCCATTCGCGTGGCGTTCCGCGCGCCGACGGCGCCGCCCCCGCGCCGGAAAGCCAAGTCATGAGTCGCCCCTTGGCCGCTCGAGGGCTGATCTTGGCGCTGGGGCTGCTGGCGGCTTTGGGCGGCGCGCGGGCGCGCGCGGAAGATCCCCTGCTGGCCCGGCCGGATCCGGCAGAGCTGCTGGCCCAGGTGCGCGGGGCTTTTCCCGTGCAGCCCCTGCGCCTGACCGCCGAGCTGCAAGCCCGGGATGCGCGGGGTACGCTCCGCAAGACGCTGCACGCCGAGGCGCGGCTGGAACGCCTGGCCGACGCTCCCGGTGCGCCGCTTCAAGCCCAATACACCCTGCGCGATGCGTTCGGCGCCCCCCTGCTCGAGGCGGAGTTTCTCTATCGGCCCGATGCCCCGGCCACCGGGCAGGTGACCCGCGGGAAATCTGACCCCGCACCGCCGGCCTGGAGCGAGCCCATCGAGGGCACCGATTTCACCTGGGCCGACTTGACCCTGGCCTATCTGTGGTGGCCGGCGCAGCGCACCGTGGGCTTCGAGCGGCGCAAGAGCCGACCCTGCTGGATCGTGGAAGTGGCCCATGCGGCCACAGGCGAAATGGCCCAGTTGTGGCTGGATCCCGAGACGGGGCTGATCCTGCGGGTGGAAGTGCGGCGCGGGGCGGGGCCGGTCCTGCGGATCCTCGAGGTCAAGCGGCTGCGGCGCCTGGGCGAAGATCTGTGGATGCCGGGGGATATGGAAGTGCGCACGCCGGCGCAGGGGACCAAAACCATGCTACGGGTGCGGCATCTGGCGCTTGAGGAATAGGGCGGCGGCGGGCGAAAGGCAGGGTGAGGATATGGATGGCTTGATTGTAGTACTGTTGGGGCTCTTGACGGTGGGCGTCGGGACGCTGGCGTTTGTCCTGTGGCGGCGCGGACCGCGCCAGGCGTTGTGCGCGCGCCTCGAGTGGCAGGTGCGCGAGTTCGATACGCAGCGCGCCGGTTTCGAACAACAGGCGCGCGAACTTGAGGCACTGAAAGACGCCTATGCCCGCCTCGAGGAACGCGCCGCCCTCGAACGCCGCCAAGCCGATGAAAAAGCGGCCCTGCTCGAGACCGCCGAAAAACGCCTGCAGACCGCCTTCGAAAATCTCGCCCAACGAATCTTCAGCGAGCAGGGCCGCACCCTCAACACCGAACACCGCGAGCGCCTGACCGCCGTCCTGACCCCCTTCAAGGAACAGCTCGACGCCTTCCGGCGCCGGGTGGATGAAGTGCAGCGCGACGAAGGCGCCCGCGCCGCGCAACTGCTCGAACAGGTGCGCCAATTGCAGGCCAGCAGCAACCAGGTCAGCGCCGACGCCAACCGGCTGGCCACCGCCATCCGCGGCGAGGCCAAACGCCAGGGCGATTGGGGCGAGCTGATCGTCGAACGCATTCTCGAAGCCTCCGGACTCGAAGCCGGCCGCGACTACGAAACCCAAAACAGCCTGGTCAGCGAATCCGGCGCCCGGCAACGCCCCGACTTCATTCTCTATCTGCCCGGCAACAAGGCGGTGATTCTCGATGCCAAGGTCTCCCTCACGGCCTATGACCGCTGGGTCAATGCCGCCGATGAAGCCGCCGCCGCCCAGGCCCGGACCGAACATCTCAAGTCCGTGCGCCAGCACGTGGCCGAGCTGCAGGCCAAAGACTACAGCCGCCTGCTCGGCAACCGCTCGCTGGATTTCGTGATCATGTGCATTCCCATCGAACCGGCTTTTCAAGCCGCGCTCCAGGCCGATCCCGACCTCCTGACTGATCTCGCCCGCGCCCCCGTGGTACTCACCGGACCGGCTACCCTCATGATTACCCTGAAGTTGATCGCCCAAATCTGGCGGCGCGAATACGAAAACCGCAACGCCGAGCGCATCGCCGAACGAGCCGGCTTGCTGTATGACCAAGTGACGCTGGTGGTCCAATCCCTGGGCGACGCCCAACGACGATTGACCCAAACCACCGCCAGCGTGGATGAAGCCCTCAAACGCTTGCAGACCGGCCGCGGCAACCTCGTGGGCCGGGTCGAGGAATTACGGCGCCTGGGCGCCAAGGTCAGCAAACAACTGCCCGATGAAATCTGCCAGGACGCCCTCGCCGCTGATGAGCAAGCAGCGACGCCCGCCGACTGAGGGCGACTGACGCGACTACGGTCGCGCCAGGAATCGGCGGGCGTCGAGGGGCGTCGAGGGAAGTCGCCCGCTCATGATTTCACAATTGGACTGGCAAAGCGGAACAGGCCTGCTAGCTTTGACGTGGAGAGTCAATCCAGAATCCCCGTAGGGGAAGGAGTTGAGGTCATGGGCGAGGCGGTTGCATTTGGTTCGGAGGCGCGTTGGATCGGCGCGGTGTTGTCGGGCGGGGCGAAGACGGGCGTGCCCGCGTCCTGGTTTCGGAAGTCGTTTGCTGTGCCGGCGGACGTGCGGCGGGCCACGCTCCGCGTGGCGGCGCTGGGGCTGTATGAATGCGAAGTGAACGGCACGGTGGTGGGCGACCTGGTCCTGGCGCCGGGCTGGACGGATTACGCGAAGCGGGTGTACGTCCAGGACCATGACGTGACGGCCCACTTGCAGGCGGGCGAGAATGTGATCGGGTTGGTCCTGGGCGATGGCTGGTATTGCGGGCATATCGCCAACAACGACCGGCAGCTTTATGGCCAGCGGCCGCAGTTTCTGCTTGAGTTGACGCTCGAGACCGCGGCCGGGCGGATGAGCCGCGTGGTGTCCGATTCAAGCTGGCGGGTGGCCGTCGGTCCGCTGCTCGAGAACGACTTGATCATGGGCGAGGATTATGATGCGCGGCTCGAGTGGCCGGGCTGGTCGCGCGCGGGGTTTGACGATGCCGCGTGGCAGGCGGCGCCGTTGGCCGCGGCGCCGGAGATCGCCTTGGAGGTGTCACCGGGGCCGCCGGTGCGGCGGCAGGAGATTTTCGAGCCGGTCAATCCCGCGGCGCTCCAACCCCGGCAGGTCGGCCGGGGGTGCGCTTGCCTGCTGGATTTCGGTCAGAACATGAGCGGGCGGATTCGATTGACGGTGCGGGGGGCGCGGGGCGCGAGCCTGAAGATTCGGCACGGCGAGATGCTGACCGCCAACGGCGAGCTGTACACGCAGAATCTGCGCTCGGCCCGGGCCACGGACTACTATACGCTGCGCGGCGGCGAGCCCGAAACCTGGGAGCCCCGGTTCACGTTTCACGGCTTCCGGTACGCGGAGATATCCTGGGACAGCCGGGCGGAGGTTGTGCTCGAGAAGGTTGTCGCGCTGGCGTTGTACTCGGACATGCCGCCCACGGGCCATTTTGCGTGCTCGCATCCCCTGCTCAATCAATTGGCCAGCAATATTCATTGGGGACTCAAGGGCAATTTTCTCGACATTCCCACGGATTGCCCACAGCGGGACGAGCGGCTCGGCTGGACCGGCGATGCGCAGGTCTTCATCCGCACCGCCACCCTGCACCGGGACGCGCGCGGCTTCTTTCACAAGTGGCTCCAGGACATGCGCGACGCCCAGCGCGCCAACGGCGCCATCCCGATGATCATTCCGAACTCGCGCTCCTTTGGCGATCGGGAAGATGGCGGCCCGGCCTGGTCCGATGCCGTCTATATCTGCCCCTGGGTCATCTACGAACAATATGGCGACACGGACATCCTGGCGGCCCACTACGACTGCATGCGGCGGCACTTCGATTACCTGACGCAACACCGGGTGCGGGACTTGATCCGCGAGCATCCGGACATCGGCGGCTGGCAGGGCTTCGGGGATTGGCTGGCGCAGGACGGCAGCGGCAAGACGACCGGCGGCACGCCGCACGATCTGATCGGCACCGCTTATTACGCCGAAGCCGCCCGAATCCTGGGCGAGTCCGCCGCCCTGCTCGGGAAAACGGACGACGCGGCGCATTACCGCGCCACGCGCGCGCGGATCGTCGGCGCGTTTCAGCGGCGCTTCCTGACCACGGACGGCCTGCTGTTCGGCGGCACCCAGACCGCCTATGCAATGGCCCTGCAGTTTGACCTGTTGCCCGCCGCATTGCGCGGGGCCGCGGGCGCGGAACTGGCGCGCCTGATCCGGGCCAACGGCCTGCGCATGTCCACCGGTTTCGTCGGCACGCCGCAGATCCTGCACGCCCTCGAAGCCACGGGGCATCTCGATGTGGCCTACGCCCTGCTGGAGCAGACCGAATGCCCCTCCTGGCTGTTTTCGGTCAAGCATGGCGCGACGACGATCTGGGAGCGCTGGGATTCCTGGACACCGGAAAAGGGGTTCGACCCCCGCGGCATGAACTCGTTCAATCACTACGCCTACGGCGCGGTGGGCGAGTGGATGTTCTCGACCGTCGCCGGCCTCGCCCTCGCCGCGCCCGGCTATGCGCGCATCCTCTTCAAGCCGCGGCCCGGCGGCAGCCTGACCTCCGCCTCAGCCCGGCTGCAAACCCCGCGGGGCGAGGCCGCCATTGCCTGGACACTCGAGGGGGAAAGCCTGCGCCTCGAGTTGACCGTGCCCCCGGATACCGGCGCCGAGCTTTCGCTGCCGGATGGCTGGACCGCGCCCGCGATCCGGCTGGTCCCGGGGACGCACGAGATCGTGGCCGCCAAGCGGCCGCAATAGCGCCGGTCTCCCAGCCTTCTGGCCCGCCCGTTGCCGTTGGGTGTGACCGACGTTCCGCCGGTTGCCGTTCAGGGTTGAGCGCTTGGCGGGGCGGGGGAGACCATCTTCATGAGCGCCGCGGCCCGCTGGCGGATGTCCTTGGGCGGGCTGCCGGGGCGGTAGAGGGCCGAGCCGATACCGACGGCTTGCGCGCCGGCCTCGAGATAGCGGGCGGCATTGGTGTCGTCAACACCCCCCACGGCCACGATGGGCGCGGGGAGCACCGCCTGCAGATCTTTGAGATAGCCTGGTCCCAGACGCCCCACCGGAAAGAACTTGAGCAGATGGGCGCCCACCGCCAGCGCGGCAAATGCTTCGCTGGGGGTGAACACCCCGGGAATGGAAATCAGACCCAGGTCCCGCGTACGACGGATGACACCGGGATCCCAGTTGGGGGAAATGATATAGGTCCCGCCGGCCTTGGCCACGGCGGTCACCTCGCTGTCGCGCAATACCGTGCCGGCGCCGATCTGGATGCCCCGCGGGGCGAGCGCTGCGGCCGCGCGTTCAATGCTTTCCAGCGGGCGCGGGGAATTGAGGGTGACTTCAATGCACTTGATCCCGCCGGCGACCAGCGCTTCGCAGACGGGCAGCACCGTTTCCGGCGTGATCCCCCGCAAAATGGCGATGACCGGGGCGATCCGCAAGGACTCCATGAGCGGGGACTGTTCGGTTGCGGTCATGCTTACCTCCGTACCCGGCCGGATGCCTGACCGGCCATCAAGGCTTCGACTTCATCCAGGGTGACGAAATTAAAATCCCCCTTGATGGAATGCTTCAGGCAGCTCGCGGCCACGGCGAAGCGAATGGCGTCGGCCGGCGCGGCATGGCGGTCGCTGTTCAAGGCGTGAATCAGGCCGCCGGCGAAGGAATCGCCGCCGCCGACCCGGTCTACGATATTGCGAATTTCGTAGGGCTGGTAGCGGCCCTCCGGATCGAGCGGGGCCCAGTGGGCGCGGTCGGTTTCGCGATCAAACAGGAGACCGCCCCAGTTATTGTGGCTGGCCGAGATGCTTTCCCGCAGGGTGATGGCCACCTGTCGCACATTGGCAAAACGCCCGGTGATGGCGCGCGCCACCTGCTCGTAGGCGGCGGCGTTGATGCGGCCCGATTCCACCGCCGTGCCCGCCGCCTGGATGCCCAGCACGTCCGCGGCATCCTCCTCGTTGGCTATCACCACGTCCACGTGCGGCAGGATCTCCGACATACATTCGGCGGCCAGCTCCCGCGCGGAAGTGCCCGGCCGCCAGTGCCAGAGTTTCTTGCGAAAATTGAGGTCGCAGGACACCCGGGCGCCGCCGGCCTGCGCCCGCCGGGCCAATTCCAGCGTGGCGGCAAAGGCATTGCGGCTCAACGCCGGCGTGATCCCGGTAAGATGTACCCAATTGACGCCCCGCAGGGCCGCCTCGAAATCATATTCCGAGGGTTCGGCCAGCGCAATCGCCGAACCCTCCCGATCATAAATCACGTTCGAGGCGCGCTGATTCGCCCCGGTTTCCAGAAAGTACACCCCCAGCCGTCCCTGCCGCCGCAGCAGGACCGGTCCCGTGTCAATCCCCAGCCCCTTCAGCGTCGCCAAAAGACTCTGGGCAATGGCATGGCCGGGCAGCGCGGTCAGATAACGCACCGGCTGCCCAAACAGGGCCAGCGACGCCGCGACATTGGCCTCGCCCCCCGCAAAGGTCACGTCCACCCGGCCGGGCAGCGCCTGCCGAAAACGCAGATACCCCTCCGGGGCAATGCGCATCATGATCTCTCCAAACGTCAGTATCATTGCCTACTCCTCCGCAAAGCCGGGCCGTGCCCGCTGCACGGGATCGCCGGGCGCCCAGGACCCCGCCAACAGATATTTCAGTTGACATACTACAAAAACCCCTACACCCAGCGTGCCGCCCTGTCAATGCCTGTTTTTACTCGTCTTTGGGGGTTGACTAACGGGGGACCGGGGGGCAAGCTGGCCGGAATATATGTCAACTGAAATAACAGATGGATGGGCGGCGCCGCCCCTGGCCGAGCAGGCGTACCAGTTTATTCAGGGCGAGCTGATTGCCCGGCGCCTGCGGCCGGGCGATTTGCTGGACCGGCAGGCGCTGGCGGGGCGGTTGGGTTTCAGTGTCGCGCCGGTGGACCGGGCGCTGCTGCGGTTGCAGCGCGAGGGGTTTGTGGAGATCTTGCCGCGGCGTTTGACGCGGGTGCGGACGGTGCGGGAGGGGGATTTCCGGGCCAGTGTGCTGTTGCGCAATGCGCTCGAGTGCCAGGCGGCGCGGGTGTATTGCGGCGCGCCGGTCCGGCGGGCGCGGCAGCGGTTGCGGAAGCTGGCGCGGGCGGTGGACCGGGGTGGGGCCGAATCGCGGACGGTGTACTGGCAGCGCGAGATCGCCTTTCATCGGGCGCTGGTGGAGCTGACCGACTCGCCGGCCTTTCTGGCGGCGTATGAGCAGCTCATGGGCTTGGGGCTCTTCGTGCTGGTCAGCACCTTCAGCCCGGAGAATCCGTTTCCGGCTGATCCGGGCGGGCATTGGCACGCCGACCTGATTGACGGGCTGCAGACCGACGATCCGGACGAGGCGGAACGTTTGCTGCGCGAACATCTCGAATATGGCCGGGACAAGATCTTGAGACCGGCGACTGGCGCCGCGCGACCACCCCGTCGCACGGCGCGGGTCGCGCGTCGCTAGTCGAAACAACTGAGTTGAAAGAAAGTGAGCATATGGCCGGCACGCAAATCGAAATCGCTCCGGTGGTAACCGTTCACGGGCGACGACAGAATGCCGAACAGTGAGCCCCAGAGGAACAGAAGATCGCAAAGAACGCGAAGAAAGTACGGCCACCCAGAGGTACAAAATGCACAAAGAGGCGGGGGATGACCGCGAGCGCTCTTTGGAGTGCGGCAGCGTGAGCTGCCGCTTTTTAAGGTGTTTGGATCAGTGACCGGTCGGGCGCTTGGTCAGGCGCGCGGCGAAGCAGCGCTTCGCCGCCCAAAGCGGCAGCTCACGCTGCCGCACTCCAAAATGTTGGCCAATGGACCCCGTGAACGGTTACCTCCGGTGACCTTGGATCTGGCCGCGCTCCGGGCCAACCTGCTGCGCCAGCGGCAGCCGGACCGGGTCCACCTTTTCGAGCATGGCATTGACGACGCGATGAAGGACGCGCTCGATCAGCGGTTCGGGTTGTCGCGCAATGTGTCGGAGCCGGAGGGAACCCCGGCGCATGCCTGGGGGCGGGACGTCGCCATCCAGCGTTTCATCGGCAGCGAATTGATGCGCGTCTGGCTGCCGGGCGCGGAATACGCGGTCGCCGGCTCGCGGGGCATCGCCTGGGGCGAGGAGCATGCCGGCCCGATTCAAACGTGGGCCGACCTGGAAGCCTACGCCTGGCCCGATCCGAACGCCATTGATTATGCCGAGCTGGAATGGCACGAGCGCCATCTGCCGCCGGATATGGGCCTGTTTCACGTGGTTAAAATCTGGGAGGTCGTCCGCGAGCTGCTGGGCTTCGAGAACTTCTGCTTCAAGCTCGTCGAGGAACCGGATCTGGTGGCCGAAGTGCTCCGGCGCGTCGGCGAGTTCCACCTCGCCTTGACGCGCGCCCTGTGCGACTGCCGCCGCGTGTTCGCGATCTACGCGGCCGATGACTTCGGCCACAAGACCGCGACCATGTTCGCGCCCGAAACGATTAACGAACAATTCCTGCCCTGGCACCAACGCATG
>JAIPIQ010000025.1 GCA_021734645.1 Fidelibacterota bacterium | reverse complement strand
AATCCGGCCGAGTTCGGAGTCTTTGAATTGGCCGGGGTGGGCGATGGGGTCGCGGAGGCAGCCGTCTTTGTCCAGCCCGTAGGTCAATAGATCATGAAGCATCCCCGCGCGAATGTGCTTGAGCTTAGCAATGACGGCTTCGGTCTTCTGGATGGTTTCGTCAACGAGTCGCAGAATGCGCCCAATTGCGACTTGGCCTTCAATAGGCGGCAGTTCAAGAGGCACTCGCTCAATAGATGAAGTGGACAGGCCGTATCTCGTGGAGCCGTTGGCCTGCTGCCCGAAGTATCTGGCGATACGATGGTGCCCGAGTTGTTTGGATAGGTACGTCGGATGTACGAAACCAGTGTTGGGTCGAATCAGCGCCAGGTGATAGCCGCAGACCAAATCCGCGGCGGTCTCGTCGACCACTGTCGGGATTCCGATGTCGTTTGGCGTTTCTGAGTCTTTCGTGATCAGCACATCGCCAACACGCAGGCCGAACTTGCTGATCTCTGAGCAAGTCGCACTCGCTTCCATGAAAGCCATGTCGGCGGTGATGTACTCGTTGTTATAGACATCCGTGTAGTTGCAGAGTCTGACCGGCCGTTCACCGGGCCGCGAAATCTTGTCCACATTGCTGAATCGGACATCTGCCACATCCTTCAACCTCTTACCCATCCCGCGCCTCCTGGCCTTCGCCATCCAACATGTCGCGATAGGTGTGGATGTACTCGGTGGCGGCGACGGGATTGAGGGTGCAGTAGTAGCGGCCGAGGCGTTTAAAAAGTTGGACCATGGCGGTCACTGCAGCACCTCCCAGTGGCCGCCTTTGTCGGGGCCGACGCGTTTGAGCAAGCCTTTTGCCTTCAGCTTCTCGATATTCTTGTCCACTGCGGTCGTGCTGATGCCCAGTTCTTTCGCCATTTCTTGAAACTTCACATCCGGCTCATGCTCGAGAATCAGCGGCATGCCGCGGCCCCAAGCCTCGACCATCTCGATCCGACGAAACAAGTCGGCGATCAGCGGGTTGCGCCGCTTGGAGATGTGGCCCTTGCGCAGGTCAGCAATAGTAATCCCACCGAACAGCCCGCCGGGATTGCGAATCTCGACCCGGTCCTTGTAAACCGCCACCTGCACATAATCAGGATCGCGGTAGTCGCGGTGGCAAAAAGCGTTGATGATGGCTTCACGCATGGCTTCGGTCGCGATTTTGGGAACGTCCTTGCGGTACAGCCCTTCCAAACGCATGCCGATGTGGATGTTCTTGATCGCGGCCTCCTTCATGGGGTTGCTCTTTCGGCATAGCCGAGTCGGTCCAAAATGGTTGCCAATTCGGCAGCGGCACCGTCGCGCTCCTGCTGTAGCATCTTCAACGGGACGCAGTACTTATCCCAGAGATTCTCGATGTGAACCGTGAGTGAGCGGCGGACAGCGGCCAGTGCGGCGCTGACACCGGCCTGCAGATCACCAAGCAGCAACTCCAGCACCAGGGCCTGCTTCTCATCCGCGCTCATGCCGCCGCAACGCAGCTTCAGTTCCGTCACGAAGAAGCCCATCAATTTTCGATACTTCGCCCTGGCGGAGGCAAGGTCAACCTTGATCTGTTTGTAAGACTGAAGCCCGGCTTCCAGTTTCGCCCCCTTATCGAAGAACGACTGCAAAGCATCGCGGGCGTCCTGCGCGGCCCGTTTGTCTTCCTCGGTGGCCTTTCTCGCGCCCGCCGCCCGCTCCAGCTTCGTCAGGTCCTTAAGTGCCTTGTTGTTTTCGGCCTTCAGCTCTTTGAACCGGCGTTCGAGATCCTTCGCGTAGTTCCAGGATGCGCCCTCATCTTCGTCGGCATCATCGGGCGGATTGCTCTGCTCGAAGGCTTCCTGCTCGCCCTTCATCCGGGCGATTTCGGTGGTCGTTTCCTGAATCCGTTGAAGGTAGTCCGGCATGACCTTCTTGACAAATTTGTGCTCAAAGGGATCGAAAGCCGCGCCGACGGACTCATCATCCTGCACGGCATCCGCGACGGCATCCAGCCAGCCCTCGACCACGCCGCAGAAGCCGTTTTCGATCAGTGTTTTGAATTCCGGCAAGGCCTCCGTCCACCAGGTGGCGACGATGCCGGACAGCTGAAAGACATCAAGAAGTCCAAGTGGCTTCAGGGTGTCCGTGAAGCTTGTGAGCAACTCAGCGCGGACCGCATTCAGGTTCTTTCGTTTGGGCAACGCCACGAGCCGTGCGGAATGCTCCGCCCACCAGGCCGTCACGCCGGCGTGTGCTTTCTGCATTATGTCCCGGATATCGTCATCCGCTTCGATGATCCCAGCAATCACTGCGCGTTCCGTGACGGGGGCCGCGAAATTCATATAGTCGGGATCTTTCGGGCGCTGGGAGAACAGCCGGGCGATCTGAAATGTAAGGGCGTCGTACAGCGCTTGTCGGCTGGCAATCTCGGCTCGGGGAATTCCGCCGACTAGATGTGCGCGAACATCGTGCGGTTCCGGGGGTGGTGAGTTGTCAACATAGCGACGGACGTTCAGGTTGTAGTCGTTGGCTTCAGCCGCAATCTCGTCCAGCGACACAACCTGGGAATACCCCGCAATGTCGGCGAACCGGTGGTAGGTTGAGGCGATCTTCTCGATCTGCTCCGGCTGGAGGTAGTTTTGAGCTCGCCCGGCCAGGAACTCACGGTCGGCGTTGATGAAAAGAATCTTGCCCCGCCGATCGTCCGGCTTGTTCGGGTTTGGTGTCCGGTCGGTCAAGTTTGGGCGCATAACCAGGATACACGCCGGTATGCTTGCGCCATAGAAAAGGTTCTGAGGCAGGGCGATGACGGCCTCGATCAGGTCCTGTTGAAGGAACTTCTTCCGGATATCCTTCTCCGCGCTCCCCCGGAAAAGGACTCCGTGCGGCATCACCGTCGCGACCATGCCTTTGGGTTTGCACACGGCCAGCATGTGCTGGGCGAACATGAGGTCGCCCTTCTTGCCGGTGGTCGGGCACCAGCCCCAGCGAAACCGCTCGGGAAACTCCATGCCGCTCTTACTGTAATTCTGGCTGAAAGGCGGGTTGGCGATCACACGGTCAAACCGCTCAAGCTCTCCCGCCTCCCGGTGCATCGGATGCAGCAGCGTATCCTGGAGCTGAATGTCCGCGCCCCGGATGTCGTGCAGCAACATGTTGATCTTGCAGATGGACCAAGCGGAGGGATCGTTGACCTGCCCGCAAAGGCGCAGGTTGGTCGGATCGCCCCCCGATTGCTCAATATACTCACGCGCTATAATGAGCATGCCGCCTGAGCCGCAGGTGGGATCGTAGACGCTCATGCCGGGCCGTGGGTCGAAAAGGCGCACCATCAGCCGAATGACATCGCGCGGTGTGTAAAAATCCCCGCCCTTCTTCCCGGCCGACTCGGCGAATTGGTTGATCAGAAATTCATATGCGGAACCGAGAAGATCGGAGAATTGAAAGTCCTCATCGCAAAGGCGGTACCGGTTGAAATGGCGCACGAGGTCTTTGCAAGCATCATCAGAGACCACTCGCTTATTGCCTTGGGTCCGCATGAACATGATGTGGTCCAAAACATGTTCCAGGGTCTCGTTCTCTTCGGTCAGGCCGACGAGCGCTTTGTCGAGCAGGCTTCCATAGGTCACGCGGGCATCGTTCAGGTGCTTCTGGAGATACGACCAGCGGGAATGTTCCGGCACGAAGAAGCCATCATAGTAGTCGGGATTCTCGCCGAAATCTGCCTCGGCCGCTTCCTTGACAACACCTTGCTCTACCTTGCGCTCGACGATGGACTGTCGTTCCTGCGTGAAGACATCCGAGCACCTTTTGAGGAAAAGCATCCCAAAGATGTAGTCCTTGTAAGTGGCCGCATCCATGCCCTGGGTGCGCAAGATGTCTGCGGCACCCATCAGGTGCCGTTCCAGTTTTGCGAGCGACAGTCTTGCCATACTCAATCCTTGAGCCTTCCTTGTTGAGTCTTTTCTCCAGCTGTGTGTACTCTATACCATGCCGTCGCGGATGCTCAAGCCTGCAAGGCTGGCCTGTCTGGCGCTGGGCGGGGGCAACCGGGCCAGGAGCAGGGGCACGGGGCCTTGGACTGCTTCTCGGGCATGCCTGAACTCCTGGGGACTTAGCTTTCCATGGGCAGTAAGGTACGGCTTGCGGGCGGGGTGAGCAAGCCTGGAATTGAAGGAGGAGAGGCGGAGGCGCTATGGCGTGGGGACAGAGAAGCGGTGTTTCTTACTCTTTGTCGTGAGCTACTGTTTCCGTGGTGAAAATTTTCTTGCTGTGAGTCACGCCAACGCTGGCAATGGAAGGTAATCGCGTGTATCCGAGCAAGGGTGGCGGGTAAGTGTCGGCGGGCGACGCGAACGGCGACGAGAACGGATAACGAGTGGCATCTGTCCCACACACTCCCCCAGCCGTGGTTCATTCTGAATTCGACGTTCTCCTCCGTGCCTCATGAGATTTTCGACAAGGTAACGACAAAGTAGAGGCACAATCTCCGAACACCGGCCCCCCGACACTCCGGCGCCATCCCTGCGATCTCGGCTCCGCCGGGACTGGCGATACAAAGAGTGCGATTAGGATTCGGGAGTGGATGATCTCCCCCGTCCTAATCCCACTCTCTCGATCACGGATCCCCCGCGGAGCGGAGGCCAATCAACCGCGCAACGCTTAACAAGCTACCCTTAACCGGTCCGCCGAACCGACAAAGCTCACGACAAGGCTCACGACAAAGATTGGGGGACTCCACTTCTGGGCCCCCACTGCCTCGCGTTCTCTCACCCCCCGAAAAATCAGATCGTGCGGCGGACGCCGCACGATCTCAGGCCCGACTGATCACTGTTTACTGATCACTGGCCACGCCCCCGCCTCATCGCGCCCTGCTGAGTCGCACCGGGGGCCTTTTTGTGCTGGCGTTCCGAACTCAGGCGCGCACGGCGCGGGCCGGGGATCGGACGCTGCCCTGGCGTCGGGGGCGGCGGGCGTTGGGCGTTGGTCCGCGGCGCTGGCCCTGGGCCTTGGCGCCCGTGCCGCCGCCGCCCGCGCGGGCGGCTTCGGAGTGGTGGGCGTGGTCCGCGTCGTGGGGAATATCCTTGCGGATCAGGCGCTCGATGCCGGTCAGCAGGCCGCGTTCGCTGGCGCTGCAGAAGGAAATGGCATCGCCGGCGGCGCCGGCGCGGGCCGTGCGGCCGATGCGGTGGATATAGGTTTCCGGTTCGAGGGGCAGGTCGTAGTTGATCACGTGGGTGATCCCGTCCACGTCCAGCCCGCGGGCCGCGATATCCGTGGCCACCAGCACCCGCACCCGGCCGGCCTTGAAGTCCGCCAGGGCCTGGTTGCGCGCGTTCTGGCTCTTGTTGCCGTGAATGGCCACGGCGGGCACGCCGGTCTTATGGAGCCGTTCGGCCACCCGGCTGGCGCTGTGCTTCATGCGCGTGAACACCAGCACCCGGGTGATATCCGGGCTGTCCAGCAACGCCGCCAGCAATTGGGGCTTCACCGTTTGGTCCACGAACAGCACCTTCTGGTTGATGCGCGCGACCGTGGGCTGCCGCGGGGTAATCGCGATATGCACCGGATCGCGGACCATGCTCTGGGCCAGGGACACCACCGCCGTCTCGAGCGTGGCGGAGAAGAACAGGGTTTGGCGCTCGGCGGGCAGACGGGCGATGATCCGGCGGATATCCGGCAGGAAGCCCATATCCAGCATGCGGTCGGCTTCATCCAGCACGAAACAGGTCAGGTCATCGAGCCGGATCTGGCCCTGGTTCATGAGGTCGAGCAGGCGCCCGGGGGTGGCCACCACCACATCCACGCCGCGCCGCAAGGCCACAACCTGGGGCCGCTGGCTGACGCCGCCGAACAGGACCGTATGCGAACAGGTCACATGCCGGCCGTAGGTGCGCAGACTGGCGCCGATCTGGGCGGCGAGTTCACGGGTGGGCGCGAGAATGAGCGCCCGGGGACGGCCCCGCGCCACGCGGCCGGCATCCGCCAGGAGCCGTTGCAGCAGCGGCAGCACGAACGCGGCGGTCTTGCCGGTGCCCGTCTGGGCGCAGCCCAGCAGGTCGCGGCCTTCCAGCACATGCGGGATGGCCTGTTCCTGAATAGGCGTGGGTTCGGCGTAGCCTTCGTCGGCCACGGCGCGCTGCAAGGCGGGCAGTAACGCGCCGAATACGCCGGCGCCAGGCGCGACGGGCGGGCCGGCGACCACGGGGGGCAGCAGCGCCGCTTCGTCGGCCACCACGGCCGCCGGCATGGAATTGGGTTGATCGTTGCGGGGTGAGGGGCGCCCGAAACGGCGCCGATTCTGTCTATAGTTTGGCATACTTTCCTTCTCAGCAGACCTGCTCCCCCCATAAATGGACGATCTACCAAGAAAGTCCGACCGTAAACGCGGCCTGCTGGAGACGAAAGAATAGCGCATCCGCGCCTGTTCCCATCCCGTCCCCTACGGAACGGCCGCGGCCATACATACAGCCCGGATCAGATTGCGCGCTCATCCTAGCCGCCCGCTAGCGCTTGTCAACCACTAAATTCAGGCTCCTTGCAAAACCCCAGGCCCGCGGAAGTGGCACGGGCTTCCAGCCCGTGCTTCATGGGCAAGATGCCCATGCCACGAGGGGTTTAGCAAGAGCCTCTCAGGTCAACGACCAGGCCGTCATAGGCGACGTCCACCCCCGGCGGCAGCGCCGCCTGGGTTTGCCGGTGTTCGAGGCGATGGCACAGGTGGGTGAGATAGGCCTGACGCGGCGCCAGTGTGGCAATGGCGGCCAGGGCGTCCGCGAGGCAGAAATGGGTCGGGTGCGGCTCCGGCCGCAGGGCATCGAGCACCAGGACGTCCAGCCCGCTCAAGGCGGTCTGGCTGGCCGGCGGCCAGCCACTGCAATCCGGCACATAGCCCAGGCGTCGGCCGTCCGCCGCGAAGACAAACCCGTGAATCAGGGCGCGGCCGTGAAACACGGGCACGGGCGTGATGGTGAGTCCGTGCCAGGCGTGCGGATCCGTGAGCGGAGTGAAGGCCACGCGCAGGAAGGACGTGCTCTCGGGCTGGGGGATCTCGACGTAGGCGAACAGGCGGCGCAGTTCGGCCAGAGTGGCCGGCGCGGCGTACACCGGGATGGGCGCGCCCTGCATCTCGTAGAACCGCCGCAAGTCATCAAAACCGAAAATGTGGTCCGCATGGGCGTGGGTGCAACAGACTGCGTCCACCCGCGGCAGGTGCGCCCGCAAGGCCTGGGCCCGCAGATCCGGGCCCGTGTCCACCAGCAGGCCCCGGCCCGCATGTTCGAGCCAGATGCTGGCCCGCAAACGCCGGTTGCGCGGATCCGGGGAACGGCAGACCGCACAGTCGCAACCGATGACCGGAATGCCGTGGGATGTGCCCGTGCCTAAAAAAGTGAACCGCATGCGCCCAAACTACCCGGTTGTCCCGCCCGTGGAAATCTCATTTTTGCCGATTGACTTTCCGGGGCGAGGGGCTAGAGTGACGGCTTTACAGCGCGGAGTGCGCCCGGGCGCAGTCCGATTGGGAATGTCAAGCGGCGCGGCCGCGACGGATAATGAGTGAGAAAGGGTAGTCATGCCGAACATCAAAAGTGCAAAGAAGCGGGACCGGACCTCGATCGAGGCGCGGGAACGGAATATGAGTATGCGGTCGCGCGTGCGGACGGCACGGAGTAAATTCCGCGACGCGCTCGAAGCCAAAGATCCCGCCCAGGGCGCCACCGCCTACCGCAGCTACTGCTCGGTGCTCGACCGCGCCGCAAAGCAGGGCGTGCTGGAACGCAATACCGCCCAGCGCCGTAAAACCCGCGCCGCCAATTCCCTCCGCAAACTGGCCTGATCCCCCGCCCAATCCCCGTTCCAGCGCCTGTAATGGAGCACAATTTCCGTTCCAGCGCCTGTAATGGAGCGCGTTTTTCGTTCCAGCGCCTGTAACGGACGCCATTTCCCATTACAGCGGCTGTAACGCGCCCTGTTTTCCATTCCAGCGGCTGTGAATGGGGTTTCTTTCAGTGGCACGGGCATCCTGCCTGTGCGAATTTGTTGCTGCGACTGGCTCGTAAGCGCACGGGCTGGCAGCCCGGGCCACGCCCCCCCCTTCCCCGCCGGCCTTCACCCGGGCGGGGGCAGGGTATGCGGTTCGAGGCCTTCCCGCAATTGGATGACGGTGAAGACTTTGGGGACATACATGCGGGTTTCGAGGGGCAATTTATCCTGGATGGCCGCGAAGGTCCGGGGTTCGCCCTGGGCGGTAAGCAGACGGCCCACGCGGCCTTCACCGGCATTATAGGCCGCCAAAGCCAAATCCCAGGCTTGAAAGCGCCGATGCAGCCGCCGGAGATAGGTGGCCGCCGCGCGGGCATTCAAGCGCCAGTCGAGGCGTTGGTCCGCGGGCGTCAGGGACAACCCCAGGGATTCGGCGGTGGCCGGCATCAACTGGAAGAGCCCGAGCGCGCCCACGGGGCTGCGGGCGCGTGGATCAAGAGAAGATTCGACTTCGGCGATCCAGACCAACGCTTCCGGCAGGCCGCTGCCGGCGAAGATGGACTTCAATTCGGGAATCAGGGCCTGCCGTTGGGCCGAGGGGGGCTGGCGGGCCAGACGGCGCTGCCAAGCGGAAAGATCCGGCGCGCTGGGGCGCGGCGGCGGCGGCGGGGTCGGCCGCGCCGGGTCGGGGGGCGGCGGCAAGGGGGGCCGGGTGCGGACAAATTCCTCGGCGAGCACAAGGTAGTCCAGCCGCTGTTCGAGCCAGGAGACGTAGGGTTGGGCGCCGGGAATCCGCCGCAGCCATCGGAGGGCCTCTTCCGCGTCCGGCCGCAGCTCCGCCAGCAGCGCCCAATCAAAGCCCTGCAACAGCGCCTGTGTGTCTTCGAGTACTGCCTGCCAGTCTATGGCCTCCCGCGCCCAGGCGATCGCCGCCTCCGGATCGCCGTCCAGCAACTGGTCCACCGCCGCGCGCGCATCATCCAGCCACACCGCCAACTCCTCGGCGTCCGTCTGCGCCCGGACCGGCGCCCATCCGCCCGCCACCACGAGCCCAAGCCATCCCAGCCACACCGCTATCATCGAGGTTCTTTGCATGAACCACACTATAGCGCCGATGAGCCCCCAAGGCAAGGAGGCGGGAGGCAAGCTTCTGACGTCATTTTTTACTTGTTTTTGGTCTTGACGCGGCG
This sequence comes from Fidelibacterota bacterium, assembly GCA_021734645.1. Lineage (GTDB taxonomy): Bacteria > Verrucomicrobiota > Kiritimatiellia > JAIPIQ01 > JAIPIQ01 > JAIPIQ01. The sequence continues at coordinate 9,939 of JAIPIQ010000025.1, read as the reverse complement.
CGGGGGCGACGGCAAGCTTAAGGCAAGGACTCAAGGATATGCAGTTGTCTGACCGCATTTCGTTGCCTCAAGGGGGGTTGGCATGAAACGCCAAATGGAACAGGCCCTGCGCGAGAGCGAGGAGAAATTCCGGACGTTGGTCGAGGAAGCGGCGGAGATGCTGTTTCTGCATGATCTCGAGGGGCGGGTGGTGGAGGTGAACCGGGCGGCTTGTGAGCGCACGGGGTATACGCGCGCCGAGCTGATGCGGATGCATGTCTGGGATCTGGACCCGCAGGCCCGCCCGCGTGGCGATCAGAAGGCCGTCTGGAATCAATTGGCCCTGGGGGCGCAAACAGAGATTGATACGGTGCATCGCTGCAAGGATGGTTCGACCTACCCGGCGGAAGTCCGGGTGGCCCGGATATCGTACGGTGGCCGGGACTACATGCTGGCGCTGGCGCGCGACATCACCGAGCGCAAGCGCTACGAGGAGATGGTTGAACAGCAGGCGGCGCTGGATCGCCATATGGCGGAGATGCACCGGGCACAAAGCCTGGGCCGGATGGCGGGCGCCATTGCGCACCATTTCAACAATCAACTCCAGGTCGTGATCGGCAATCTGGAGATGGCGGCCCTGGACGATCTTTCCGCGCGGAGCCGGGAATGTTTGAACGAGTCGTTGGCGGCCGCCGAGCGGGCGGCGCAGGTCAGCGGGCTGCTGCTGGCGTATCTGGGCCAGGCCCATGCCGCCCGGCATACCGCCGATCTGGCGGCAATTTGTCGCGACGCGTTGCCGTTGATTCAGACCCTGGCGGCCGGCGCGGCGACGGTCGAGGCGGAACTCCCCGCCGCCGGGCCGGCCGTCCAGGTCAACACCGAGCATATCCGGCAGGTGCTCGCCAATCTCATGGCCAACGCCTGGGAAGCCCGGCCGGGTTGCGTTGTCCGCTTGCGGGTGGCCGTCGCCGCGCCGGCCGCTTATCAGGCGGACAAAGTACTGCCCCTGGATTGGACGCCGCCGGCCATACCCCATGCGGTCATTGAAATCAGCGACGACGGTCCCGGGCTGACCCCCGACCAACTCGAGCAGCTTGGCGATCCGTTCTTCACGACCAAGTTCACCGGCCGCGGGCTGGGCCTGCCCGTGGCCCTGGGGCTGACCCGCGCCCACGGCGGGGGGCTGCTGATCAATAGCCGCCCGGGCCAGGGGGCCACGTTCCGCGTGTGCCTGCCCCTGGCGCCGGACAGTGCGCCCGCGCCGGCCGCAGCGCCCGTGGTCGGGCCGTCCCCCAGTCTGCGCCGCACCACCGTGTTGGTGGTCGAGGACGAAATGGCCAACCGGGTACTGACCCAACATCTGCTGGAATCCCTGAACTATGACGTACTGGCCGCCGCCAACGGGAAGCAGGCCGTCGAAATCTTCGCCGCGCGGCCTGGGCGGGTTGATGTGGTCCTCTGCGATCTGACCATGCCCGGCGACGATGGCTGGGCGACCCTGGCGGCCCTGCGGCGGCAGGCCCCCAACCTGCCGGTGATCCTCATGAGCGGGTACGACGAAAATGAAGCCCGCCGCATGGCGCCGTCCGATGCCGTCCGCATCAACGCCTTTATCCGCAAGCCCTATCGCCTGGCAGGGCTCCAAGCCGCCCTGGCCCGCTGCCTGACCCCGCACTCCGATTGAGAGTTGCGCGCGCGGCGCGGGACTGGCAAAGTGGCCCAATATGTTCAAACGGGATTACAGCAACGATTGGCACAGCCTGCTGGCGGTTCTGGCCGATGCGGCGGGCATTTACGCCGGGTTCAGCCTGGCCATCTGGATGCGCTTCTTCAGCGGCTGGATTCCCCTCTATCACGAGGGCCTGCCCCACCTGGGCATGTATTATTTCGGCGCGGGTTTCGCGACCTTGTTGTTCCTGTTCATCTTTCGCGCGCTGCGCCTGTATCACCGGCCGCAGCTGGGCCGCTTTCCCGATGTCATCCCGCGCCTGGCCCGCGCCGCGGGCTGGGGCATTCTCCTGAGCACCGCCCTGGCCTTCGTCCTGCGCACCGAGCCGCCCTTCTCCCGCCTGGTGGTGGCCCTTTCCTACGGCACCATCCTCTTCTGCGTCCTCCTGGAACGATACATCCTCTTCCGCCTCGAACTGCATTGGGCCCGCCACCGCAGCGCATCCCAGCGCATCCTGATCCTGGGTACCGACGAAACCGCCCAGCGCCTGCGCCACAGCCTCGAACACGAACCCCGCTTGCGCTGCCAGGTGATCGGTTTTCTACAAACCGATGACCAGCCGCCCCAGGCGTCCATCGCCCCCGATAAAGTCATCGGCGCCCTGGCCGATCTGGACCAACTCCTGGCGCGACGGGTCATGGACCGGGTGATCCTGGTGGACAACGCCCTGGCGCACGACCGGATCGTGGACCTGATCATCCGCTGCGAGAAACAGATGGTGCAGTTCAATATGGTGCCCGACCTCTTCCGGGTGCTGGTCAGCGGAGTGGACATGACGGTGGTGGACGGCATTCCGCTCTTGGGGGTGGGCAAATGGCCGCTCGACTACTTCTGGAATCGCGTGGTCAAGCGCGTCGAGGATGTGGCCGGGGCGCTGGCGGGGCTGGCGCTGGGCGCGCCGGTGCTGGCGGTGGCGGCGGTGTTGATCAAGCGGGGATCGCCCGGGCCGGTGTTCTATCCGCAGGTGCGGTGCGGGGAAAGCGGCGCCCGATTCACCCTGTACAAGTTGCGCACCATGCCCTGCGATGCGGAGGCCCTCAGCGGGCCGGTCTGGACCCAGCCGGATGATCCGCGCCGGACGCGGGTCGGCGCCTGGCTGCGGCGGTGGAATCTGGATGAGCTGCCCCAGTTCTGGAATGTGTTGCGGGGGGACATGAGCCTGGTCGGGCCGCGACCCGAGCGGCCAGTGTTCGTCGAGCAATTCAAGGAAGACATTGGGCGGTACATGTGGCGGCACAGCTCGAAGCCGGGCATGACCGGATGGGCGCAGGTCAATGGGCTGCGGGGGCAGACCAGTCTGACGGAGCGGATCAAGTACGACTTGTTCTATCTTGAAAACTGGTCCCTGGCGCTGGACTTGAAGATCATCGCGCGGACGCTGTTCAGCACCCGGAATGCCTATTGAGGGGGCGGCGGTTCAGGGGCCGCCCGCCTGGAGGCAGCCGGAGGCGGCGGCCAGGAGGACGAGCAATTGCAGGCCGGCGATCAGCGCCAGGTGGTAATTTTTCTCCACCAGGAAGATGGGCAGGAGGCGCGCGAGGGCCAGGACGATGACGGTGGCCAGCAGGCCGGTCGCGGCGAGGAGCAGGGCTTCGGCGGCGGGCAGTTGGCCCAGCCAGCTCCAGCCGGGCGTCAGGTCGTTGTGGGTCAGGAGTTCGGCGGCGGGGCGTCCCCAGTGCCGGGGCAATTCATCCAGGGGTATTTGCGGGGTGGCCAGCCCGGTGAAGTACAGGAGGAGCGCCAGCACCAGCAGGGCAAAGGCCAGGCGGGATCCGCCGCGCAACCAGTCGGCGAAAATGAGGCGCCGCCGATTGGCGTAGGTGCCGATGGGAGGGGGTGTATGCATGGTTAGATTCCCAGGCCGCGGAGCAGGGCGCGGCCGCCAGCGACCAGCAGCAGGCCGATCACAATCTTCCGGATCAAGGCGGGTTGCTGGCGTTTCAGAAGGACGGCGCCCAGGCGGGCGCCCAGCATCATGCCCAGGATCGAGGGCACCGCCAGAAAGGGCAGCACGGCGCCATTATGCAGGTACACCCAGGCCGCGGTGCTGTTGGAAACTACGATGATGAACAGGCTCGACGCCACGGCCACCTTGAGGGGCGCGCCCAGCACGAGGTTCAATACGGGCACATTGGCCCAACCGGCGCCCAGGCCGAAGAGGCCCGCCAGGAAGCCCACGCCGGAAAACAGCACGAGGCCCAGGGGCATGCGATGCACCCGCCAATGAATATCGCGCCCGAGGCGGGGCTCGTGATAGACGCCGTGAATATCCATCCAGCGGGTCAGCGCGTCGGGTTGGGTGACCACGGGGTACGCACTTTTCCGCGCCCGCAGCATCAAGACCACGATGCCCAGAATGGTGAGTCCCATGCTCAGATTGATCACCTGCGGCGGCAGTATCAGGCCGACCATCGCGCCCACGATGGCCGTGACCGAGGCAATCAACGCCGGCAGCAAGGTCAGGCGCAGATTCACCAGGCCCGCTTTGAGCAGCGCCGGACTGGCGGACAGGGCGCCCGCAAGGGCCGCCAGCAAACCGGCGCCCCTCACGAAATCAAGATGAAAAGGGAAAAAACCGGCCAGCAGGGGGACGAAGAGCACGCCGCCGCCGATCCCGCCCAGGGTCGCCAACACGCCCAGCGCCAGGCAAAACCCGAATAGCCCGATGGGCCAAATCCACCAGGCCACGGCCGGGGCTTCCGTCGCCAGGGCCGCGGCCACATCCGGTCCGGCCGCCAAGGCCCAGGCACTCCAAAGGATGACTCCACCGATCAACAGCACATATTTCATGGGGCCAACACTTTGGCGGACTGGCCGGGCGGCGTCAAACAGATTTGGCCTGCGCCCGCTGTCGGTTACGGGGCGCGCGGGGGGAAATTCGTTTGAGGCCAGTCATCGGTGCGCCAGGGCCAGGCGGGCCAGCCGACTTCATTATACAGGTTGACGTCGGGGAAGTCCGCCCAGCCATAGCGCAGGGCCGCGGGTTCCGCCACGGCCGCGGCGTGCACGCGGATTCGGTTGGGACCGATGATTCGGGCGTCGGCCGGGACAAAGCGCCGGTCGGCGCCGGCGATGGCGAAGCCCCGCACGGGGGCGTCGGATCCGTCGGGCGTCGTCAGGCTTCCGCCGCCGGTCTCGTATTCGAGTTCGTAGGCGTCGGCGTGGCGCGTCAGGCCGGTGAGGGTCGGGCCTTGCCAGGGAATATCGGGCTGGTCGCAGAAGGCGGCCAGGATGGCGGCGGCGAGCCGCGCGCCGAAGGGGCGTTTGTCCGGGGGGTGGATCTTGTCTTGTTTGCCGACATCCAGGGTGCAGGCCAGGGTGACGTTGGGCAGTTCGCGGGCAACGCGGGCCTGGGCTTCGCGCAGGGTGGCCCAGGTCGAGTCATAGGGGCGCTCCTGCATGGGGCGGTAACCGGGCAACTGGACGATGGCAAAGGGCAACGTTTCCTGGGCGAAAGCCGCGCGCCAATGACGGATCAATAACGTCAAGCGGGCCGCATAGTGTTCGGCGTCGCCGGCATTGCTTTCGCCCTGGTACCAGCAGACACCGCGCAGGGCCGCGGGCGTCAGCGGGGCGATCATGCCGTTGAACAAAACCGACGGCCGGCGGTCGGTCACGGGGGTATTCAGCCGGGCGCGGGCGGCTTCGGCGGCGGGGCCCTCGCGGCGGCGCTGGCTGTAATCCGCGCGCCATTGGGCGGCCAGCCGGGCGTATTCCTCGCGCGCCCGGGGAAGCGTATCAAGATCCTGTTCGAATTTCTCCAGGGCGGCCTGGCTGGCCGGATCGGCTTCGAGTGCGGCGCGGGGCATCCAGGACTGGATGGCGGTATTGCCCACCGCGGCCCAGACGAGGCCAATGGGCACGTCGAGTTCCCGCGGCAGGGCGCGGCCGGTGTAATACGCCACCGCGGAAAGGCGCACGACCGTGGGGGCGGAGGCCAGGAGCCAGCCGGCAGGCCGCGCGAAACCGGTCGTCGGCCGGTAATCCGACGCATCCGGCACTTGCAGCAGGCGCAGGCCGAAATCCGCCGCGGCCGCCTCTGCGAGTTCGGCCGGGTCGCCGGCGTTATAGCGCATGATGCCGCGCATGTTGGACTGTCCGCTGCAGAGCCATACATCGCCCACCAGGACGTTGGTATAAACCACTTCCGTGCCGTTCGGAATATGCAGGCGCAGGGCGCGCGGTTCGATCGAGGCGGGCAGGGGGGGCAGGGCCACCTGCCAGCGGCCGGCGGCATCCGCCGCGGCCGTTACGGTCGCCCCGGCAAAAGTCACCTGCACGGCTGCGCCTGGCGCGGCCCAGCCCCAGACCGGGACCGGGGCGTCGCGCTGCAAGACCATGTTGGACCCGAACAGAGGCGCCGGGCGCAAGGGGGCCGTCGCGACTTCTTGGGCCCACAGCGCCCCCCCCCACCCCACCAGCCCCGCCGCCAGCCAAATGCCATAGAGTATCGCCTTCATTCCTTCATCCCTTCTGCCTGATTGCCCGTTGGCCATGGCGCGCTCAATCAAGCGGCACCCGGTATACGCCGACGTTTTCGCCGCGCGCATCGTTGAAGATGGCCCAGCGGTTCTCGCGATCGAGCACGGCATGGGCGTGCTGGCGCGCCGTGCCGTACAGCGCGCAGAGTACGGTCGGTTCGGTACGGGAACCCGCCACAACATACTTCACCAACAGATCCCCGTGGGCGGAGACCGCGCGCGGCGGCAAGGGCGCCGCCGCCGGACGCAGCACTGCCGACAGCCCCTCGCTCACGAACACGCGCCCGTCCCGCCCGTGCAGGTGATTGAAGCGCATGCCAGGCGTTTCATAGGCCACGTGGCCGCCCGTCTCCGGATCAGCAATCAGAATGTACGATTCGGCGGGCTGAGCGACGGGATCGGACTGCCGGGCATAGCGCATCCAGATCGCCGCCACCCGGCCGTCCGCCAGAAAGAACTCATGGCCCACGGCATCGTGACCGAATTCCTGGACAAAGAGCGGCGTGGTTTCGCACAGATTGGCGGCTTCGTGGAAGCGCGCGATCTGCATGCGCTGGACCTGCCGCCAGGGACCATTATTGCAGAATTCCATGAGCCAGGGATTGACCGGGCTGACCAGCGGGTGTCCACCCGGCGCCTGGCTGCCGGCTACGCCTTTGGTCCGGCCGGTATCCAGATCAACCCAGAGCAGGACGGAGCGCATTCCGAACGCATCACGCTCGGAGCCGCTGGAAGGATACTCACCGCTGGGGCCGCCGAGCAGGTTGCGGGTCCGCGGGTGTGGTGACTCGGCGTAAACAATGGCCGCATAGCGCCCGCAAAGGGAGACGCCCGGCTCGGTATAGGTAAAGCCCTGGGGCAGCTCGCTCACCCCTGTAAAATCGCCGCCCGTCTGCGGCGCATACCCCAAGATGCCCGCATTCGAAACATATACGACGCGTTCCCCGCCCAGGCCCGGCGATGAGGTGTTGCGCAGCGGCGTTGTCGCGACGCACACCATGTGCCCCTCGTCCGGGTAGATTATGTAGGGCAGCAACTCGCCGCTCAGGTCGGACGCCACCAATATCCCGCGATTATCGGCCGTGACGAGCTCCCGCGTGTAATAGGGCAACGTCGTATTGGCGCCCAGCGGCGAGATTCGCTCGACCTGCCGCCCCGTGACGGGGTCCGTCTCCCTCGTCATGTTGATCGCAATCCGCGCGCCCGCACGGGGCGCGTCGGCCGGCCCGCCCGCCGCGGACACCACGCCCCGCCCCATCCAGGCCAGGATCGTCATTCCCATGACACCGAGTATCAAATTCCTATGCATCGGCTGCGCTCCTTCTATTGTCCGGTCCAGACAGGCTCGACTTCGTCTCGACTGCGAAACATGTCCTTGCATACTGGACGCGCACCGCGGCGGCCACAAGGAGAAAGGCACAGGGTTATGCGCATTTGTACTCTGTTTTTGCGCATGGCGCCGCGGCGCCCGTGGCACGGGCTTCCAGCCCGTGCCCCCACGAGCCGGACGCTTCAACCCATTCGCAGCACGGGCAAGGTGCCCGTGCCACTCAGGCAGCCACTCAGGCCGCCGCAATTGCCGCCGCCGCCAAAACACTGAACGAACTCCGCGAGAACTGGCTGAACCCGCCCGACTGGACGCGGACCGAAGTCCTGGAGTTTCCCGGCACGGTCGGCGGACCGTGGGACCGCTACATTGACCCGGCAACGGTCGAGGACCGGGGCGGATTCCAGCTCGGCACCGTGCGTTATCCGCGCTTGGTGGCGCGGGACGCCGACTGCGCGGCCCGCCTCAAAGACCGCACCTTGACCAAGCTCTACAACGAGCGCCCGGCGTGGCTGGCCGACTGTCACACCCGCCTGGACGCGGCGGTCGCCGCCGCCTATGGCTGGCCCGCCGATCTGCCCGACGCAGCGATCCTCGAACGCCTCCTGGCCTTGAATCAAGCCGCGGCGGACACCGGAAACATTCCCCATGCCTGATCCATCATTATGCGGCAGGACGGCAAGCGCTCCCATGGTAGCGCAGGCGTCCCGCCTGCAATTTGCGAATAATAGTCAGGAACAACAAATCATTCCCCATCACCTTTGGCTCTCAAGTGCATCCCACCGCCAAATCCAGCCTGAGTCCCCCTGCTGTTGGATAGCATTGCCAATCAGACACGGCATGCCGTCCAACTTTCCACCCCGCACCGAGCCAAGAAACCAAACAACTGCCGTGTTGACATTGTTCCCCGACAGGCCCAATCTCCGAAAAAAGGGCGTTGGATAATACTATGTTGGATGCGAGAAGAATGAAGAAACTCATCATCATTGAGACGGTCCTGTGCGTAGCCATCGTCACAGGCGTCTTCGTTTGCCGCAGGACGCGAGCATCCGGCGGCTTCGCGGCGCAAGACACCGTCGACGCCTTCGTGGCGCTGCAGCCGACAAACGACCTGAGCCAGGTTATGCAACTCATGACGTCCGGTTCAGCTACCAATAAGTTTGATGTTAATCAGTACTTCACAGTTCTAGACGCGTTGCGTCCAGAACCCGGGTACGTTCTCGATTGGGTCTATTGGAATCGCGGTGGCGGGGGGCTGCCTGTTCTTTACGCGAGGCAGATCAACGCACCACCCTACGTCAGTTTCGATAACTACGTCGCCCTCTCGACGAACGCCACCATGGGAGGCGTTCGCGGCGAGTTGCACGCTGATGAGTCGTTCTTCTTCGGGCACCTTGACAAGCTTCACGTCCGCGACAATCCAGAGGGCTTCTTTCAGTTCGTCGTTCTCCGCATCCTCGGCGATCGCTTCCATCTGTTCTGGCATGAGCTCTACCGGGAGACATTCCTCATCTGCTCGAAGCAGGGCTGGGAAGCCCTGCTTCTGCACGAGAAGGAGAGAGGAGAACCATACGATCCTCCCCCTGCTGAGTTCATCGCTGCGGCTAGCGAGGTCGATTTCCTTCCTCGCATCCGCATGAGGGAGGAAAAGGTGGAAGTCAACGTCACCACGTATTCACCTTTCGAGGGGCTCCACCTTCACTACTTCTCGATCTCAAGGGAGTACCCTCACACGATTCTGAAACACACAGAGACGAACCTTCTGAGACACACTCAGGGGTTCGTATTTTGAGGAAAGGGAGAGCATCCAACAAGATGCCTCGACACGTACCTTGAAAAGCCGCGCTGCGCACGGCTTTCCAAGTCCGGTCAGGCACGACGTTGGCAGAGCCGAGAAGATGATTGTCTTGCTTCAGCGAGGAGTATCACTGTAGTATCACATCATGAGAATTGAACTTGTCACGACGTTGAAGCGGCAGGCGACGCGCATACTGGCGGACCTGCACGAGTCCAAGGACCCCGTTCTGATCACCGAACACGGCACCCCGTCAGCCTATCTTGTGGATGTGGCGGCGTTCGAGATGATGCAGGACCGGATGACCATCCTGGAGGGGATTGCCCGCGGAGAACGGGCGATCCTGGAGGGCCGGACGCTGACCCATGCGGAAGCCAGAGGGAGAATGAAGAAGTGGCTCGCTTAATCGCGCCCATGGAGGGCCGGCTTCCACGTCGGCCGTGGACGGTCAATAGGGACAGAGATTCGAAAAGGGCAAAAAGAATCTCGGTAGAGTAGAGAGGGGGCCACGGGATGAAAGGCACAAGGCCAATGACCGCTGACCGCCCTCCCCCTCGTCGAACCGGACGTGCGGATTTCCCGCATCCGGCTCTCGCGGAAGGCATATGACGGAAGGCTTTCACAGGTA
>JAIPIQ010000024.1 GCA_021734645.1 Fidelibacterota bacterium | reverse complement strand
CAACGGCGTCGATCTGACCACCGGCTGGGAGACGCTACTCGACGCACTCCTCCGCACCGGTTTCCAGATTACCGCAACCTGGCCTGTCCGAGCGTCGCAGAAGTGGCGCATGGTGGCTATGGGCACGAACGCCCTGGCATCCTACATCGTCTTGGCCTGCCGTCCACGCGCAGCGGACGCTCCACAATGCAGCCGCCGCGAGTTTCTGAACGAGATGAAGAAGGAACTTCCGACCGCGCTGAAGCACCTCCAGCAGGGCAATATTGCGCCGGTGGACTTGGCTCAGGCCGCCATCGGTCCCGGCATGGCCGTCTTTTCGCGCTACGCGAAGGTCGTCGAGTCGAGTGGTAACGCGATGTCCGTGCGCACCGCTCTGGGCCTGATCAACCAGACTCTGGATGAGGTGCTGGCCGAACAGGAGGCAGAGTTCGACGTCGACACCCGTTGGGCGCTGGCGTGGTTCGACCAGCACGGCATGGAGGACGGCGAGTTCGGGGTGGCTGAAACCCTCTCGCGGGCCAAGAACACGGCCGTCAACGGACTCGTCCAGGCGGGCATTGTCGCGGCGCGCGGCGGCAAGGTCCGGCTCGTGAAGCGGGATGAACTGCCAGAGGATTGGGACCCGTCGTCGGACGACCGCAGAACGGTCTGGGAAGCCACACAGCACCTGATCCACGCCCTCGATCAGCACGGCGAAAGCGGCGCGGCGGCGCTGCTTCGGAAGCTTGGCGGTGCGCTCGGCGAGACCGCGCGTGAGCTGTCCTACCGACTGCACAAGGTCTGTGAGAAGAAAGGTTGGCCAAACGAGGCGCTGGCGTACAATAGCCTTGTGCTGGCCTGGCCGGAGTTGACACGCCTGGCGCAGCAGGCCCAGCCGAACGTGATGCAGGGGCAATTGTTATGAGGAGTGCAGAATGAGAAACATCCGATATGTTGAGATCGAGAACTTCAAGACGTTTGCGGACAAGATCAGGGTGGAACTTGGCCATCCTGCCGTTTTGATTGGGCCAAACAACGCAGGCAAGACCAGCGTGATTCAGGCGTTGGCCCTGTGGAGTCGCGGCGTTCAGGCGTGGTATGAGAAGAAAGGCAAACCCAGGCAGAAGAATTCCCGCGAAAGACTGTCCGCCGGAATTAACCGTCTGAATATTCTCGAAGTACCAGTTTCTGAGACCAGGTTTCTTTGGAACCGAATGCGGGTACGCAAGGGGAACACGCCAATCCGAATGACCGTAAGCGTGGGTGTCGAGCATGGCGGCATCGTAAAGGACTGTCGGATGGTTTTCACGCAGCGGGATAGCGAGATCATTTACTGTCGGCCTTGCGACGATACACTGAAGGACGACTCCTTGCTCGAATATGCAGGAACAATACCTTTCCATTTGTTGTATCCCATGTCGGGCATCGAGACGGTCGAAACACTTGTCCCGGAAGGGCGCGTCAACGTGCTGCTGGGGCAGGGCCAGACAGCGCAGGTGCTCAGAAACCTCTGCTACAAAGTTGTGGAGGGCGACAAGGAGAAAAAGGGTCAGGATTGGGAAACGATCGCCCATTTGATCGGTAAGCTCTTCGGCGTTGAGATGAAAACACCGGAAATGGACGAGAAGCGCGGAGAATTGGTCGTGCGATATCGCCAGACGGATACCGATACGGACATGGACATCGGTTTGGCAGGGCGAGGATTCCAGCAGATGCTCTTGATCCTTGCGTACTTGCACACGCATAAGGGCAGCGTACTGCTCATTGATGAACCGGATGCTCACCTTGAGGTGCTGCGGCAGAAACAGGTCTATGAAGTGCTGAAAGAAGTGGCTCTAGCAAACGACAGCCAGGTCGTTGTGGCCACCCACTCCGAAGTCATTCTGGACGATGCCGTCGAGACGAATCTGACATTACTGATCAACGGAACCGCCGCCGATCTGGCGACCATGCAGGATGTTCGTAACTCACTGCGGACCTTTGGCGTCGAGCACTATTTCAAGGCACGCGTCTGCCCGAGGATTCTCTATATTGAGGGATCGACCGACTTTGATACGCTCAAGGCAATGGCCGCCAAGCTACAACATTCGGCGCATGATGTTCTCTCCGGCAGGATCAATTACTATTACACACGGAACATCATACCTTCAGACACGCTGGATAATCGCCTGGATCGCCTCAGCGGTTCGTTTCAGGTGGACATCAAACGACATTTCAACGCCATGAAAAGACTTGTTCCGGAATTCAGGGGAATGGCGATTCTGGATCGGGACCAACGCGATCTGCCTGACGAAAGCGCGAACGGACTCGATATCGTTTACTGGCGGCACTACGAAGTTGAAAACTACTATATCACGCCTGATCTGATCCTGAAATATGTCGCGCAAGTATTTGATCAGGAAGGTGGACTGTTCACGGAATCGAATGTGAACGTCCTGCGTGAGGTACTCGATGACCGCTTGTTGGAGTGCGTATTCGGCGGCGATCGCCAGCAGTTGGCGGAATACAAGAAAGCAAGTATAAGTCTCCAGAAGACGCTGCTCAAGAATCTGAAAATGAGCGAGTTCACCGAGGGGGTTTTCGAAGAATTCGCTAGGCGCCAGAAACAGCCTGTGCTTCTGCGGAAAGGTGAATACTATCTTATGCTGGATTGCATGGCTCCCACGGACATCCCCGACGAAGTGAAGCAGAAACTCGATGAGCTGGCGGCGAACCTAGCTGTTTCTCCGGACACGGAGGCAAGCTAAAACGTGAACAATATTAGCTTGGAAGATAGCCCTTTTAGTTTGTGCAGAAGATGCAACTTGCTCGTGTAAAACAAGTTGCGACAAACTGAAAGCGTGCTGTATATGAGGGATGAAAGTCTATCTTTAAGCTCGAACGAGCCGACAAACCGCTTGAACGAATCACGAAGGGGCTGGTTCTGATCATCATAACGAGCGTAGACTGATCTATTTGAATGGGTAAATTGCGAAACGACGAGGAGAATCATGGCTAAAAGCAATCACGGCAGAGTCGGAGAGGCGCTGGAGCTTCTCAACAAGGGCCTTCGTCCTTTTGTGGAGCGGGAGATGCAAGCCGTTCACGGAGAGCAATGGCAGGATGAGGTCGCCAAGACCCTCCGAGAGGATCGCGGCGGCGTGAAAACGGCCGCGAAGGGCGAACTCAACTGGGATACCCACAATCTCCTCGCGGTGATGTGGGACCAGTGGAATGCGGTCTTCCGAAATACCCTCGGCCATACCGAACGGTCGCTGGTGAGTGAACTGCGGGATGTCCGCAACCGCTGGGCGCACCAGACGCCTTTCAACAGCGACGACGCCTACCGGGCGCTGGACAGCATTGGCCGCCTGCTTACGGCCATATCTGCCCCCGAGGCCAAGGAACTGGACGAGCAGAAGATGGCGCTTCTGAGGGTGCGCTTCGACGAGCAGCGCCGGGGAGAAATGCGCAAGCACGCCGTGGCTCCGACCGAGGGGAACCCGCAGGCTGGCCTCAAACCCTGGCGAGAGGTCGTCACCCCGCACCGCGACGTGGCCAGCGGCCAGTACCAGCAGGCTGAGTTCGCGGCGGATCTCTGGCAGGTTTACCTGAAGGAAGCGGCATCGGAGTACCAGCACCCCACCGAGTTTTTCCGCCGCACCTTCATCACCGAAGGGCTGCAGAAGCTTCTGAGCAACGGCGTGCGCCGCATCGGCGGTCAGGGCGGCGACCCGGTGGTCGAGCTCCAGACGAACTTCGGCGGCGGCAAGACGCACAGCATGCTGGCGCTCTATCACCTCTTTTCCGGGACGCCCACGTCCGAGCTGCCCGGCACGGAGCAGGTGCTGAAGGATGCCGGATGCGCTGTTGCACCGACCGTCAACCGGGCCATCGTGGTCGGCACCAAGGTGTCGCCGGGCAACCCCAGCACCAAGGACGACGGCACGGTCATCCGCACAATCTGGGGTGAGATCGCCTGGCAACTGGGAGGCAAGGCCGGTTACGAGATGATCCGCGCCGACGACGAGAAGGCCACGAATCCTGGCGACAAGATGAAGGAACTTTTCAACAAGTTCTCGCCCTGCCTGATCCTGATCGATGAATGGGTAGCCTATGCCCGACAGCTTCACGAAGGCAGCGTTCTTCCGGCTGGGACGTTCGACACGCAGTTCACGTTTGCCCAAGCGCTCAGCGAGGCGGCCAAGGCGGCCAAGAATACCTTGCTGGTGGTCAGCATTCCAGCGTCGGACAACGAGATCGGCGGCGAATGGGGCCAGCGCGCGTTGTCGCGACTCAAGAACGCCATTGGCCGCGTCGAATCGAGCTGGCGTCCGGCAAGTCCGGACGAGGGCTTCGAGATCGTGCGCCGCCGTCTCTTCGATCCGCTGCTCGATAAGCAAGCCTTCGTGGCGCGTGATGCCGTCGCCCGCGCCTTTGTGGAGATGTACGGATCGCAGCACAATGAGTTTCCATCCGAGTGCCGCGAGGCCGAGTACGAACGCCGGATCAAGCTGGCGTATCCAATCCATCCGGAACTCTTCGATCGCCTCTACAATGACTGGTCCACGCTGGACAAGTTCCAGCGCACGCGCGGCGTGCTGCGGCTAATGGCGGCCGTGATTCATTCCCTTTGGGAGCGCAACGACGGCAACCTGCTCATCATGCCCGCGACGATTCCCATCGACGACCCGGGCGTTCAGTTCGAGCTGACCCGCTATCTCGACGATCAGTGGACGCCCGTGATCGCCTCGGACGTGGACGGCGAGCGTTCCCTGCCTCTCCGGCTTGACCGGGATGCCCCCAACCTCGGTCGCTATTCGGCGTGCCGCCGCGTGGCACGCACCATCTACGTGGGGTCTGCCCCCACGCAGCGGGCCGCTAACCGAGGCATTGACGACCGGCAGGTTAAACTGGGCTGTGTCCAGCCAGGTGAGACCGTAGCGACATTCGGCGATGCCATCCGGCGGCTTACGGACCGGGCGACCTACCTGTACGTAGACGGCAGCCGATACTGGTATTCGACCCAGCCCACGGTCACGCGTCTGGCCGAGGACCGCGCAAACCAGATCCACGAGCACGATGTGCAGGACGAGATCGTTCGCCGACTGCGGGACGAAGCGCGCAGCCGAGGCGATTTCCATCGGGTGCATGCCTGCGTGACCGGCAGCGACATCCCGGACGAGATTGAGGCCCGTCTGGTGGTCCTCGGGCCGGAGCACGCCCACAGCAAGGGCCAGGCGGACAGCGCCGCGCGGAAGGAGACCCAGGCCATCCTCGACCATCGAGGCAACAGCCCCCGGTCGTACAAGAACACCCTGGTGTTCCTGGCGGGCGACGCGAGTCGCCTCAAGGATCTCCACGCTGCCATCCGGCAATTCCTGTCATGGAAGTCCATCTGGGACGAGCGGGAGCAACTCAATCTCGATCCGTTCCAGTCCAAGCAGGCCGATACGAAGCGCAGAAACGCGGACGACACGGTAAACGTCCGCGTCCCCGAGGCCTATCAATGGCTTCTTGTGCCGAATCAGCCGGATCCCAAGGGCGCGCTTGAATGGAGTGAAGTTCGGTTGCAGGGGGCGGATTCCCTGGCGCTGCGTGCCTCGAAGAAGCTCAAGGGCGAGGAGATGCTTCTCGTTCAGATGGGCGGGGTGCGACTGCGCCTCGAACTCGACCGGGTGCCGCTCTGGCGAGGGAACGACGTGCCCGTGAAGCAACTCGTCGAGGACTTCGCTACCTATCTATACCTTCCCCGCTTGCGCGACTCGGACGTGCTGATCGCCGCCATTCGGGAAGGGACAACGCTGTTGACCTGGCAATCGGAGACGTTTGCCTACGCGCAGTCCAAGGATGCCGACGGCCGCTATCTGGGCCTCGTGGGCGGCGGTATGGCCGTCGTTCAGTGTGGGGGCGGATCGCTTGTGGTGAAGCCGGACGTGGCAGCCGAACAACAGTGTCGCGACACCGAAGCGGCGAAAGCAAAGGCGGGAAATGGATCGGCGACGGGCACAGGAACCGAGCGCACCGGGGAACAGGGTCAGACAACCGGAACGGACACAACGGACGGCACCGATACCGGAACGCCACCTACGCATTCGGTCGCAGCCACCTACCGACGGTTTCACGGATCGGTGCAGCTTGATTCGCTGCGGGTCGGACGGGACGCAAGCCGGATTGCCGACGAGGTGATTCAGCACCTGTCGAAGCATGTCGGAGCCAATGTCGAGGTTACCCTGGAAATCCGCGCCGAGCTTCCGGACGGGGCGACCGAGAAGACTATCCGGGACGTCACCGAGAACTGCCGCACGCTATGTTTCGATACGTTCGGATTCGAGGAGCAATAGATGTGGCATCCTCGACGAAGCAACATGACGGGGTGACGTCTGGAGGGTACGAGCCGGATTCACAGGCCCCCGCACAGGAGATTAACGAGCCTGTACGGGGGCCTATTGTTCTATAGCTACTCGACCGGGGTATGCGCGATAAAGGCGTCCAACTCGGTTTTTTTGATGTAGGAATTGCCGCCGTTTAAGGAGACCGGATGCAAGGTACCGGCTCGAATCATGCGGTGGATGGTCGAAACATGCAGACCCAGATATTTGGCTGCCTCGGTCTTTTTCAGCAAGGGCGGCCATTGGGGGGCCACGTCACCTGAAATAATTGGCCCACCCGGCTCTCCGTCCAAGAGGCGCTGAACTTCGGCTTGGGTCGCTGGACCTGCCTGGCTGAGCCTTTCATAGAGGTCGAACACCTCGTCAATATGCTCCCCATGCGCCTCAACGCGCTGCAACACGCTCTGAATTTTGGCCTCCGTGGTCATGACCCCACCTCGATTTCCTCTGCCTCGGCAGGTGGCTCACAAGGAACAAGTCTGCCCGTGCTTCCGACCAATTGCCCGCATTCAGGACAGAAGTATGGGTCGTCATATTCGATGCTGATCAGATGCTCCAAGAACTCATCATAGGTCGGACAGACCTGGTTTGCCGGGCCCCAACAGTCACGGGCTTCATTGCTCACATGGTTTCCACGGCTCATGCTGCACAGCCTTCATCAAACAGCTCTTCGACGCTGACGCCGAGGCATTCTGATATTCTTCTGGCCGTATTGGGATCGGGTATGGACCGCCCCGTCTCGAAATGTGATATGGTCATTTCCTTCACGCCCACCATGATCGCCAATTGCCTTTGCGTGAGGTCCCGATAGCGGCGATGTCTTCTCAGTTTCTGATTCATAATGTACTCCTTTGTTGACTTTGTTTATAATGAAACAATTGTTCGTAATCAATTGTTACACTACCATTATCTACTACATTCGCCCCACTGTCAACAACAAAATATACTGTATTGGTGTGGCCAGCGCGGGCGGTAGAATACGGTTGCCAGCGCAGGCATTTCAGGACGGATAATCCTGTCCCACCGAGAACCAAACCGGGGAAATGGCTTGGTATCGAAAGGCCGAGAAGACATTACCTGCTGTTAAATATATGGCAATAATGGCCCACGCCACCTTTTGGTTTATGGCCTGCGGGCTTTTCCTGCTTCACCCAGCATTTTTTGGAGCCGCTAGGCTATGACCAGCGCGCGTTCATTGAATCGAAGGCTGAAAACAAATCTATCGAAAATCCAAAATAAATGACCAAATAAATGAACGCATCATTTAATTAAATAATATATTGTAGCAGAGAAAAGGGCATAGAACGCCGGAAAAGATTTGCGCTGATGGTTGTCGGGAATGCAGTATTCCTTTGTTTTACAAGGAGAACGCGGCCCAAAAAAAGTTTACAAAATGCTTGACAGAAAGTTACTACGGTATTAAGATAGTGGCGAATTAGAAATAATACGGTAATAGGCTGTATCTTTTCTAAGTCAATTAATTAAAACGGCGGCCGGTTTTTTGTCAGGCCGTCGGCTTCTAAAGAAATGGAGAGTGAATAGACAAAAGAAGCTAAGACATGAGAGGTATTGTGACATGGTTACACTAGATAAGGAAAGCAAGGAGGCGGCAGGCAGTTCGGCGTGGAACGGTAACAAGGGGTACAACGGATCAATAACACGTAGCGAGCCGGAAGTATTACTGACGCAGATCAATCGGGGGTTTTATTCAGGGAAGGTCACTGGGGATCAACTGGGTCAGATTCATGCCGTGATCAGCGGGCAAGCTATTGAGAAGCGTAATACCGCACGCTTATTGACATTTGGGGAGGCGGCGGAGCGTTTGAGGGTCAGCACCAAAACGTTATCGCGTATGCGTGCGAGGGGGGCGATCGGTCAGGTGGCGGTTTACGGGAACGTGTATCGCATCCCGGAGAGTGAAGTAGAGCGCTTGATTCAGGGGGTGGCGCTATGAGCGGGGGCTATGGAACGGGGGGGGTTAATGTGGATGAGGTGGTTGCTCGGCTAAAGGCCAAACCCTCTGGGGAGAATACCTGGATGGCCTGCTGCCCGGCCCACGACGATGCCAACCCCTCGCTCAGTATCAAGGCGTATCCTGACGGGAGTGTTGGGCTCAAATGCTTTGCTGGCTGCGCGTCGGCAAGCATTTGGGAGGCGTTGGATGGAACCGCTCCGAAGGCAGGTGGAGCCCCGAGTCCAACGGGCGGTGGCGGAAGCCCGGAGGCGGAGTACAATTATGTGGATGCCGAAGGCCAGCTTGTCTTTCAGGTGTTGCGGTATCCGGGCAAGGATTTCAGACAGCGCAGGCCAGACCCGGCAAAGGCGGGTGGCTGGGTATGGGATATGAAGGGTGTGCATCGGGTTCTGTACCATCTGCCTGCGGTCATGGCCGCCAAAGCGGAGGGGGGGCCGATATTTATTACGGAGGGGGAGAAGGATGCCGAGGCGTTGACGGCTCTGGGTTTCACGGCCACCTGCAATGCTGGCGGGGCCTGTAAGTGGGAGTCGCAGTACACGGAAGCATTGGCGGGGGCGGCTGTCATCTTGGTGCCGGACAAAGACGATGCCGGGAAAAGGCATTCTGATAGAGTGCAGCAGGCGCTTCTGGGCACAGCGAAATCACTCAAGGTCGTATGGCTACCCGAACGCGAAGGCCGCTTCATCAAGGATTCGGCGGACTGGGTTGCAGCGGGGGGTACGGCGGAGGAGATGCAGGCGCTTTGTGAAAACGCCCCCGAGGTCGGGGGTTTGCTGCCCGAAGTGGTCTTGCCGGGGGGCAGCCAGCGCGTCGTGGATTCGGCCGCAATCTTGGGCAAGATCTTCGGCGGGAAGCAGCGCATCTTCATGATGAACGGGAAAATTGTGAGAGCCAGACCGGATAGGAGCAGGATTTGGCAGGTTGAAAAGGCCGAGCCCGTTCAACTGGTCAGCGAGTTCGAGGAGGTGGCCGCATTGAAGAAGCCCGGGAGAGATGGCGAACTTGTTCCGACGATCTGTTCGAAAGCCCAAGCCGAATTCATTGCCGCGGCGGCGGTATTCAGGGATGCCTTGTCGGTCATCAAGGCGGTCAGCAATTGCCCGGTGCTTACGGAGAGTGGCGGCGAGCTCACGGTGGTGAATGGCCAGTATGACCCGGACAGCGGCGTTCTCGCGGCCGGGATTGATTTGCTGCCCATGGCGCTTGACGAGGCCGTCTACCACCTCAAGTATTTGCTTGCTGAGTTCGATTTCGTCAGTGACGGGGATCGCGCCAGAGCCTTGACAGGGCTCATAACCCCAGCCTTCGTGCGTGGATGGCTGCTAGACGGTAGAGCGCCAATGGATCTGGGCACAGCGGACAATAGCCAAGGCGGAAAGGGGTTTCGGCACAAGGTGACGGCAGCGGTTTACAATGACACCGTAAATACCGTCACAAAAAAGGAGCGTGGCGTCGGAAGCATCGAGGAGGCGTTTGATCAGGCGATTCTCTCCGGGGCGAACTTCGTGTCCTTGGATAATGTGAGGGGGCCCGTGGACCTTGAGTGCGTCGAAAGCTTTCTCACCGAGGACACCTACAACGCACGGGTCGCCTATTCCCCCAATCAGCTCGTAAGCGATTGCCGCACATCGGTGATGATGACGAGTAACAATGCGGAATTGACAAGAGACCTAGCCAATCGTACCAGCGTGGTGGCCATTCGCAAACGGCCGGACGATTACCAATTCAGGACATTTCCCGAGGGCGATCTTCTTGCGCATGTTCGGGCCAATACCAGCCTCTATCTTGGGGCGGTCTTTACGGTGATCCAAGAGTGGCACGCTCAGGGCAAACCCAAGCTGAAAAAGACCGCGCATGACTTCCGCGCCTGGGGAACCACACTGGGGTGGATCAGTGAAAACTTGCTTGATGCCGGGCCGCTATTGGAAGACTACAAGAAGATTCAGTGGCAGCTTTCAAACCCCGGCATGATTTGGCTTAGAGAGGTGGCGCTTGCCGTCTGCCAGGCAGGCCGAGACAACGAGTGGCTTCGCGCGGCGCACTTGATTCCGATTATGGCTGACGCAGGCGTGAGTATCCCAGGGCTTGCCGCGGGGGGCAGCATCGAGCACGAGGCCAGCATGAGCAAAGCGCTATGCCAGGTGGGCCGCAAGCTGGGCGGATGCTTCGGTAAGGAGCCTGAAATCACCATCGAAGATATGCGCATCGAGCGTCGGGTGGAGCACGACAAGGTGGATGGCAAGGAGATCAAGGAGTATCGGTTTACGAGCCCCTCTCGACCGGGGGGGCCGTCCACGGACGAAACAGCGGATGGCAGCCACCCCGACAACCCGGAGCCGGAGCCCCCAGGAAGCCCGCCTGGGGGACGGTCGCCCATTGAGGCCCCCGGCACAGACGTGATAGGCGACCCCAGCGGTGTGATGGGCGGGGAACAGCCCGCCGGGACGGTCGGGCAGGTTGCTTCAACAGACACCGGACCCGAGTCGCCCATAGGCTCTCCCAACAAGCCGCCTATCAAGTCTCCCATAAAAGAATTGAATTCTCCCATCCCGCCTATCAAAAAGGGGGAAACCCCATGCAACGCCAAAATGCTTCCCTGTCAGGGCCCAGTTTCAATATCCGGGGAGTTCGGGCATTCGATGGGCGACATGGGCGACATGGGAGAATCCGTTGCCCAGCAGGTACTGAATAGACCTCGTCTGGTACTGGATTTCGAGACCTACTTCGATGCCCAGTACAGCTTGGAGCAGCTCTCGACGCTCGACTATGTATTGGACGAACGCTTTCAGGCCCACGGCTTGGCCATCCGCCACCCCGATGGCAGGACCGAGTTTCGGGAGGATATCGAAGCCTGCCTTGGTGAATTGCGGGCCCAATATGGAGCCCATCTCGAACGGGTGGTCACCGTCTGCCATAATGCAGCCTTCGACTATTTCGTGCTCTGGCACCGTTACGGCATGCATGTTGATTTGCTGGCGGATACCATGCTCATGTCGCGTCTCGTTTACAGCCCGCATGTCAAGCACGGCTTGGCGAATGTGGCCCAGCGCCTCGGTCTGGATCCCAAGGGGAGTCTGGATTTCATGAAGGGCGTGCGCCAACCCTCGCCCGAAGAGTTCGAGCGTCTGAGAAATTATGCCTTGCGGGATGTGGAAATTACCGAAGGGATCGCCGCCGCTTTGCTGCCGCGTTGCGCTCCCGCCGCTCAGGAGCTTTGGGCCATGGACCATGCCGTTCGCACCTTCGTCGAGCGCCCGCTCGCGGTTGATGCCGCAGCACTCGAAACGGCCCGCAGCACCTATGAGCTCGGACTTAAAGGCGTGATTCAGGCCACGGGTGTATCGGAAACCGTCATTCGCAGCACGGTAGAATTTCCGGCGCTATTGGGGAATGCGTTGGCTGCTACGGGACGGACTCTGCCCATGAAGCCGGGCAAGCGCGGACCCATTGCGGCCATTTCCAGGAAGGATCCGGCCCACGATGAGTTCTTGCGCGATGACGACCCCGCCGTGCGCTCCTTGATGGGCGCCAAGAAGGCTCTGGGGCAGGCCGCCGCGCACCGCAAACGCTTTGACTATCTGGCCAATGCGGCGGGACGTATGCAAGGGTACTGCCCGGTGTTTCATGGTTACCATGGCGCGGGAACCGGCCGCTACACCGGCGGGGAGGGCTTCAATATCCAGAATCTGAAGAAGAGCGGTCAGGAGACAGGCAGCCTTGATGTGGCCCATGAACTTCGCCGCTCGCTGCAAGCTCCTCCCGGAAACCAACTGGTGGCTGCGGATGCCTCTCAGATCGAAGCTCGAATCATCGCCTGGCTCGCAGGACAAGAGGACCTCCACAGGGCCTTTGCGGACGGCACGGACGTTTACTCGGAGTTTGCCGCCAAGCATCTGCATCGTGAAGTGCGAAAGCCTCGGGCGGGTGATTCGCCGGAAGTGGCCACCGAACTGAGCCGCTTCCGCCAGATCGGGAAGCAGGCCATCTTGGGTCTGGGCTACGGGATGGGGGTCTCGACCTTCATCGAAAAGCTGAAAGAGAGCCCCTCCTTGCGCCCACTGTTTGATGACGGCACCCTCTCCAATAGCGTGTGCGCCGCAATCGTGTATGGCTATCGCGAGCAATATGAGCGGCTCACTCAATTCTGGGGTGCGGCCGAGGAGGCGGCCAAGAGTGCCTGCGAAACGGGGGGCGGCTCCACGCACGGCATCACTTTTGAAGCCGTGGACGGCTCACTGCGCATCGTTTTGCCTTCCGGCCGCGCACTGGTCTACCCTGGGATATACCTTACCGAACCAGAAACCCGTTCCCAGCGCTACATTGACCGTGATGGTGAGGAGAAAGTCGCGGAAATCACGAGCTCACGGCTCGTATACGCAGGCAAGAAGGGCGCAACGGATCTGTACGGCGGCAAGCTCGTGGAAAACATCACTCAGGCCTATGCCCGCGACTTGCTGATCAGCGCCATGCAACGAGCGGAGGCTGACGGCTACCCTGTTGTGGCCCACTGCCACGACTCGATCACGGTCCTCGCCAAAGAATCCCAAGTCGAAGCAGCCAAATCGTGCTTAATAGACGCCTGGCAGACGACGCCATCCTGGGCCAACGGCCTAATTCTCGATGCCGAAGCCGAAGCCGGGATCAGCTTGGCCGACGTGTAATCGTCCAAGACCCCGCGCCCGGCGACCTTCAACCCACGGCTCGGGCGGGTTTTCGGGCGCGGGGTTTCTTCTTTGTGGGCGGTTTGATTGCCAGGGGTGTTTCCCCGGTCAGGCTTGGAGGCAGCGCCCCTTGGAGCTGGGCTCGCAGATTTTCCCGGTCGGGCCGGTAGTAGTGCTTCAAAACAACGGCGGTCGTCGTGTGCCCGCTGACCATCTGAACGGTGCTCAGCGGCACGCCGCTACTCAGCGCGAGCGTGATCCACGTGGTACGAAAGCTGTGCCAGCCGCGTAAGGACGCCCGTTTTTTCCGGGGGCTTTTGGGGTCATTGGGGGCAATCGTGTGGCCCTTGATTTCACCCGGCAACGGCTGGCCCGCCTGGCGAATGATGGGGCAACCTGCCAGCGCCGCAACCTCTTTGAGGTGGCCGCTGACACTCCCTTTGCTGAGGCCCAGCTTGGCCGCCGTCTCATTGACCGAGGCCCCCTGCAGGTAGGTCTCCACACAGGCTTGGGCATGCCCACGGCGCTTGGTGCTCCACCCCGGCGCCTTCTGGACGGCCTTCAGCGCCCGGAGCAGGATTTCCTTGGGGGCCAGTTGGGGCGCGAGAGTCTGCCCCTCCGAGGGCGCTTCGGCCGGGTCCACGAAACCCGCCGCCCGCAGGATGCTTTTCAGGCGGCTGTCGAGCTTATAGGACTGCTTGCTGTACAACTGCGCCATCTCAGGCCACACATACGAGTTGCCCTCGCGACGAACGGCCTGGGCCTGCCGCAGAACGTGCATGAACCGGGGGAAGATGGGGATCTCGACCCATATGCCGGTCTTGGCCGTTTGGACTCTGATGAATCCGTTATCCAGGTCAACCGCCTCCCAGCGCAGCAGGCATACATCCTTCTTGCGCATGCCCGTCAAGGCCGCGCAGACGATCAGCGGGTAAATATCCGGGTCCAGCTCCTGTGCGACGGCAAAGATGGTTTCCAGTTCTTCCGGCTTATACGGGACACGGTGCTGCGGGTTATCCTCCAAGCGAACGATCTCTTTCAATGCCACGGCTCCCGGCGCGTAGGCCGCCCATTTGCCGTATACGAGCTTCAGGACCCCGAGAACCTCATTCCAGGTCTTGGGCGTAATTCCGCTCTCCGCCCTGGCCTTCAAGTAGCCTTTGACCGTCTTTGCCGATACTGCGTCCAGCGTTTTGGCGCGGGGTTGATGCTCCCTGCAATAGGCAACGAATTCCCCGATCCAATGGCCGACGGCCTTGATGTGCCCTTCGGACAGCTTCTTCCGTCGCGGCAAATCCACCCAACGCGCAAATAGATCATCGAGGGGCACTTGCTCGATCTGTGCGCCGTACTTGGCCGCATGCACCCGCTCCAGACTGGCCACTTCATCCGCCTCGCTGCGCTTATCCGCCACGGCACTCTGGAGCATTGCCAAAGCCCTGGCCCGGCTATGCTCGAACTTGGCGTCCCCCTCATCGCCCACACGCAGGGAAGCGGGGGGCGTGCCTTTGATTTCACAGAGGGTAAAGACCCGCTCGCGCCCCCCCACGTTCGCATGCCCGTACCACTGCGGCCTGAGACGGCCATCCTCGTGTTTCTTGAGCGCCAACCGCATTTTCCCGTCCTCCTGAAGCCAACTGTACGATCCAGGGCCATTGTGTCTGCTCTGGTCCCACAGTCAAGCCCAATCCGACACAAAAATCAGACACAGGGGTAAGATTTGAACAACACAAGGAGGCTTGGGGAGGCCGGTATACACACAAAAACCCTTTGTTTCTATTGGTTTTTAGTGGTCGGGGCGGCGGGATTTGAACCCGCGACCTCTTGGTCCCGAACCAAGCGCGCTACCAGTCTGCGCTACGCCCCGTGGTGGATCAGTTGATCCGGGGGCGTATCTTAGGGGCTTTTGGGCGACTGACAAGCCCAAAGTTTAACGCTGAAGAAAGCGAAGTAGATCCCGTAGAGGGCGAGGCCGAGGGCGCCGAGATAGCGGAGGGGGGCGGGCAGGAAGAGGCCGAGGGTGCAGAGGATGCCGGCGATGAATATGGCCGGGTAGCGGCTTTGCTTGTCGTAGCGGATGGTGGAGAGTTGGAGGATGAGCAGGACGGAGGCGACCGCGAGCCAGAGCCAGCGGGCGGCGGGGAGCCAGGTGGTATCGGCTGCGGGGGCGGTCTGGAGGACCGCGCCGGCGGCGATCCAGCCGCCGAATACGGTAATGGGCAGTCCGAGATAGCCCTGTTCGCCGCGGCTGTCATCGAGGGCCTTGAAGCGGGCGAGGCGTCCGGCGCCGCTGGCGACGGCCAGGCACAACCAGATCCAGCCGTGGATTTGGTCAGGGGGAAACACAGCCCGCCAGGCCAGGATGGCGGGGGCCAGGCCAAAGGCGATGAGGTCCACGTAGGTATCCAGCTCGGCGCCGAAGGCCCCGGACGCGTTCCAGCGGCGGGCCAGGCGCCCATCGAGGCCGTCGAGGATCATGGCGGTCATGATCAGGCGGGCGGCGGTCAGCCATTGGGCCTGAAAGGCGGCCACGAGGGCCATGACGCCGGCGGCGAGGGCCAGGAACGTCAGGCCGCAGGGGATCCAGCGGCGGGCGGTCATGGTTTCTCCGGGTGGGTCCAGCGGGCCACGGGGGTTTCGCCGGCGCGCACGGGGTCACCGGTTTGGACCAGTACCTCGACCGCGTTGGCGGGCAGATAGGTATCGAGGCGCGAGCCGAAGCGCATCATGCCGAAGCGTTCGCCGGCGGCGAGGGGTTGTCCGGGCGTCAGCCAGGCCACGACGCGCCGGACCACGGGGCCGACGATTTGATGCACGAGGCAGGGGCCCTGCGGTCCGCGGATGAGGATGGCGCTGTGTTCATTCATTTCCGAGGCCCGGTTGCACCAGGTCAGCAGGTGCAGGCCGGGGGTATAGGTCACATTGCGGACTTCGCCGGCGATGGGGCTGCGGTTGATATGGACGTCCAGGGGGCTGAGGTAGATGCTCAGGCGCAGGGCGGGCCCCTCGATGCCGTCGCAGGCGGGCAGGGTTTCGATCCGGCGGATCAGGCCGTCGGCGCCGGCCAGAATCAGATCGGGGTCGGCGGGGGGGCGGCGGTCCGGGTCGCGATGGAAATAGAGCATGAACAGGGCACCGCCGAGGCCCAGGCCGAGGCCACTGACGATCAGGCCCGTGTGGGCGCAGGCGCCGCCGAGGCCGGCCAGCGCCAGGCCGACAGCGGCGCTGCCGCCGATCCAGGGCCAACCTGATTTATGGATACCAGTCATAACATATACCTATTCTTTGGGGATTGCCCGTGGGGCGCGGTCTATTCGGCGCTTGGCGGGTCGAGATGGCGGTGGATGAAAGTATTGAGAGCCTGCCAGTAGGCGGGGGTGCGGTCCCAGCCGCCGCTGTTGTGATCGCCCTCCAGCTCGACAAACGTTTTGGGTTCGTGGGCGGCGGCGAACAATTCGCGGCCCATGGCGCTGGGCACCAGGGCATCGTCGCGGCTATGGGCGATGAGCAGGGGGCCCTGGTAGGCGGGGACGCGGCTCAGATTATCGTAGCGGTCGCGGACGATCCACCGCACGGGCAACCAGGGGAAGAGGAGTTCGCCCATGGCGACGGTCGAGGAGAACGGGCTTTCCATGATCAGACCGCGCACGGGCTGGCGGGTGGCCAGTTCGAGGGCGACGGCGGCGCCCAGGGAGCGCCCATAAAGGATCACGGGCGGGGTCTCCGCATGGTTGTAGAAGGCGCGCACGACTTCGTAGGCGGCGCGGGCATCGCGGCGGAAGCCGCGTTCACTGGGGAAGCCGCGGCTGCGTCCGTAGCCCCGATAGCCCGCCAGAAACACGTCGCATTCGAGGCCGTGCAAATCTTTGGCGATCCAGACCCGGTCGCCGATATTGCCGGCATTGCCGTGGAAAATGATGATGGCGCCCCGCGCCCGGGGGTGGGGTATCCACCAGCCGTGCAGGCGGCACCCGTCCTCGGCCACGTAGTCCACGTCCTGAAAGCTCAGGCCAGCGTTGGCGGGGGTGAATTCGTAGGTGCGGACGGGATAGTAGAGCTGGCGGCGCTCGAACAGGCGTGCCAGCAGCCACAGGGCCGTCAGCAGCAGCAGCGCCTGGAGCAAGCGCACGATCAGGCTCATGGGCATGCTCATTTCGGACTGGACGTTCATGGGCCCGGGCCGCTTATTTCGCGGTCGGCGCCATCGGGGGCGTCTTGAGCATCAGGTGGATGGCGGCCAGGAGGTCATCCATTTGAAACGGCTTGCTTAAATAGGCCTGGCAGCCCAGATCCCGCAGGGCCTCAACCGTTTCGTCGTCGAGAAAAGCGGAAATCACCATGACCGGCAGTCCGGGCCGCAAGGTCAGGGCCTTTTCGATCAACTCGAGGCCGTTGAGTCCCGGCATGCGGATGTCGGTAATCAGCAAGTCGAGGGGTTCCTGCCCGGCCAGGAAGTCCCGCGCCGCGAGACTATCGTCCAGGGCCTGCACCACATGGCCATCGGCGTTCACGACCATGCGCACGGATTTGAGCACCGCCTGATCGTCATCTACTAAAAGGATATTCGCCATATCATGAAGCCTAGCGGAAAAGCCATGGCTGCGCCAGTCCTATTTTTTGGGGGTCAGGCCAAGTCGCCCCGGCGGACGGCCAGTCCGAACCGGCCGCCGGGCAGGGTGTGCACGATGGCTTTCATTTGCAGGAGGGTCAGGGCGGTATTGACCTGGCCGGCGTTCAGGCCGCTGGCGCGAATCAATTCGTCCACATCCTGTTCCTCCGCGCCCAGAGCCTGCACGAGGGCGGCTTCAGCCGGGGAGAGGTTTTCATCGGGCCGTTTGCGGTCCCCGGCGGCAGCGGGTTGGCGCTCGGTCCGGGCCCAGAGGGCGTCGAATTCCTCGAGGATATCGTCCAGACAGGTCACCAGTTTGGCGCCATCCTGGATCAGGCGGTGACAGCCGGCGGAGGCCGGGTGGTCAATGCGACCGGGGACGGCGAAGACCTGGCGGTTTTGGTCGGCGGCGGCGCTGGTGGTTTGGAGGGCGCCGCTGCGCAAGGGCGCTTCGGCTACGAGAACGCCGCGGCTCAAGCCGCTGATGACCCGGTTGCGATAGGGGAAGGTGGTGCGGTCGGGTTCGCGGCCCAGAACATATTCGCTCAGGACGGCGCCCTGGCCGGCCGGGGTCTGCTCGGCCAGGGCTTCATTCTCGGGCGGATAGAGTTTATCGAGGGCGCCGCCGAGGACCGCCAGGGTGCGGCCGCGAGCCTTGAGGGCGCCCTGATGCGCGGCCGTATCAATGCCGCGGGCCAGCCCGCTCACGACGGTATAGCCGGCCTGGGCCAGTTGAAAGGCGAACAGGTCGGCGGCGCTCTTGCCGTAATAGGTGCAGTGCCGGGAGCCGACGATGGCGATGGCGTGCTGATCGCGCGGTTCGAGTGCGCCCCGGCCGTAAAGCGCCAGGGGCGGATCGTGGATGGCCTTGAGGGCGGGCGGGTATTCCGGATCGAGCGGGGTGATGATCCAGGCGCGGAGCGCGCGGGCCCGGTCCTCTTCGGCGGCCGGATCAACGGCTTCGCGGCGGGCGGCGATATGCCGCGCCAGTTTGCCGCCGATGCCGGGCACGCCCTCGAGCTCGGTGACGGCCGCCGAGAAGACAGCCTCGGGACTGCCCAGGGCTTCGATCAGGGCCCGGACGCGCACGGGGCCCAGCAGGCCGATCATGTTCAGGCCGATATAGGCTTGGCGCGGCTCAAGGGGCATGGCGGGCGTGGTGGTTGGCCGGGGGTGGGGCGGGTTTCACGGGCTGGGCGGGGGGCATGCGCGTGGGATCGTTTTTCCGCCGCCGGGGGCGGCGACCGAACAACTCGAGCTGGGCATCTTTCAGCAGGCCATAGTTTTTGAGGATGCGCAGGACTTGCAGCACGTCGGATTTCTCATAGCTCTTGCTGACCTCGATACGCTCAATCAGCTCGGTCAGGATCGTGCGGAAGAGCAGGACGCCGGTGATCCCCTTGGCGCGCAGCACCTCGAGGGTGGCCCGGCGCGCGAGGCGGGTCGAGGGCAGATCCGAGACGCACAGGATACACACAGGGGTGACGCCGCCCAGCTCGCGGGCGGGG
>JAIPIQ010000023.1 GCA_021734645.1 Fidelibacterota bacterium | reverse complement strand
GGCGCGATCGCGCACAGTCGGCGACCAACTGCCGAGCGCTTCCAGCAGTTGATCCGGGCTGAGTTTATCGTAGGCGCTGGTGCGATCTCTGCTGCTCCAGCCGCGGCCGTCGAGAATCAGAGCCTTGGCGGCGGCGGCATCAAGCTGCGGCGCGACTTTCGGTTGCTTGCCGGTGAGCAGGATTTTCTTGAGTGGCATGGCGTAGGCCAGCAGATAGCCGCCGGTGCTGTCCCAGCCCGCGAAGCTGTCCGGCACCAACTCGGGCGGCCCTTGATGGAGAAAGCTTCCGTCCGCACCCCGTGCTAGGTCGAAATACCACGTCCCAAACTCGCTCATCCATGCCCCCGTCGCCTGGGGGCCTGACTGGGACACTCCGGGCATAGCCCAGAGCACATTGAAATAATTGCCACAGTGGCCGAAATCGCGCTCCGGTCCGTGGGCGGCCACGCTCATGCGGGAGAAAAACTCCGCGCCTTTCGCCTCGCCGAGCAGGTTGAACAGAACCGCCGCCATGCCGCACTTGCCATTGTCCTCGTGATTTTCAAGCCATGGGTTGTGGTCGCCGTAGGGGATGGCGCCTTTGCCGATGTAAAAGCGCAGCAGCCTGGCACTGCGGTCGATCGCCAGATCCACCGCCGGGTCTTTGACGCCAGCCATGCGCGCCATCACCAACGCGGAGGTGAGCGGCACCCCGGGGGCGTTCATCATCCCGTAGCCGTAAATTCGTCCGTCGGGCCGGGCGTCAATCCTGTGGCCCCACGAGCCGACCGCGCTTTGACCACGGGCGGCTTCGAGCGCGATCCGTGTCAAGCCCGGCATGACCGAATCATCGCCCGTTGCGATCTTGTATTCGGACAGGAACATCATGACGTAGCCATAAGTCCATGAGCCCATACCTGCGCTGGGTGAATTCGCAAACCTCCCAGCCTCCTGCTTGACCAGCGGGAGATAGACGGGATCGCCGCTGGCTAACAAGGCGAGGGCATTGATCGAGCGGGGGATGGGGTGAAGATACCATGGCTGGTTGACATACGAGGGATCCGCCATCCGCTTGGCGAGATCCTTGCATCCTTGTTCGAGAATGCGTTTGGACTTCGGGCAATCGTAGGGAGCGGTGGCGCTGTAGGTTCCGAGCACCGGAAGCTTCACCACGACTTCCGCCGCGCTGCCTGCGCGCCACCGGGTCAGGCTGAGCTTGCCTTGGCCCGCTTCCGATTCGGCAAGGGTCAGGGCCTTGCCCATTTCGGTGCGCGGATCATAGGAAAACGGCTTGCCGCCGACGCCAAGAATCACGTCTCCGACCGCGACAACGCCGTCAGCGGGAGAACCCTTCGCCACCTTGGTGATCGCGATCTGGCGGGCGTCGGTGGTGTCCATCTTGTCACAATACATCCAGCCGCGCAGGCCCGTGGCACCGAGGTTCCAGTCGCGCTTCGCGTCTTCAGGGATCTTGCCGCCTTGGGTGAAGTCAGGGTTGGGCATCGTCTTTGGCGCCCCGAAAACCGGACCGGGCGTGGCGAGGATGGCGGCGAGTGTGATGAATAATAGAGCAAACGCTCCGCGTGTGATGGGGTTCTGTTTCATTGCGCGGCGGTCAGCAGACGCTCGTGCGGCTTGGTTTCATCACGCAGCCAGAGGTGGATGTGGCCTGAGTTGTCGGTCATGAATTTTTCGGTCATCAAGGTTCGTGGTTCAAGCCTGGGCGGCGTCCTCCCGCAGGATACGGTCGAGAACCGGCAAAAATTCATCAACGTCGGATTTTGTCAGCACCATCGGACCGCGCAGTTTGATCACGTTGTGATGGGGCCCGTCGGTCCCGGTGAGAATGTGGAAATCACGCAACCGGTTCACCACGTAGGCGGTCTGCTGCGGCGCGGGAACACGCGTCTCGCGGTCCCGCACGAGTTCGAGGCCGTTGAACAATCCAAGGCCGCGCACGTCACCAATCACCGCATGTTGCTGTTGGAGGGCGCGCAAGCCGTCCATCAGAAACCTGCCGAGTTCCAACGCATGATCCTGCAGTTTCTCATCCTCGATGACGTCGAGCACGGCGATGCCTGCCGCACACGAGACCGGGCTGCCGCCAAAGGTGGCGAAAAACTCCATGCCATTGTCAAACGACGCCGCGATTTCGGGCGTGGTGACGACGGCAGCGAGCGGATGTCCGTTGCCCATCGGCTTGCCCATGGCCACGATGTCGGGCACCACCCCCTGGTGTTCGAAACCCCAGAAATGCGAACCGATGCGTCCGAAGCCCGTTTGCACTTCATCGGCGATACAGACACCGCCGGCAGCCCGGACTTTTTGATAGACCGCCTTGAGATAACCCTCCGGCAGCACGATTTGCCCGCCGACGCTCTGGATCGACTCGATGATGAACCCCCGCAGGCCGCGCCCCTGTCGGTGAATGTTTGCAAGGATGCTATCAAGTCCCGCGGCATAACGTTCACCGACGTTGGCCTCGCCGCGTTTGAAGGGACCCCGGTAATCGTCCGGTACCTGCGCCTTGTGGACCCAGTCGGGAAGACCGTGCCCGCCGGGCCCCTCGGCTTTGTAAGGCGAGATATCGATCAGGGTGCCGGTGTTGCCGTGGTAAGCATGGTCGCTCACGATCAGGTCGCGCTGCCCGGTGTGGGCCTGGGCGAGGCGCAACGCCAGTTCGGTGGCCTCGCTGCCGGAAGAAACAAAATAACAAACCGAGAGCGGCGCTGGAAGTGTCGCCGTGAGGCGTTTGGCATAACGCACCAGGATTTCATGCAGGTAGCGGGTGTTGGTGTTCAACACCGCCATCTGTCGCTGGACCGCGCGCACCACCCGGGGATGGCCGTGTCCGACATGCGGCACGTTGTTATAGCAGTCCAGATAGCGCTGGCCATGTTCGTCATACAGGTATTGCGCCACGCCCCGGACGATGTTGACCGGTTGGCGGTAGGAGATGGAAAGATTGCGGCCGATGCAGTCCCGCCGTAGCGCACCTATTTCCGCGCCACTCATCGGTGGACTCGGAAAATGCCGGGACGGGATCCGGGTGATCAGATTCGGATCCGGCGAGAGGCTTTGCCACACCGCCCGGTCGCTCGGCCGCGCGACGCCCGGAAAAGTTCCCTCCATGCCCAGCAGCTCGGCGATGAGCTGGAAGTGCAGGTGCGGCGGCCAGTCGCCGTTTTCGCCGGCCTCGCCCAACCCACCAATGAGATCGCCCTGTTGCATGCGCTGCCCGACCTCCAAGCGCTCCAGCGATGCGGCGCTCAAATGGCCGTAAAGCGTGTGAAAGACGAGTGGCTGGCCGTCATCCACACGGTGTTCGAGAATGACACAAGGCCCGTAATCCAAGCGCGCCCGGTTGTCGGAAATGCCATGAACCACTCCTGCCAGCGGAGCTCTAACGACCGAACCCGCCGCCATGAACACGTCCAGTCCGAGGTGCACAGTGCGATCCTCCGGTCCATTTTCACCGAGCGTCTTGAAATCCTCCGAGCGGTAGCACAACCGCGCCTCGCCATAGCGGCCGATGCCCACCGCTTTGCCCGCACGTTCCAGACGATCCTTGAGCCACCTGACGAACTTCTCCGTCGTGTTGGTTTCATCCGCCAGCCCCAGGTCGAGGCTACACACACTCAGATCCAACACTTCCAAGGACGCACTCCGGAAATCCGCTTCCACCACCGGGCCGATCCGCTCCTGATGGAGGGTCAACCAATTGCGGACGCGCGTGCTGTTCGGCACAGGTTCGAGTCCACAGGCCGCGCGAAAGACGTAATGGGGATAGTTGGTGTGAATGGTTTCAAGTTTCTCCAACAGGGCCCATGCCGGCGCTTCCGAGATGATGATGTAAGGATCGTCCGGACGCAGGCGTTGTTCCGTCGCGCTGTTGGTCACACTCACGGCGAGACGGGTCAGTGCGAGCGGATAGAGAAGCTCAAGTTCCAGGTCGCTCAAGGGTCGCACGGCGTGGTAGCCGCGCACCACATGGGCGGCCGAGGCGATGGGATCGGCTTTGCCCAACATCGCGTAGGCCAAAGCGATCGCCAGGCCGCACACCATGGGCGAATCCATCGCATCGCCAAAGTCGATCAAGCCGGACACGCGGGCCTCGCGGCCGGATCCCGTCACCACGATGTTGTAATCGTTGGCATCACCATGGATGACGCCGCGGGGAAGTTCCGCCAACCGGGGCTTCAGGACCTTGACAAATGTTTCAAGATGTCGTGCGGCAATGGCGCGTCGTCCTGGGTTCCGGATGTTTTCGAGTTTCGGCAGCATGCCATCGCTTTGCGTGAGATTCCATTTGAACTCACGCTCTGCCAGGGGGTGGGAAAAGCCTCCAAGCGCACGGTCCACCCGGGCCACGGTGGCGCCGAGGCTCACCAGCAATTCCGGGAAATGCGGTGTAACGGACGCCAGCATCCGCCCATCCAGATAGGAAAGCACCCGCGCCAGTCGAACACCGGAAACCGTGGCAAGCTCAACAATCCTCTGTCCTGCTCGATCCGGCAACACCCGCTGCACAGGCAACGCCTCACTGTCCAGATGGGCGAACACGTGTTCCAGAACCAAGTTTTGGAACTCAACCTCCTCGCGCGCCGCCTCGACGCGCGCGATCTTGAGCAGCCATCGTTGATCACCCGCCCGGATGGCGAAGTTGAGATCATACTCCCCTGCCAGTTGTTTCGCCTTGCCTTCGATTCCATAAGCCTCGCGCATGACGCGTTCGGCGGCTTGTGTGTCAAATAGGTCAATCGACATCATTGATTATCGTTCATTTCTGTTTTTAGGGTAATGCGTTGCACGTGATCCTTCGGGCAGGTTGCCGCGCACACGCACCGCCCAGCAAGTGCGCCGGCGCATTTCCATCGCCACAGTGGCCGCCGATCTCACATCCGATTCCCGTGGGGACTATCATGACTACGGTCATCATGTGACTGCCGGGAAAGTTGCGGGGCCGCCGGTGCGCACCGGCGACCCCGCAGGACGCCGCCGTGTTGGCAGTTTGTGAGGGTGGTATTACGGAGCCGTGACGACGACATCGTCGATGTAGACACCCAGATAGGCATCGGGCTCGTTGCCGATGAAGCGCCACTCGATGCGCACCTGTTGGCCGAGCGCTCCGGCGGGGATGGGCACGGAGATCGTTTTCCAGGGCGTCGTGTCGACGTCGGGATCTCCGAAGGGGGCGATGACGACCGCAATTAGATTGCCGGTGGTGTCGAGGACGTTGACTTCAAGGGTGTCGTCGACGGCGGCGTCGAACGCCCGGGCGAAGGACAGGGTCGCCCCGGTCACTGCGGTCAGATCGATGACCGGAGAGCGCAGCGAGGCGTCGGTGCTGGCGGCGTAAACGCCAGTGAGGTTGGTGCCCCAGCAGTTGGCCGAGCCGTCGTTGCCTTCGGAGATCTCTCCGCCGCCCGCATCCGGCGATTCCGGATCACCGTGGGCCCAGGGCGTGCCGCCCGTGGTCACGATGGTGAAACCGCCGTCGCCGGCTTCGAAGTCCTCGTCGAGCAGGGACACCGGCGGGGTGATGGTCACCTTGAGCCGGGCAAAGAGCCTGCCGTCAACGGCCAGGATGGACGGCAGGGTCACAATAACCTGGCCGATCCCGACATCGTAGAAGTCGGGATTCTCCACGATGGTCACCCCGTCCACATCTGGCTCGGCCGGCGTCCATCCCGCTAGGTCCGATCCGTATTCGACCACGATGGTGGCGGTGAGATCGTTGTTGGCGAGGTCGGTGCGGCGGAACGTGAACACCAGCCCCGCACCGTCAGTGCTTGAGCTCGGGGCCACTGAGGCGGTGTCGTTGAGGGTCGGGTTGCCCCCCACCACGAATTCGATGCCGTTTGCAAGGCCGTCGTGGTCGAAGTCACCGGTGTCGGGCTCGCCGGGGATGCCATTGGCAGCGGCCCAGGTTTCATAGGTCGCCGCCGGAGCGCCCATGTAGCCTAAGTTGGCACTGACCATGATACCCCACCCGCCATCAGGTTGCCCGCCATAGCCATAACAGCCTCCATTGATGGTGATCCCAAGCTGGGACCACCCTGACAAACCATCCCCCTCCCGTATTCTGTCACCTCCTCCGCCGGCGGCCACGAGGGCATAGGTCGTGTTGGCCATCAAGGTCACTTCCGGGACCTCATGACCCCGGAAACTTCCGCTCAGCGTCTCGGCTGTGCCCTCGGCGATCGTCGTCTCCGCGATTTTCGTCCAGTCGGAAACTCTCCAGAGTTGGATCACATGCGAGGCCGCCAAACCGTCCCCCAGGGTTCCCACGGGGTCGGCGAGCGGGGCGTCGTAGAATCCCAGCCAGTTGACCACTCGCAACTCGGGCCCCGTCACGAACCTGAAACCGTCGTACTCGCCTTCCCAATCTGAATATCCCTGAGCCGTTCCATCCCCGGTCAGCGCCATGAAGGGGAGTGGCGGCCCGGCCACGGTGACCGTCACGGTGTAGTCCTTGGTGGCGCCGCTCTGGGCAGTGACGATGTAATGCACCGGAGTGGTGAGGCTCAAGGGATCCGGGCTGGGGACGCCGGGGTTTGGCTGGGGGCACGTGGCAAACGCGG
The DNA here is from genome assembly GCA_021734645.1 of Fidelibacterota bacterium. Taxonomy (GTDB): domain Bacteria; phylum Verrucomicrobiota; class Kiritimatiellia; order JAIPIQ01; family JAIPIQ01; genus JAIPIQ01. The sequence goes on along the minus strand of JAIPIQ010000023.1, from coordinate 12,588 downwards.
ACAGCGTGTAGCTGGGCGCGAGGGCCACCACTTGCGCTGCCGTCGTGCCATACGGAACATGCACGACCACGGTGCCGGTGGTGTCGCCCGTGGGGGTGATTACGGCACTGCTCACGGCGAGGTTGGCATCGAAGGCCGTGATGTTACAGTCCGTGCTGGCGGGGGCCACATGGACGGTCACGGTATAGACGTTGGTGATCCCGCCGTCGGTTACGGTGTAGGTTACCGGGCCGGGAAAGGCCGGGCTGGGGATTTCACCGCTGGTCTGATCAGTGCAGTCCCCGGAGGACAGCGTGAAGGACGGCGCGAGGGTGGTTAACAACTCTGGCGTCGACCCGGAGGCATACGGCACGGTCCAGTCGATGGTGGCTGCGCCCCCAACAGGAAGGCCAAAGACGGCACTGCTTCCGGCGACGTTGGTCCCGAAGTTGAGAATCGTCGCCAGCAAAACCTGCCGATTGGCCAGCGCAGACATGTGGAAGGTGTTGTCGCCAACAGGGGTGATCGTCAATACCTTCTCAGAGGAGTCGGCGACAAACGTGTAAGCAATCCGGATGCCGTTATTTTGACCGTAAAAATTCTGGTCCAGCTCGAGGCTATCGCTGCCGGACGCGAAAGTCTGGGCGCGGGCAGTTCCTGAATCATCATATCCCCAGGCGAACAAGTTGGTCTCATACGTTGCCCCCGGCGTGAGATTGTAGAGGGTCACGGTGCGGGGCTTCCCGTTGAAGATGAAAGAATTCGCCAGCGTCAAGCTGTTACCTGTGACGTTAGGGGCACCACCGGGGCCCCAGGGATTAAAGGCTCCCTCGATCGAGAAGTTGGCCCCGGAGAGGGCATGGGCCTGAAAGGCAACCCCGTTCACGGATACCGCAGCTCCGCTACAGTTCACGGCCACGGTGTATGGGGCAGCACTGGTGATTCCCGAATCCGCGTCGCCCGTCCACGCGCTGTAGGTCCAAGGGACGGAACCCCGGGCCGTGGTTGCAACGGTCAGCAGGGCGATGGCCGCCGCCGCACAGTGATGCATGAGTGTTCTTTTCATGGTATTGTTGGTTGGTGTGGTTATTGGTGGAGATTAGAGGAAGAGGTCCGTGGAACCGCAAGAGTTTTCTTTTTGACAACCATGCTTTTATTAAGCAGGTTTGCGGGGCGATGCGATTGCGTTTTATTTCATCTCCCTCACCATGATATTGTCGATCGCCCCGTGGAAGCGCCCGCTGTTCATTGTTTTGGCCGGCTCGATGCGGAAGCGGACATCGCCCGAACCATCGCCTTTGTATTGGAAGCTCGCCGGGGTGAACGTCATCTTGCCGGTCCATGCGCCGGGGGCCTTCGTGGTGCTGGCCAGCACGCTGTTGTCGGCGCGCAGCACCTCGATGAGCAAGGCGTCGCCAGCCTGCGTCGCCTGATCCGGATTGGTGGCCGCATAGACGGCGGCGCTGGCCTCGAAGTCCACGCGGTAGGCATGCCCGGCGACATTCGCGGCAACCGCTTTGGAAGTGATGATATTATCCTCAAAGATCATGATGGCCCAGTCCGACGGCTTTGACTGCCCGGCGTGATTGGCGCGGTCAACCGCGTGCATGGTGCCGGTGCCCGCGTTGGTCCAGCCGGTCACAGTGCCACTGAAGGCCACTTTCAGCCCGCTCTGGTATTGCGTCTCGTTCTGATCTCCGCTGTAGCGGTTGAAATTCTCGGCGCAGGGGACGCCGGGCGAACCGGACACCGTAATCTGGAGCTGGACGAGCGCAGGCTGGCTGCCGGTTTTAGTGACCGAAATGATCCAGGCATTGCTCCCCGCATCGGTCTCACTTGGCGTGCCCGAGACCCGGCCGTCCGGCTGAATCGTCAACCAGGCAGGGCCCGTCCGGTTGGCAAAGGCAGCGCCCTCCGGGAGCAAGCGGCCGGAATAGGCCTGACCTGCCGTCGCGCCCGGAAGGATCACCGGCGGGCCGAGGTCCGGTGCCTGCATGACCAGCACCCAATCCTGGGGTGAAGGCACATTGGGGGTATTCCATGAATCGGACGTGGGGGTGACGATGCCCTGGTCAAAACGTCGCCCGGTGGCCGGGTCGAAGAAGAATGTGGCATAAGGCACTCCGGGCACGAGGTTGTTCACGGTGATCCCGCTCCAATCGTAGATGCCCTTTCTCGGGCGGTAGATGAGGCGCGTCCCGCCGGGAATGCCGGCGGCAAAGCAGCCCGGCGCCCATTCCGGGTGCGGCTCGAAGCGTGCCCAAGGATATTGCTCTAACAGCTTCTTGCCCTGCCCCAGTTGGGTCGAGCCGGGATAGTTCATGCCTTCCTTCCAGGTTGTCCAGTCATAGACGTTCGCGATGCCCGGATCACCTTCCACGCTGGCGTGCCAGATTCCGGCCGCTCCGTATGTTAGTCCGGCCGCACCGTTGAGCATCGACCCCCAAAACACATAGCGCTGCTGATCTTGAAACCCCGTCTGCATGTGGCCTTCATAAGAATACTCGCCGATCATGGCGGGCATGGGCGGTTTGCGGGCGTAGGCCGCCTGGAGCTTCGGAATGGCACCGCGAGCCGCTTCCCAGGCACCGTGCCCGGTCTGCAGCATGTCGAAATCAATCACCGTCTCGTCGGTCACGGAATCCCGGCCTGACGCGCCGGGGTGCATCGTCGCCGGATGGTGATACGGATCAACTTGCTGCACATACCTCGCCACCTCGGTCCACTGGGGGCCGTCCGATTCGCCTCCAATGATCCAGATCGTGGGATAGGCGCCATACCGGGCAATCAGGTTCCGCCAATGCCGCTTGAGGCCGTCAATCCCGACCAGCATGCCGTTGCAATCGCCCCGCCCCCAACTGCCGACGATCGCCGGGACGATGCCTGCGTCGGCCAGGTGCTTGATGCGCCGGTCCGAGGATTCAAAATACTTCGGATTGACCACGCTGAAATCCTTCGTCTCGTATGGCTTGCCGCCTTCGTTCTCCCAGCGCGGTTCGAACAGGCCTTCGTCGGGATACACGCCGCAGACGATCTGCACGAGGCTGAAGCCCTTGGCCTTGCGGTCAGCCGTTAGTTCCTGGAAACCTTCCCAGGTCATCCGTTTGCACAGACATTTCCACCAGGTATCGCCGAGCCAGAAAAACGGCGTGCCGTCGGCATGCTCGAAATGCCGCCTGTCTTCGGCGACACGAAGAAAACCGTGTTTGAGCAGCGGGTTGTCGCCTGTGTAGGCCGCGACTGACAGCGTCTGCTCTTTGCCGTTGAGGCCGGGATTGGCTTGATCGGTGCATTCGACGCGGTAGGTGAATTTTCCCTGCAAAGGCGGCGCGAAGCGAACCGTCCATTTCTTGTCGCCGGCCCAGAACGCCGGCACCTTCCATTGTTTTTCGCCTTGCTTGAAGACGACATCGACCTCCACCTCGGTGAATGCATTCGGATAGGCTTTCGCGCTTTCGTAGGAGGTTTCGAACACCTCCCACTGGGCGCTCTCGGCTCCGTATGACACAGCCTGCATCAGCACGCACAGTCCTGATATGATAAAAAATTTGATTTTCATTAGATTTTGTTTCTTCACGTTATTTTTCTTTTTCCAACACCAACACCCAGTCCTGCGGGGACGGAACGTTTTTCTTGAAACTCACCGGCTTCGCTGACGCGTCACCCGGTTTCGCCGTGGCTTTGATCACGCCCTGGTCGAACTTGCGTCCAGCAACGGGATCCCAGTAATAGACGTGCCAGTCGATATCCGGCTCCAGATCCATCACCTCAGGACCGTCCCAGTTATAGACATTGCGGCGCGGCAGATAAATAAGCCGCACTTCGCCGGGAATGCCGGCGGCCAAGCAGCCCGGTGCCCATTCCGGGTGCGGCACGAAGCGGTGCCAAGGGTATTGTTCAAGCAGTTTCTTGCCCAGTCCGAGTTGGGTCGAGCCGGGGTAGTTCATGCCTTCCTTCCAGGTGGTCCAGTCATAGGGTTGGCGGTTCCACGCGCCCCAATTCCCGTGATCGCCTTCCACGCCGGCGTGCCAGATTCCCGCCGCGCCGTAAGTGTGGCCCCCTGCACCGCTCAGGATGCTGCCCCAGAACATGCGGCGCTGGACATCCCCGAAGCCCTGCTGCATATGCCCCTCATAGCAGGTCTCACCGACCAGCACGGGCATCTGCGGTTTGGTCGAGTAGGCTGAGGAAACGATCGCCACGGTTTGCGGCTCCACGGCAATCCGTTCGTCGTGATTTCCGCCGACCATGTCGAAGTCGATCACCGGGATGTCGTCCTTGGCAACGCGCCGTCCCTGGCCCGTGTGGCAGGTGAGCGGGTGATGGTAGGGATCGATGCTCCGGAGATAGGTCGCCACTTCGGCCCAGGGGCCCTGCCCCGCTTTGGTTTCTTCCGGGATTTCACCCGCCAGAATCCAGATCACCGGATAGGCACCATAGCGCGCAATCAGATACCGCCAGTGCCGCTTGATATTGACAGCCCCGAATTTCTCCATGCTGTTGCAGTCGCCCCGCCCCCAGGCACCGACAATTGCCGGAACAATGCCCGCGTCCACCAGATGCTTGAACCTCCTGTCCGCATAGTCAAAATACTTCGGATTGACCACGCTCATATCATTGGCAAGGTAAGGCTGTCCGCCTTCATTCTCCAGGCTCGGCGCGAAGAAATTTTCATCCGGGTAAGGACCACAGACAATCTGGACCACGGAAAAACCCTTGGCCTTGCGGTTGGCAGTTAGTTCCTGAAAACCCTCCCATGTCATGCGTTTGCACAGACATTTCCACCAGGTGTCCCCCAGCCAGAGGAACGGTGTGCCGTCGGCATGCTCGAAGTAAGTCTTGCCCGGGCTCGTCCTCACGAAACCATGCTTCAGCAGCGGGTTGTCGCCTTTGTAGGCCGCGACCGACAGCGTCTGCTCTTTGCCGTTGAGGCCGGGATTGGCCTTGTCGGTGCATTCGACGCGATAGGTGAATTTCCCTTGAACCGGAGGTGCGAATCTAACCGTCCATTTCTTGTCGCCGGCCCAGAACGCCGGAACCTTCCATTGTCTTTCGCCTTGCTTGAAGACGACATCGACCTCCACCTCGGTGAACGCGTTCGGGTAGGCTTTCGCGCTCTCGTAGGAGGTTTCGAACACCTCCCACTGAGCGCTCTCGGCTCCGTATGACACAGCCTGCATCAGCACGCACAGTCCTGACATGATAGATAATTTGTTTCTCATTAGTTTTTGTTCCTTCACGTTATTTCAGCTTTTCCAGCACCAGCACCCAGTCCTGCGGTGATGGTCGTTGCGGGGGTTGATACTCATCAGCTGGTCCTGACACACCCTGGGGAGTTGGTTTAAGCGTGGCCGGACCCAACTGTGCCCGGGACAGCTCGAAGGTGCCGAATTCCTGGCGTTCGCCGATCTGGTAAAGCCATAGGCCAGCCTTGCCGCTTGCCACATTGCCGACCTCCACGATGGGTGTGTGGTGGCTTATATTGCCATCGGTCAGCACCAGGGCCGCGTGCTGTCCGCAAGCTGCCGCGGTGAGCCGGAACCTGGGTCCGATTGCCGGCACGTCGACGCGGCCGAGTTGATCACCCCATGCGCCGTTCTTGCGGTCATGGAGATAGATCGCCTTCATTTCCGGGCTGTAAAGCGCGACCAGATAATTGTCGGGATTCTGAAAGCGCAGGATGACGCCGGCCTCTGCGTCGCTGTTGGCCTCGACGCTGGCCATCAGGTTGGATTCGCTGATCTTTTCCAGGATCGTCACCAGGCCTTTGCCGCCGACCAGGCGGCCGGCCTTGCGCTGGCTCGGCGTGCCGTAGTCCTTCCAGGCCGAAGCATCGGCTCCTGCAAACGTGTCCGCAAAAAGCAACGGCTTCGTGTGGCCTTCGAAGGGCTTGGGCGTCACGCCGGCTGCCGGTTTCCGGGGCGATGGCCCGGACTTGACAACCGGTCCCAGGTCAAACCGCCGGCCCCAGATCGGATCGAACAGGAAGGCGCGATAATTGACGTCCGGCTCCAAATGCAGCACGGTGGGAGCAGTCAACTGGTAGTCGTTGTTGCCGGGAATGTAAATAAAACGCACTTCGCCGGGAATCCCCGCCGCGTAGGGCAGATCCCAGCGTCCTTTCAGTTCCGCCCACTTTTGGTGATTGTCATACCACCCGGCATGCGGTTCGAGGAGTGTCGTGCTGTGAGGTTCGACCCACTCCGGATGGGGCTCGAAGCGCCACCACGGATACTCCTCCAGCAGCTTCTTGCCCAAGCCAAGCTGGGCCGATCCGGGGTAATGCATGGCCACATGCCATGGGATCGTCTCGTAAGCCGTGCTGCCATGGACCTTTTCGGTGTTCATCTGCCAGACCCCGCCCGCGCCGTAGGTGTGACCGGCGGCGCCGTTGAGCATGCAGGTCCAGAACATGAAACGCTGAAGATCATGCCGGCTCTGGTTCTTGTGCCATTCATAGGTCACTTCTCCATTGACCACCGGCATGGGCGGCGTCTTGGAGTACGACATGGTGACTTGCGACACCGTGATCGGAGCGGAGGCCCACTCGTTGTGCGCGGTCTGGAGAAAATCAAAATCCACCAACGATTCATCCTTCACAACCTTCCGGCCCGACTGCAGCTCCGGCACGCCGGGTGGATGCATCGCGGTCAGGTGATGGTAGGGATCATTGGCCCGGACATACTTCGCCACATCGTTCAAGTAGGGATGCCGCATCTCGCCCGCAACGATCCAGATGACGGGGAAGGCCCCGTAGCGTGCGATCAGATAACGCCAGTGGCGGTTAAACCATTTGCCCTTGCCTCCATCGATGGTCTCGTTGGAAATCATTTGCGTGTGCCAACCCCAGGCGCCCACCATGGCCGGAACGATTCCATTTTCCACAAGATGCCTGATCCGGCGGTCGGCATTGTCGAAATAAGCCGGGTTGATGTGCTCAAAGTCCTTTTCGTAAGGCATTCCGCCTTCGTTCTTCCAGCGCTCATCAAACAACGGCTCGTCCGGAAAGGGTCCGCCGCCGATGATCTGCACCACATTGAACCCCTTGGCTTTGCGGTCCGCCGTGAGCTGCTGGAAGCCTTCCCAGGTGATCCGCTCGCAAAGCCCTTTCCACCACGTATCACCCAGCCATAGGAACGGCGTGCCGTCGGCGTGCTCGAAGTGCCGCTTGTCCGCGCTGACCTTGAGAAACCCGTGCTTAAGCAAGGGATTATCCCCGTTGTAGGCGGCAACTTGAATGGTTCGATTCTTTCCGTTCAACGCGGTGTTGGACTTGTCCGAACATTCAACGCGATATTCATACTCACCCTGCGTTGGCGGAGCGAAACGCACCGTCCACTTGCTGCCGCCAGCCCAGAAGGCCGGGACCACCCATTGCTTCCCTCCCTGGCTGAATACGACATTGACCTCCACCTCCCTGAACGCGTTCGAGTACGCCTTTTCGCTTTGATACGAGGTTTCAAACACGCTCCATTGTTGGGCATTCTCGGCACCATTCGCCTGAAAGCCAATCAATGCCCACATAAACACCGCCATCAATCCTGTCACTCGTATAATCATAAGCTTGATTCCCTTTATTCAGTTCTATCTTCTCGGTGTCTTTTCCTGAACTTGGGGTACTTGGTGGTTCTCCTTGCTGCCGGGCACAGCCACCAGCGAGTGAACTTTCCCCGCCCGCGTATCGAACTCGATGACATTCGCGTCAATCGACTTGACCGAAGGCTTGAACCCGCCTTCTGCCGTCGTCAGCGGAGAAGCTGACCTGATCCGGCAACGCTTGCCCATGTCGGACTTGAGGGTCAAGGTCACAACCTTTCCATCTTCCCACGCCATATCCACCTCGAAGCCGCCGCGGGCGCGCAGCCCTTTGATTGATCCGTTTGGCCATGCCGTCGGCAATGCGGGCAACAGGGCAAGCTCGCCGTTGTGGCTCTGCAAAAGCATTTCGCAAACACCCGCCGTATAGCCGAAATTTCCATCAATCTGGAAAGTGCCGCCACACAAGTCGAACAAGTTCGGCGCGATCATTCTGTTCAGATGCCACAGGATATACTCATGCGCCTTCTCGCCGTCCAGGAGCCGGGCAAACAGGTTGATGGTCCAGGCTGAAGTCCACTCGCACCCGCTTGCGCCGTTCGCTAAGCGGACTTCCAGGGATTTCCGGGCCGCGGCGGCCCATTCCGGAGTTGCGCGCGGCGTGATCTGCGATCCGGGATACAATCCGAACAGGTGCGACAGATGCCGGTGGCCCCCATTTTCAGAGTCTTTGAACTCCTCCGGCCATTCCATGAGCCTGCCGTCAGATCCGATCTGCGGACCTGCCAACTGCGCCCGCGCAGCGCGGACACGCGCGGCAAACGCGTCGTCGACGCCCAATTCCTTGGCGGCTTCGATGACGTTGCCGAACAGATCCCAGATTTGCTGCTGATCCATCGACGGCCCCATGCACAACCAGCCGCGCTGGCCATCGGCGGCAATGTATTCATTCTCAGGCGAGGTGGACGGGCCCGAGACCAGCTTGCCGGTCTTCGGATGCTTCACCAGCCAATCGAGGTAGAATTCCGCCGACTCTTTCATCACGGGGTAGGCGCGTTTAAGATACTCGCGGTCGCCGGTGAATGCGTAGTGCTCCCACACCGGCTGGCAGAGCCAGGCGCCTACCCCCATATACATCCCGAAGGCGGGATGCTCGGGCGCGGAGGTGAAGCCCCACACATTGGCGACCGTATGCACGATCCAGCCCTTGGCGTTGTAATGCACCTTGGCCGTCTTGGCGCCCGGCACACGCCACGAATCAATCAGATCGAATGTCGGCTGGAAACATTCCGATAGATTGGCGATTTCAAGCGGCCAGCAGTTCATCTGCACGTTGAGATCCACCGTATACTGGCCGCACCACGGGGTCTGGATTGCCTCGGCCCAGATCCCCTGCAGACTGGAGAGCAGGTTGCCGGGGCGGGAACTTGAAATCGCCAGGTAACGCCCAAACTGGAAAAACAACGCTTCCATATCCGGATCGGGCGTCTTGTCTTTGGCCATGCGGGCCAGCCGCTGATCGGTGGGCAGCCTGCGGGCCTCATGGCCGCCCAGATCGAGCGATGCCCGGCCAAACAATTTCTGATAGTCGGCCACATGCGCCTTGCGCAACTCGTCGTAGGGCTTGGCCGCGGCTGCCGCAAGCTGGCCGGCAGTCACCTTTTCATGCGGATTGCCGCGATACGGCGGATTGAGCTTGTAATCCGTGCCCGCGGTCAAAAACAGCGTGACCGTATTCGCCCCCTCCACGCGCAGATTATTCCCGTCAGTCTTCACCGTGCCGCCCTCGGCGACAGCCTTGACCCGGGCGATGTATCTCATCCCGTTCGTGCCGTTCACGCCGTCGTTCAGCTGGCCGCGCATGACCAGCCCGTCGCTGCCCTCGGCCGTTGTGGCAAAGCGCTCCGGCCGCGTCAGGCCGGCCGTGAAGCCGAGCTTGCCGGGCTTGTCGCAGGTCATGCGCACGACCAGCGCCTGGTCCGGCGCGCTGGAAAAGACCTCGCGTTTGAATGTGGCGTCGCCCACGCGATAGCTCACCGTGGCGACCGCCGTCTCAAGATCCAGTGTGCGGCGGTAATTGCTCGCGCCGCCTTGGGCATCGAACTTCAGCGTCAGGTCACCCAGCGTCTGGAAACAGCCGAAGGGATCATTCGCAGAGCCAGCGCCTTTCGTTCCGACCCCCTTACAGATGAGCTTCTTTGCGGACACTTCTTTGGCCTGGTTGTATTTGCCGTCGAACAGGAGCTGGCGTATTTCCGGCAGCGCGGCCAGGGCGTCAGGGTTGTCGCTGTCCTGCGGCGAGCCCGACCAGACGCTGACTTCATTCAACTGCAGCCGCTCGGATTCGACACCGCCGAAGACCATGCATCCGATCCGTCCGTTGCCGACCGGCAGGGCCTCCAGCCATCGCCCCGCCGGCTGGTTGTACCACAAGGCCAGGTCGGAAGGCGGCGTCTCGGCCACCGGCTTCACAGCCATCGCCGGCCCCGCCGCCGGGGTGAGCTCGATGGCCGCCTTGGTGATGTCGCCGCCGGGATCACCCAAGGTGTCGAACCGGAAGATCAACTGGTCGCCGGCGGCGACGGAAACCCCCGGCAGGGTGCGGGTGAGGCTGCTGCCGACGGCATCATTGGCCAGCACCGCGTCGGCGCCGCCGCCGCGTTTGAGCAGTTCGTAGCCGACTCCGTCCCCCTGCGCCATGCAGCGGCTGAAGGTGTAGTTGACGTCGAGCACCGTTTTCGCGGGCGCCGTCCAGACGATGGCCAGGCCCGCGGGCGATGCGCCGCCTTTGGGATGGAGCAGCACTTCGCCCGGCGCCCAGGTAATGCCGCTGCCCGTCTGCGCGACGCCCGAGGTGTTCTTGCCGATGCCCCAGTAGCCCGAGCCCTCGCTCCACATCACCGGGGGAGCTGCGAAATCCGGGCCCCACAGCGTTTTCGCGTTGAGGTTGGTCGACGTCAGCAGTGGCAGAAACGCGGGCTTCTGCCGGGCACCGTCGTCAAGCCGGAAAGACCACACGCTGTCAGCGCGGTTGTCCGTGTAGGAGAAATCGCCTGCCAGCGAATACGTCACCGCTTGGGCGCGGGTTAGAAGCAGGGCCGTGCCGGCGGAGGCGAGCAGGGTCAAAAGGAGTCGGTGTGTGGTCGGTGTGTTCATGTTTTGTGGTTTAATCCTTGCTGTCAGCATCCTTCACGATGAGATTGTCGATCGCCCCGTGGAAGCGTCCGCTGTTCATTGTTTTGGCCGGCCCGATGCGGAGGCGGACATCGCCCGAACCATCGCCTTTGTATTGGAAGCTCGCCGTGGTAAACGTCATCTTGCCGGTCCATGCGCCGGGTGCTTTCGTGGTACTGGCCAGCACGCTGTTGTCGGCGCGCAGCACCTCGATGAGCAGGGCGTCGCCGGCCTGCGTCGCCTGGGATGATCCGTTATAAACGGCGGCGCTGAGCTCGAAGTTCACGCGGTAGGTTTGCCCGGCGACATTCGCGCCAAAGGCCTTGGAAGTGATGACATTATCCTCAAAGATCATGACCGCCCAGTCCGACGGATTCGCCTGCCCGGCTTGATTGGCGCGGTCCACCGCGTGCACGGCGCCGGCACCCGCATGGTCCCAGCCGGCCACCGTACCGCTGTGGGCCACGTTCAACCCGCTCTGGTCCTGCGTCTCGTTCTGGTCTCCGCTATAGCGGTTGAACTTCTCGACGAAGTGAACGCCCGCCGCACCGGCCACCGTGATCTGGAGCTGGATCATCGCAGCAGGACTGCCGGCCTTCGCCACCGAAACAATCCACGTATTGGCACCAACATCGTCCTCTCCGGGCGTGCCAGAGACCCGGCCGTCCGGATGAATCGTCAGCCAGCCCGGCCCCGTTCGGCTGGCAAAGACGGCGCCCTCCGGCAACAGGCGGCCGGTGTAGGCCTTGCCTGCCGCTGCACCCGCAAGGATCACCGGCACGCCGAGGTCCGGCGCCTGCATCACCAGCACCCAATCCTGGGGCGACGGCACATTCGGCGTGTTCCATGACGTGGACGTGGGGGTCACGATGCCCTTATCAAAACGTCGTCCCGTGGCTGGGTCGAAGAAGAAGGTGGCATACGGCACGCCGGGGACAAGGTTGTTCACCGTAAATCCGCTCCAGTCGTAGATGCCCTTTCGCGGGCGGTAGATAAAGCGCGTCCCGCCGGGAATGCCGGCGGCATAGCAGCCCGGCGCCCACTCCGGGTGCGGTTCGAATTTCTGCCACGGGTACTGCTCGAGCAGTTTCCTGGCCAGCCCGAGCTGGGTGGCGCCGGGATACTTCATCCCTTCCTTCCAGGTCGTCCAGTCATAGGGTTGACGGTCCCACGCGCCCCAGTTGCCGTGGTCGCCTTCCACGCCGGCATGCCAGATACCCGCCGCGCCATAGGTGTGGCCGGCGGCACCGCTCAGGATGCTCCCCCAGAACATGCGGCGCTGAACATCCCCGAACCCCTGTTGCATGTGCCCCTCATAGCAGGTCTCGCCGACCAGCACGGGCATCGGCGGCTTGGTCGCGTAGGCCGAGGAAACGATCGCCACGGTTTCGGGCGCCACGGCAACATGCTCATCGTGGTTCCCGCCGACCATGTCGAAGTCGATCACCGGAACGTCGTCCTTGGCAAGTTTCCGTCCCTGGCCCGTGTGGCAGGTGAGCGGGTGATGGTAGGGATCGATGCTCTGGAGATAGGTCGCCACTTCGGCCCAGGGGCCATGCCCCGCTTTGGTTTCTTCCGGAATTTCACCCGCCAGAATCCACATCACCGGATAGGCGCCGTAGCGCGCAATCAGATTGCGCCAGTGCCGCTTGATATTGCCCGCCCCCAATTTCTCCATCCTCTTACAGTCGCCCCGCCCCGTGGGACCGACAGTCGCCGGATCATTGCCGGCCTCCGCCACATGCTTCAACCGGCGGTCCGCATAGTCAAAGTACTTTGGAATGACCACGCTCATGTCCTGCCGCAGATACGGCTGTCCGCGCTCATTCTCCAGGCTGGGCGCGAAGAAGTATTCGTCGGGATAAGGCCCGCAGACAATCTGGACCACGGAAAAGCCCT
>JAIPIQ010000022.1 GCA_021734645.1 Fidelibacterota bacterium | reverse complement strand
GCCTCCTCGGTGTAGGCAATCCAATAGACGGCCTCTTCCTCGGTGCGCAAGCCCGGCAGCCCGCTGACCAGCGGCGCCGACCGCGCGGCACCCGCCCACTCCGCCTTGTCTATCCGGCCGTCTATCACCGGCGCCGACCCCGTGAGCCGGGGCGCCGTGATCAACGGATAGCGCAGCGTCATTTCCGGCTGCGCCTCAAACGCGTCGCTGCGCTCCTGCGCCGCCGCGGCCGGCGCCAACGCCAGCGCCAAAACCGCCGCCAAACCGTGCCCCATCCAATGCCGTTTGCTCTCGCTACCTGTATTCATGACTTAACTCCTGCTGTTCGCTTGATACTGGTTCCACTTGGGCTGCTGACGCAGGGCGCGACCAACGCCTTTGCGGTCTCAACCCCGATCATAACCCGGGCTGCGGGGGCGAATCATCCCAATCCACGTCGCGTAAAAAAACCTGCTTGAAGCCCTGGATATGCTTGTCAGCGAGGATCCCGCTGCGGCCCATGAATTGATAGCGGGCGACTTCCCGGCCTGCGTCCACATCAATATAAGCCAGGTCCACGCATAACCGCCGATCAATGAAAAAAGATTCCTCGATGGGATCAATGCCCACGGCCGCCCACGGGATGGTCACCCCCCAGCGCTGCCCTTTGCGTTCCAGGCGGCCAACCTCAATGCCCCCCAGCGCGACCTCCTCGCCCCCAGGATACCGGCGCAACCGCGCCCGCGCCTGCGACAGCGGCTCGCTGTCGGCGCCCTCGGCCGCCGCCACCTCAATCTCATACCAGGTTGCCACCGCATCCGGCGCGCCCAGCGCCAAGCCGATCCGCAGGCGGTCCGCCGTGGAAAAATCGTCGCCCGCGAGCGGGCTGATCTCGTCCCGCTGAAAACTAACGTATAGATGAAATGCCTCGCGGGTGTACGACAGGTTGATCATGCCCCAGGCGATGGTGGCGTCGCCGCTGACGGGCGTTAGCACCTCGGCCCCCTGGAAATAGCCGGGCATCTCGGTCCCGTAATGATAGTCCGGGCGCGGATTACGGGGATTGCCCACGCGCCTTGGCATCAAGGCGAAATCGAAGCCCTCCGGGAGGGTGAAGGCCGTCTGACGACCGACGATGTTGGACGTCACCACCGTGACCTCCGGCCCGGTTTGATCGTCGAATGCATGCTGCAGGAACCCCTCGGCCCGCACGTTGCGGATCGTGATCGGGCCGGCGGATTTGACGTCCTGGATCCGGATGCCGGTGGTATAATAGGCCTGCTCCTCACCCGGATCGGCCATAATCGTGACGTTGTCTATCTCAAGGGAGTCAATCCGTTCATAGTTCCTGATCAAGATAGCTTCCCGGCCATTGGCGCTGGGCGCCAGGGTGACGTTGCGAATGGTCACATCCCCCAGGTGCCGGCCCCGGCCGAACATCAGCGTGTGCCCCCGGTTAAGCACCGTGCAGTCTTCCACCGTAATGCGCTTCCAGTCGCCAAACGCGCGCAGGCCGTAATCGTTCCAGAGCTTGCCGGTCCGGTTGCCCTCGATCCGGACGTCCTTGAAAATCATATGACCGGCGGGCGCGTCGAACCGGACCGGCCGCCCGTAGCGCCCCGGCCCCTGCCAGAACTGGTCGCCATACCCGGCATTGAGCAAGTCCATGCGCCATTCGAGGACCGCGTCGGTGGACGCCGGACCGCCGTTGCGCCACGCGCCGTAGTCACTGTTGTGCCATACGCCGTCAATCAACGCGCGCTCGTACACCCACAGGCGGATGCCATACATGGGACCGGCATTCCCGCGATTGTTCCACACCGGGCCGACCGTATACGCGGGATTCGCGTCCTGGCACAGGTGGCTGCGAAAGACACAGTCCGCATCAATCAGGATGCGGTCCACCGTGCCGAACTGAAACGTGTCGTGCGGACGCCCCGGACGATGCCGGATCCCGCCGCCCTTTTCAAAATCAATGGTGACGTTGCGAAATTCCATGTCCCGGGTGTGAAACCGGTAGACCCCCAGATCCGCGGTAGATGCCACCACCTCCGTAAAGACAAAAGGCGTCCCGGCATTCGCCTCGCCCTCGCGCGCGCCGTAATCGAAGTGATGGATGGATACGTTGCACAAAACCACGCGGTTCTGCGCGCTGACCAAGAGGATGTTCGCCCCGGTGCGCACCGCCGGGTCACCGGGGGTAACACCGGGATGATGGGCGCGGTCATAGGTCAGCTCTTCAAGAATGAAATCGCCGTCATACCCTTCGGTCTGCGTGACCAAAGCGACCCCGTCGTCCGGCCCGAGCGCCGCCGCCGGCCGCAAGGTGGTAACCGCTTCGCCCGCGCCCCGGATAATGACCGTCTCGTTGCGCGTGATGGCCGCATCGTGCTCAGTGACCCCCGGCGGCAGCAGGATCATGACCGGGCCCGCCACGTCCGCAATCGCCGCATTCAAGGTCTGGCCTGGCTGCACATGCACCACGGTCGGTTGCCCCGGCGCAGCCACCGCCGCGGTCACCCAGCCCGCCAGCACCAACCAGCCGATCCGCCCCCCCCGCCCGGCCAGGATTGTGAATGGCGAAACCCGTGCGGCCTTGATCATAATGCCCTCTGCTTCCTGCTCTAGCTCAAACGAATGCAGTCCATTATAGAGCGCGTAGGCTCCGCGCCAACCCAATTCAACCCCGATATTGCGCATTTCCGGTTTGTTTATGCGCATGATGCGATGCGGACGTGGCACGGGCTTCCGGCCCGTGCTGCATGGGCAAGATGCCCATGCCACGAGGAATTTTGCAGGAGCCTCTCTATAGTCCCAGATACCGGCTTGAAACCCATGCCGCGAGCAGCACCCTGTCAGGCGAGAATGCCGGAACGTAAATCCGGCGGCGCGCTATCTGCGGCGACGATACCCCCACAGCGCCAAGCCCGCGGTCACCAGCAAAACCAGGGTGCCTGGCTCGGGAATCACCTCGACCTCAAAGCCGTCAGACAGGTAGTTGACCTGGTATCCCGAAGTGACATCGTCAAAAGTGCCGTCAACCGCCGAAGCGCCGGTCAGAATGCTCCACTTGTCTCCAACGGACGGCGTATATCCATCCAGCAAAACCTCCAACGCCCCCGCCAACTGCACCCCGCCTCCGACCGTGATCCGGCCAAACTGCCCCGCAGACGTACCCGCCAGCGTCAGTTGCAGCCGGGGTGTGCCGTTGGTGGACATGTCAAAGTCATTGGTCACGTCCAGCTTACTGCCCGGCAACAGATGAACCGTCCCCGTGCTCCCGCTATTAAACGCCACGTAGGCATTGTTCACGGTTCCCGTCGAGTTTCCGAGCGTCAACAAGCCGCTGGCGCCACCCTCATAGCCGATATGCAGACTGTTGCCCGAACCCAGGGTCAAACTCGAGCGATTGGTCAACGTGACCTGACCGGCGCCGGCATACCCCACAAAAGTATAAGCACCGTCGGCCGACACCGAAGACGCATTGGCGATCAGCGTGCCCTGGCCGGTAGCGCCGCGACCAAACGAGACCGTCTGAAAACTGCCCGTGGAACTGTTTAACAGGATGACCCCGGTCCCGCTGTCACCAATGTATTCCCATTTCGCCGAAGCAATCGCGGTAATCGCCGACCGCACGGCCTCAATGCGACCGGTAGCGCCCGCCTGATCCCCCATCACCAGCTTGCGCCACCGGAATTCACTGTCCTCCACGTTGGCCGTCGCATTCTCGTTATACCCAAAGGACAGCCGGTCGCCCGCGTTATGGTTATTCTCCACGATGAAGCTCGAGCCCGCCCGAACATTCAGCGTAACCGGGCCCGTGTTAATGCCGATAAAAGAGGATTGATACGTGCGCTGGTCGCCCCCCTGATCACGGGCCCAGCGAATGCTGGAGTTCGTCATGGTGACTGTGGCGTTGCCCAGGTTCATGACCGCGAGATAGTAGGTCGCCGCGATGCGGCTGTCCGTCATATTCAACGTGAACGAACCATTAGCAGCCGCGGACAAATACCGGTTGATCACGTTGGTCGAGCGCGTCATGGTCAGCGTGGCAACCCCCGCGCTGCCCGAACCAGCGTACAATCCACCGACTCCGGCCGTAGGTGCCGTCACAGAGCTATCCGTCAAGGTCACATTGGCCGTCGCGTTGGCCCCGTCCGCGGCCAACCGCCACTGGTTGCCCACCGTCATGGTCGTGTTGCTCAGCGCCAGCGTGCCACTGCTGTCAGCACCGGACGCAACAGACTGATCGTTCGTGACCGTGATATCCGACCCACTCCACGTATCGGTGACGTCATTGACCACATAGTCATAGAAACCTGTGGTAACATTGTCGTAAACCGCCGCAGGCGCTCTGCCACTGATAAACACAGACACGCCCAATACCAACGTGCCCACCAAGAGAAGATTTGCTTTCATGACCGGACTCCTATTTTCGTAAACATATTTTTGCTGACGAGCGCCCGGCACGTCAAGCGGAAAATACTCCCTATTTTGCGCATTTCCGGTTTGTTTTTGCGCAAAAACCGCCGCGGCCGGGTTGCAACAGCGATGCCGCGCACAACGGCCTGAAAATGACCGGGTCACTTCAAGGGCAACGGGTCATAGCCGCGCCGGTAGAGTGCGTTCGGGCTGGTGACGACGTACAAGGCGTCCACCTCGATGGGGGTTTCCGTTTTGAAAACAATGCGCTGCGGTCCCACACCCAGTCGCTGCGGATGGAAGCTCTTGTTGGGGTTATCGGGAAAACGAAACAGCGAGGCGCAACTGAAATCCTGCGTCAACGGCAACCGGAAATCCCGCACCGGCTCGTCGTTGAGTTGCACCGTCCCGAGTGCCGACAAGGACTGGTCGGCCGCCCGGCAGCGCGCCGCAATGTAGTAGTCGTTTTCCCTGGTGACCAGAAATTCGAAGGCCAACTGGTCGCCGGCCGCCAGCAACACGGCGGCCCCGCCGGAGGCCACGCCGGCGCGCGTTGGGGCGCGGGGGATGGGGAGAATCGCCTCCGCCTCGATCACCGCGGCAATCCGCGGTTCCTGCACTCGGGGGATGAAGGGATCTTCCGCTGCCGCGGTGACGATCACCGGCCGCGATGTGCCGTCGGACAACTTGATGATGAAGGCGCCCTTGGCGCCCGGGGTCGAGTGCGTCCGCGGCACATAGCTGACCTGAAAGTCAACGGGCACTCCGGGTTCCAAGGCGCCGCTTGACGGCCGAACAGTAAACCAATCGAAGTCGGCATTCTTGAGCACGCGGTAGGCGAGTGGCTGGGCGCCTTCGAGCGTGGCGGTCAGCTGGTGCTCGCGTTCGGCCCGGCAGAGCGCGACGAATGTGCGCTCGAGCCGCAGGGGGCCGGGACGTTTGGGCATCATGGCTGAGTCAATGCCCATATGCACCCGGGCGGGAAAGCCGGCGGGCGACTGCGCCGCCGGGGCCCCATCCGGCCGCAGACGGAAATCGCCCGCGGCCGCGTGGACATAGCGCGGGGCCGCAAACAGGGGATCGCTGATCCCCGGGTATGCCTGGAGCAAGGCGCGCGCTTCCTCCCGTACAGCCGCCGTGGGACTCCAAAGCAGATTCCTTCCCGGCACGCTGTCCGAGGCCATCAGGCCATCCTGGTAGAGACTGGAGACGGCCTCCATTACGTTGTCCTGCGCAATGATGCGGCTGCCCTCTTCATCCGTCACCTTGAATCGGCCGATGCTCACGGCATAGCGCAATGTGTTGCCGACGGCAAAGACCGTTCCCTGGCCGGGCTTACTGAAAATGTTCTTGATGGCATACAGCACGCGCCCCGTTTCATCGCCCCCCTCCAGCATGAGATTATTGAAAATGTAGGTGGGCCCGTAGAAACAGGGCGCGGTGCTCACGCCGCACAGGGTCGCCAGGCACAGGTTGTCGTAGAACCGCGCGTTGCGCTGGCCCCCGTCCAATTCGACGGCGTCGTCGTTGCTGCCCATCAGTAGGTTGCCGTAGATATCAGCGTCCCGGGCCGGGCCGCCATCCGGATCCCCGTTATTGATGCTCAGGATCACGTCGTCGTACGGATGCAGCAGCGAGCCGATGAGATCGTTGTGCCGGATCACGGTGCGGCCCTGCAGCGTATCCATCAGGATGGCGGCGCTGCCGGTGGGATGCGCCGTGGCCCAGGATACCGAACGCGTCCGGCTGTCATGAACATAGTTGCGCTCGATCAGCACATTGGAAGTTTGGCCCAGGTAGATGCCGGCATCGTGGGTGACCACGTTGCCATCATGATCGAAGAAACGGCCCTCGGCGTTCTCGGATTGAAACATCAGCACGCCATGCCGCCCGAACCCGCTGATATCGCAATCCCGGACGATAACGTGGTCGCACCCGTCCAGCCAGATGCCGTGGCGCCGGCCGCCTCGAATGGTCAGCCCCTCGATCAGGATGTACGAAGCCCCGTGCAGCTCGAGCGCGGCCTCCTGCGCCTGCCCGGCATCAAGCGGCCCATCGGCCACCAGCCGAATCCAGGCATCCGCCGTACCGCGGCCCGAAAACGTGAACGGCCCCGGACCGACGACCACGGTCTCCCCCACAGGGGGACGGGAATCCAATGTTCGAAATGTCGCCGTGGCGGCGACCCCGGCCGCCCCCTTGATCCGGACCTCGTAAGGGGTATTTTCCTGAAGCGCCAGCAACGAACAACGCCAGACCGGGTCGTTTTCCGTCCGCACCAACGGCGGAGCCGGCATCCATTCGCCGGCGCCTTGGCGATACTCGGCGCGAAACCCTTCCCCCGGGGCGTTCCAGTAAACCGAAGCATTCTCAAAGGTGGGCAACACCTGGACCTCGTACGCCGCACCGTCCTCCGCCAGGTCATTGCCTGGCGCCGACAAAGCCATCGCGCCGAGGGCCGCGGAAAATAAAAGACGAAAGCTCATGATGGTCCTCCGCGGGTCAGGGCCGCACCCGTTCGAGATAGTCGGTTTCCGCGCGGGCGGCCTGGACAGGCGGACCCTTGACCGCCCATACCTGAAACGAGTCGTAGGCGCACAGCGCGCTGTGCCGCATCTGCCGCAGTCCGATCCAGCCGGCGCCATGCGGCGGGCCGCCGATCTCTCCCGTATCCGTCCATGCCAACGCGATCCGGCCGTTGACTTCGAGGGTCAGCCGGGCGCCGACTTTCAGCACGCGCACCCGGTGCGGCCCCAGGCCCGCCATATCCGAAATGAAGTCTTCGCCTTCCGCCACCAGATGAAAGCCATGGTTTTTGCGCAGATTGCTCTGCCCGCGGGGATCACCGCGCGGCGTCGTGGCGAAATAGCTGATATGGTAACAGTCCAATGCGCCCTGGGTATATTCGTCGAACCGGCCGCGCCGCCGGGGCAAACCGGTCTGGAATGGATCGCCGCCGCCGAAGGCCTCGCGCGCCCGCGTGGCGAGAAAGACGATATTCAGGCCGGTCTTCTGGGTCTGCGTAAAGGTAAATTCGAGCAGGAAGTCCGCCGGGAACTCGTGGGTGTTCCAGAGCACCGAATGGTATTGCGCCTCGTGAGCCTCCGGCTGGAAGCGGGATGTTTTCGCGGCGCCACCCAGCCAAAGCTTGCCGTCCTCGATCCAGGCGCGGTCGGCGCCCTCGTACACCCAGGCCGCATCCTCCGGCAAGGGTTGCCGTTCTTCCCCCGCAAACAACTCAGCGCTTTCCGACACGATCCGGTTGGCGGCGGCATCCGTGAAATCCGCCGCGTACACGGGTTCGAGCGTATACGCCGCCAGGTCCAACCCCGTTTCCGCCCCCAGGCGCGCGGGATCCGCCGCCACCGCCAAACCCGCCAGCACACCCAGGCGCGCCGCCCCCATCACCATTCGTTGTTTCTTCATCATCATGACTGTGCCCTTCCTTTTGGTTTGTATTACACCTGTTTGTGCGCCCCGCCGCCGCCGGCGACAAAATCCGGCAACTGTCGCCGGTCAAAGTCGTGTTGTGCTGGCGGCATGACCGGCTCGACGATGGGATGAGGCCACAAGGGATGGCCGCAGCGCCGGACCACCTGTTGCGCGCGGCGCTCCCGTTCGAGTTGCGTCTGGACGAATTTGCCATCCCAGCGCGCCAGCGTTTCCTGCCGAAAGGCGGCCACCAGGGCCGCATGATCCGGATCGTCGGCCAGGTCACGGTGTTCGCCGCCGCCCGGCCCCATGTCGAACAACCGGCAGGAACCGTCCCGGTGGTAGTAGATGAACTTCCACCGGTCGCGGCGAATCATGAACGACGGCCCGCGACCGGCGGACCCATGCTCCTCCGCAAATGCCTCGTTGGGCCAGGCGGACGCCTCGCCGGCGCCGGAAAGGAAGCCGGCCAGGCTGCGGCCCGCGGCGTCCGGCAGGGGCTCGGCGCCCATCAAGGCCAGGACGGTGGGTCCGACGTCAATCAGGCTGGTGACGGACTCGACCGTGACGCCCGACCGCCGGGCGGCGGCCCCGGCGATAATCAGGGGGATCCGGGCCGCCGCGTCCATGAAATTGCCCTTGTACCACAGGCCGTATTCACCAACCATGTCGCCATGGTCCGCGCAGTAGATGACCGTGGTCTCCCGGCCGTCCCCGGCCGCCTCAACCGCCTGCATGATCCGGCCCACGTTGCGGTCCATCTCCGTCACCAGGCCATAGTAGGCCGCCCGGGCGCGCCGGTGCTGCTCGGCATCCAGCGCGCCCATTCCCAGGGCGTCAAACTGCATGCGCAGATCGGGATGCAGGGCCGCCGCGTCCAACCCGGCGGCGCCGGGCGGCGCGGCCAGCCGCGCGTAGTAATAGTCGAACAGCTCACGGTCGCAGACATAGGGATTGTGCGGACAGATCAGCCCGACCACCAGCGCATACGGGCGTTCGTCGGGCTTGCGCCCGGCGATGAACGCGCAGGCGGTCCGGGTCACCACCTCATCGTAGTATTGGAATCCCTGGTAGCCATACCCGCTGGCCCGCACGGGATACGTGCCGCCGCCGGTCCAATTGCCGTCCGCGCACCGGTACATGTCCGGCGGAAACAAATTGCCGCCCACGCATTCGCCTACCAGCCGCCGCTCGAATCCGTGAAATTGATCGGGACCGACAAAGTGCATCTTGCCGCACAAAACCGCCTCGCAGCCCGCCGCCCCCAGGCCGTGCGCAAACGTCGGCTCGTAGGTCGGCAAGACACTCTTGTTGCACCAGTTCCGGATGGCACTGGGCCATTTGGCAGTCATGAATCCCATGCGGGCGGGCACACAAACCGGACAGGAAGTATACGCCTGATTGAACCGCACCCCCCGCGCCGCCAACCCATCCAGGTTCGGCGTGAGCACCGTCGCGTCGCCCGCGCATCCCATGATCCCGGCGTGATGCTGATCCGACATGATCAGCACAATATTCGTTCTGTCCGCTTCTCGATTTGCCATGGCCACCCTTTCCTGCTTGCCATTCACCCGCGAATAAGCGCGTCCGCCATTGTATTTCCATGAATCAGCATAGAGACCGCCCCCGGTGCAACAAGTCAATTCCCCTGTGATTTCGCGCATTTCGGGTTTGACTATGCGCAGACCGGGGCCGCCATGCGCGGAATCAGACCCGATATGCGCAATTCCTATGTAGGCAAGCGGCCCCCCACTGACTAAGATGCCCGGATGCACCAAATGCAAAATCAACCAAGGCGCTTGCCAAACCCCGGGACGCCCCGGCGCCGACGGCCAGGCCGCGACCGGTCCGTCCCCAACCCCGATAGGCCCTGATATGCCCAACGCCAACCCCTGCCCCGCGCCGCCGCCCATTGCCCCGGAACCCGCCCATCTGCGCCCGGCGCGCTGCACGGTCCTGCCCTCCCGCTTCCGCAATACCATTCATACGTACGCGGATATCCCCGCCTGGAACCGGGCCATGTCCCACCTGTTGTACCTGGGGTTCGACGATTTCGATCAACCCGGCGCCATTGTGGTCCGGGATCTGGCCACCGACACGGAAACCGTGCTGGCCGAAGTCCACGGCTACAACGGCCACACCGCCGCCTGGCAGCACTGGATCAACGACGATGCCGAAGTCGTGTTCAACACCATGGATCCGGATGACGTCTACCGCCCCTATCGCGTGCGCCTCGATGCGCCCGGTAAGCCCCAACCCCTTCCCCCCGAACTCGATCACCATACCTTCCGCATCATTTCCCCCGACGGCCGCTACGGCAACGCCCACGTCGAACATCATGTCGCCCAGACAACGCCCCACGGCATAGAATTTGACTTCCAAACCGGCGAACGGAAGCCCCTGATCTCCGTTGCCGAAGCCCTGGACGCCCTGCCCGAAGATCTGCGCGACCCCGATCCCGAACAGCGCTTTTTCCTGAATCATACCGTGACCAGCCCAGACCGCTCCCGCATGTTCTTCAAGCTCATACGCACCAAACCGCGCATGACCGGCGCCGGGATGACCGCCTTTTGCGCCCTGATGACAAAAAACCTCGAAACCGGCCGCGTCCTGTTCCTGGGCGACCGCATCTCCGGCCACCCCATCTGGCTGCCCGACAGCCGCCGGATCGTCAACGTCATGTCGCCCTGGGATCAATCCGATAACCGCTGGCTGGTGGTGCAAGATGCCGATACCGGCGCTTGCGTCCGCCTGACCGACGGCGTGATCGAGGGACCCGGCCATCCCAGCATCTCCCCCGACGGACGCCTCCTCGTGACCGACGCCTTCACGGCCGACCGCCTGACCTGTCCCATCTACCTGCTCGACCTGACCTCCGGCGCCTTGCGCGAAACCGCCCGCCTCCAACACCGCTTCGTGGTCCCCGAACGCCCCAAACCAACCCCCAGGAAAACGCGCGCACTCCGGGGCCGGCCGGACATCGGCCGCGGACAACCCCATCCGGTCTGGTCCCCCGATGGTCGCCAGGTCCTCGTCAATAACAACCCCGACGGCACCCACATGGAACTCGTCGTGCTGTCCGATCTACTGGCCGACCCGGCAACGATCTGAACCCCTGTATCCGTGGGCGGCCGTGAAGACGGGCTTCCCATCCCCCCATCGTTTACCATGCGCGTCGCCGTTCTTCAGGCTTGAGGGGGTCGGCGGAATATGCCAAACTATGCCGGCACGATGAACGGACGCGACGTCGAACAACAGGATACAGATGGATGAACATTTACGTGGAGTTGACGCGACGTTTCAACGCCGGCGGGCTGATCCGGGCCGTGCTGGCGGGCGGCCAAGCGGTGGTGCTGCATAAACTGGCCATCATGAGCAAGGACGGGGACTGGATTCTGCGGGAGGATGCCGAGGCTGTTGCGCATATTCTGGGCGTGCTGGGCGAATATGGCGCCTCGTATCGCTTTGGCGCGCCCCTCGATGTGCGCTGGTTGCGAGGCGGTTGGAGCTCCCATTTCGAGTTTCGTGCGGCAGGACTCCGCGTTCGGACGGATTTTGTATCGCGCCCGCCACGTTTGCCATTGTCGGATTTGGAGGCCTTGTGGGCTTCGCGGGAGCACAGGGATCCGCCATTCGTGGGGGCGCGCGCCCTGGTGGAGATGAAGAAGACGAACCGCGAGAAGGATTACGCGGTCATTGGGGAATTGGCGCGGTTGCTGGTTGAGACCGAAGACCAGATTCTGTGCTCGCGCAGCGCGCGGGACTTGCTCGATTTGCGGGCGCGCCAGCCGACGACTTATGAGCGCCTCCAAAGAAAGCGGCCGGCTTTGCGAGCGGCGGAAGAGGGCCGCGAAGCGCTGGAGCGGGCGCTGGATGAAGAGCGCCGACAGCTCATGCATGCGAACGAGCGCCGGTTGGAGCGCTATATGTCCGCCGCGCAGCAGTGGGCGGCGCTCTGGCCCGAGGTGTCGCGCGCGGTGGCGGGCCTGAGCCTGTCCGAGGCGCACCGGGTGGTGTCCGCGCGCGCTGCGGGGATCTTGCCGGAGCGCGTCGAGGGCCTCGAACCATGAACGAGGCCCCGGTTATGCGCGACGAATTCTTAAGCGCTGAGGATTTGGACTTGCGGCGCCTGAGCGACGAAGAACTCGAACAGGTGTGGACCGCCTGGCTGCATCAGGCCCAGGCCACGAACGATCTGGATGCGCATACCTATTCGCACGGCGTCTTCACCCATGAGCCAGCGAAAGATACGGCTTGTCCGGAGAGACTATGGTGAATGAACGGAAACCGGGTGGGCGTGGTCTGAAGGTAAGCAAGAGGCCAAAGGAGTGAATGATGAGTGATTGACCTGATCAAGCGGCGTCCTGAAACACCGGCGACCAGCCGCGCCGAGCAATGGACGATCCAGTTCCGGTAGTTTGCCCGCGGATGTGAACGGCCGCATGAACGCCGGGCGGGGCATGACGCGAGTTCAGCTGAGGCTCTTGCAAAACCGCGGGCCTGAACTTGAGTTGGTACGCGGCCAGCTCAATGCCTTTGGCCGCCAAGGCCTTCCGTTCCCAATCGAGATCGGGCTCGATATAATCCGTGACCACTGCTTTCAGGCGCACACCGCTTCCCAGGAACGGGTTTCGCCGGAGCGATACATGGCCGCGACCACCCGCAGGACGGACAGCGCTTCGTCCGGGGTGATCATGGGCGGGGCTTGGTCCTGGATCATCGCCACGAAGTTGGCGACGTAGGCCTGGCCCATGTAGCCGGAATACCCTGGCACCCGGTCCAGTTGAAACGCCAGGCGCCGCACGCCGGCGCCGGCCAGCGCCGGCGCATCGCTGTAGCATTCGAGGACGTCCGTTTGCCCGGCGGCGCTCGATCCGCTTTCTCCCTCGTAACCCGGCGCGTAACTCAAGGTTCCGTGCGTGCCCTTGATACCGATGTAGAGGTCCCGTCCATTGGGAAAGCAATCCGGCACGACATAGCTGGTGGTCAGGACCCCCGCCACGCCGTTGGCGAACCGCAGCAGCGCGGCGGTGTGGTCTTCAATATCATAGGCGTCCGAAGCGGCGCCATGCCGGGCGCAGACCTCGGCGATCCGGTCCCCCAGCAGGAACTGCAAGAGATCAATCCAATGCACGCCCAGGTTCATTAAAGGCCCGCCCCCGGAGCGCGCCTTTTGCAGCATCCATTCGGCGCCGCCCTCGAGGTAGCGCCCCACCCGGCCGGCCGCCAGGCGCGCCTCGACCGACACCACCCGCCCCACGGCGCCCTGCGCCAGGGCTTCCCGCATGGCCGTCACCACCGGGTGGTACCGCCAGCAGTAACCGGTGGTCAGTTTCACGCCCTGTTGCCGCGCCGCTTGCACGATGCGCGCGGCCGCGTCCGCCTGATGGGCCATGGGTTTCTCGATCATGAGGTGCAGGCCCTGCGCGGCGCACCGCACCGCCGCCGCTTCGCAATCCGCATGGGGCAGGAAAATCGCCGCCAGGTCCAGGGGCTCCGCCTCGAGCAACTGGTCCAGGGTGGCGTAGCCCGTCAAACCATAGTCTTGGCAAAACGCGGCGCGCCGGGCGGCGTCCGGATCATAGGCGGCCGTGACCTCGAGGCCCGCCTGCGCCTCGAAGAGCGGCATGTAGGCGCGCGGATGCAAATGGCCGAGGCCAATGACCGCCAGCCGAAGTTTTGGTGAACTCATCTCAGGACGCCGTTTCTTTTTTGACCGGATTGCGCAGGTCGCCAAGGCCCTCGATCCGGACAATGACCTCGTCGCCCGCCTGCAGGGTGCGGCGCGGGGACCGCGCCCACCCCACGCCCTCGGGGGTGCCGGTCAGAATCACGGTGCCGGGGAGCAGCGTCGTGCCCTGGGAAAGAAAGGCAATGATCTCGAAGATGGAGCCGGTCATTTGCGCGGTGCGCGCGTCCTGCATGACTTCGCCATTGAGCAGGGTCTGCAACCGCAGGTTGCCCGGATCCGGCATTTCATCGGGCGTGACCAGCCAGGGGCCCAGCGGGCAGAAGGTGTCGAAGCCCTTGCCGCGCACCCACTGGCCGCCCCCGCGTTCCAACTGCCAGAGGCGCGCGCTGACATCATTGGCCGCCGTATATCCCAGGATGTAACCGGAAGCCTCCGCGGCGGTCACCTCGCGGCAGGACTTGCCGATCACAACCGCCAGCTCGCATTCATAATCCACTTCATCGGCGCAAACGGCCGGAATCACAATGGGTTCCCCGTGACCCGTGGCGCTGGCCGGATTCTTCATGAACAGCACCGGCTCCGGGAAATGCTCCGCCTGGCACTCCTCGACGTGCTTCCGGTAATTGCCCGCGACACATAAAATGGCGGCCGGCGCAACCGGCGACAGAAAACGCCTGGGCGCCACCGGCTCACCCACGACTTCCAGGCTTTGCCAATCGTATGGCCCGCGCAGCCGCACCCGGCGGAACACACCCTCCGCATCCCGAGCCACCAAACACTCCTCACCGGCTTGATCAATTATGCGACTGATTTGCATCGCTCAATACCTCCCGTCTTGGGTTTCAAAATGCGTCGGCTTGCCGATGTTCTCGCCGCCCCGCTGAATCCAGTCGGCCACCCATTCGATGATGCGGCCGATCGGGACGTCCGGATTGCCGAAGAGCGCATTGGCTTTGGCCGCATTGCTCAAATAGGCCCGCCCGTTCTCCTCGCCGGTGATCGTCACCGGCTTGCCCAACAGCGCGCCGAACTGCTCGGCCACGCGCCGCACGGAGAGCGTCTCGGGGCCGGTGATATTCAGGATCGTGCTGGGGCTTGTGGCCTCGTCAAAGCTGCGCAGCACCTGGTCGCAGCAATCGCCCTGCCAAATGCCATTCATGAACCCGGTGGTCACGTCCACGGGCTGGCCGTGAAACACCTTGGTCGCAATATCCACCAGCACGCCGTAGCGCAGCTCAAGGGCATAGTTCAGCCGGATGTGCACCACCCGCGCGCCCTGCTCCGCCGCGTAGTAATCGAACACCCGCTCGCGCCCCAGCGAACTCATCGCGTACTCCCCCACCGGCTCCGGACGGTCGCTCTCCGTCGAACCCCCGGAATACACATGCGCCACCGGGTACACGCACCCCGTCGAAAACACCGCGAACCGCGACGCCCGCAAACAGTCCGCCACGTTGTGCGGAACCAGCACGTTCACCGCCCACGTCAAATGCTCGCTGCCCGTGGACCCGAATTTCCGGCCCACCATGAAAACCACATTCTCCACCCGGGGCAGCGCCGCCACCGCCTGCCGGTCCATCAGGTCGCACGTGATCGTCTTGACCCCCGGCCAGGCCGGCAACGGCACCGCGTCCACCGCAATGATCTGCTTGCGCACCCCCGCCAGTTCAACCGCCCGCCGCGCCCGGCGGACCAGGCTCGGCCCCACCTTGCCCCCGGCCCCCAAAATCATGATCTCACCCCGCAACCCCGCCATGTACTCGACCAACGCCGCGCTCGGCGCCGCCAAGAACTCATCCAACGCCTCCGCATCCGCAAACCGCTCCGGCCCATTCATATCCCGACTCCCATTCAGTAACCATATGATTACTTTTTGGGCCACCCTAACCCGCCCCCCGCCCCCCTGTCAAGCCCCCGGCAGAAATATTTCGCGCGTGGGCTGCGGGACCGGAAAGGGCCCGGCCTGAAACCATGCCGGGCTCAGTGCCCAGTGATCATGGAAATTTTATTGCCTCACATGGCAGCATCGAATTCAGAACCTCTAACCCAACTTTGTCACGCCAAAAATACGAACTGGCATTTGCGGCCGATTTATTGTTGGATGGCGCCCATGAAGACTTTTACCGCCAAAGGACAACGGGCCCGGCAGCGCTTGCTGGAGGTGGCCATCCGGCTTTTCGCCGCGCAGGGGTTCGACGGGGTCAGCGTGGATCAAATCGTCGCGGAGGCGCACATCAACAAGCGCATGGTCTATCACTACTTCGGCAGCAAGGAGCAGCTCTACCAGGCGGCGCTGGCGGCCGAATACGGCAAGTTGGAGTCCCTCGAGCTGAAGACGCTGCATCCGGACGAGCCCATTGCCAAAGTTGTCGCCGATGTGGTCCAGGCCTATTTCCGGTTTTTGCGGCGGAATCCGGAATTTGTGAAGCTGCTGCTGTGGGAGAACCTGAACGGGGGCCGCAACCTGAAGCACATGCCGGTCCCCTTGAGCAAGGGCCCCATGATGGAGTTGCTGCTGGCGGCGGTGAATGCCGGCAAGCTCCGGGGTACGGTGCGGGCCGACGTGGATCCCCGGTTTCTGCTGATCAGCCTGATCGGCAACTGCATGGTATATTTCTCGAACCGCCACACCCTGAGTGCCGCACTGGACCTGCCCTTGGGCAGCAACCGCGTGCTGGCCGCGGCCCAACGCGCCGTCACCACGCTGCTGCTCCAGGGCATCCAGCCCTGAACCGGCCGCCGGACATTCTGCATTCACTGTTCAACGTCCGACGTTCTCTATATCTCCGCGGCCAACCGGGCAACATTACGCCAGGGGACGATCTGAACCCCACCGCGCTCCCACGGGTCGCGCCCCCCATACACCAAGCAACCGGGGGCCGCGCGCTGGCCGGCCAGCGCGGACCATTGCGCCATTGACTTCAACCAGTCATCCGCCAGCGTTGCGCCCGCCTTAACTTCCAGCGGACGCAACACCCCCCCCGCCTCCATCAACACATCCACCTCCAATCCGACGTTATCACGCCAAAAATAAAGATTGCTCTTCTTGCCCCGGTTGAAACGCCCCTTGAGCAGTTCCGCCACCACCCAGTTCTCGAACAGCGCCCCCCGCAAAGGATGCGTCAACAGTTGATCAGGCGCTTCGATGCCCAGCAGGCGCGCCACCAGCCCCGTATCATGGAAATACAGCTTCGGCGTCTTGACCAGGCGCTTGCGGAAATTCCGGTGATGCGGCGCCAGCCGGAAGACAACGTAGGAGGCTTCAAGCACCGAAAGCCACTGCCGCGCCGTGCCGTGATTCAAACCGCAGTCCGCCCCCAGGCGGGAGGCATTCAGCAATTGACCCACCGACCCCGCACACAAGGCCAGAAACCGCGCAAATAATGTCAGGTCACGCACGTTCAAAGCTTGGCGCACATCCCGCTCGACATACGTGGTCAAATATCCGTCCAGCCATTGTTGCGGATCGGCCCCCAGGTCGAACAGTGGAGGATACCCCCCCTTGAACAGCGTCTCTTCAAGCGTTCCGGAGGCATAGCCGCCCCGCTCGAGCTCGTCATGCGCAAATGGCAGCAGTGTCAGCAGCCCCGTCCGGCCCGCCAGCGACTGCGTAATGCCCTCCATCAGGCCAAATT
Source organism: Fidelibacterota bacterium (assembly GCA_021734645.1). Classification (GTDB taxonomy): domain Bacteria; phylum Verrucomicrobiota; class Kiritimatiellia; order JAIPIQ01; family JAIPIQ01; genus JAIPIQ01. The sequence goes on along the minus strand of JAIPIQ010000022.1, from coordinate 2,117 downwards.
GTTGGGAACCCGTCAGGATGTAGCGGCCAGGCGCTGACGAGGCATCTAAAATCTCCTGCAAATACGACAGCAACCCCGGCGCGCGCTGCACTTCATCCAGAATACAACCCGCCGGATGGCGGCCCAGCAGCAGGCGCGGGTCCTCCAGCGCCATGCGCCGCACATCCGGGGTCTCCAGCGAAAGATACGGCTTGTCCGGGAAAACCATCCGCGCCAATGTCGTCTTCCCCGACTGGCGAGGACCGGTAATCGTTACCGCCTTGAAACTCCCGGCCATCTGCCGCAGTACCGATTCCATATTGCGCGTGATCATGCCCCATCTGTACAAATTGCGGTTCGTGCTGTCAATATGTAATATTCTTGCTGGGCGTTCCGATATTCGACGTTGTCATGCGTGGTCATGCGTGGTTGCCTGGCGGGCGGTGGGGGGCTATGGTGAATGAACGGAAACCGGGTGGGCGTGGTCTGAAGGTAAGCAAGAGGCCAAAGGAGTGAATGATGAGTGATGGTATTGGCGCATTGAATGAGCGGGTGCAGGCGGCGGGCGCGTTTCTGCCGGACTTGCGGCGGGAGATCGAGCGGGTGATCGTCGGCCAGCATTACATGGTCGAGCGCCTGCTCTTGGGGTTGCTGTCCAACGGGCATGTCTTGCTCGAGGGTGTGCCGGGGTTGGCCAAGACCCTGTGCGTGCGCACGCTGGCGAGTGCGCTGGCGGCGCAGTTTCAGCGCATCCAGTTCACGCCGGATCTGTTGCCCGCGGATTTGATCGGGACGCAGATCTACAATCCCCGCGAGGGGGTCTTCACCACCCGGCGCGGCCCGGTTTTCACCCAGATCTTGCTGGCGGACGAAGTCAACCGGGCGCCGCCCAAGGTCCAGAGCGCCCTGCTCGAAGCCATGCAGGAACGCCAGGTGACCATCGGCGGCGAGTCCCTGCGCCTGCCCGAGCCGTTCATGGTCCTGGCCACCCAGAATCCCATCGAGCAGGAGGGCACCTATCCCCTGCCCGAGGCCCAGCTCGACCGCTTCATGCTCAAACTGCGCGTGGGCTATCCCGACCGCACCGAGGAACGGCGGATTCTCGATGAAATGGCCGTCACGGACAAGATCTTCGCGGTCAAGCCCGTGGTGAGCGCCGAGGCCATTCTGGCCGCCCGGCAGGTGGTGAACGAGGTGTATCTCGACGACAAGATCAAGGAATATATCCTGAGCCTGGTCTTCGCCACCCGCGAGCCGGAGACCTTCAAGCTCGATCTCAAGCCCTACCTGCGCTACGGCGCCTCACCGCGGGCGACGATCAACCTCGCCCTGGCGGCCCGCACCCAGGCCTTCCTGCAAGGTCGCGGCTACGTGACGCCCCAGGATGTCAAAACCATCGCCCCGGATATCCTGCGGCACCGGATTCTGATCTCCTACGAGGCCGAAGCCGAGGAGCTGACCAGCGACGACCTGATCGCCCGCCTGCTCCAGGAATTGCCCGTCCCCTGAGGTCCGCCCACGAGATCCGGCCATGATTCCCCGCGAGCTGCTCCGCAAAGTCCGCCAGATCGAGATCCGCACCCGCCACCTGGTGACGGACGCCTTCGCGGGCGAGTACCATAGCGTCTTCAAGGGCCGCGGCATGGAGTTTCACGAGGTCCGCGAATACGTGCCCGGCGACGATATCCGCGCGATTGACTGGAACGTGACCGCCCGCACGGGCGCCCCCCACGTCAAACGCTTCATCGAGGAACGGGAGCTGACCGTCCTCCTGATGGTGGATATCAGCGGCTCCCAGACCTTCGGCAGCGGCCGCCAGTTGAAACGCGAGCTGGCCGCGGAAAGCGCGGCCCTGCTGGCCCTGGCCGCCGTGCGCAACAACGACCGCGTCGGCCTGGTGCTCTTCGCGGGCGATGTCGAATACTATCTGCCGCCCGCCAAGGGCTTGCGCCATGTCCTGCGGCTCGTCCGCGAAGTGCTGTCCCAACCCGCGCGCACCCCCGGCACCCGCCTCGCCCCCGCCCTGACCTTCCTCAACCATACCCAGCACCGGCGCTGCGTCTGCTTCCTGCTCAGCGACTTCCAAAGCCCCCCCGAGGAATACCGCCGCCTGCTCGCCCCCACCGCCCGCCGCCATG
>JAIPIQ010000021.1 GCA_021734645.1 Fidelibacterota bacterium | reverse complement strand
CGCCCGCCGCTTCTTCGGGCTGCATCCCTGGCGCCCGCTCAGCACGGTCTGTCCCGCCACCACCGCCGCGGCGGTCACCACCTTCGCGACCGGCGCCAGCCCGCGCGAACACGGGATCACCGGCTGGCACGTGAACCTGCCCGACCTGGGACTGGTGAGCACCATCCTGCCAGGCGTCACCCGGCTCGGCCAGCCGGCGTTCGGGCCGAAATTCAAACTGAAGTCCTATCTGGGCCTACCGTCCCATCTCGACAGCACCCGGCGGCGGCGCCTGCTCTTGAGCTACGGCGAGATTCCCTGGAGCGCGTACAGCCGGGTGGGCACCCGCTGGGGCGCCCGCTGGGGCTATGAAACCCTGGGCGGCTTGGAACGCCGCCTGCAACAGGCCCTCCGCGTCCGGCCCCCGGCGCTGATCTATGCCTACTGGCCTGAATATGACAGCCTGTGCCATGAGCATGGCAGCGCCCATCCCGCGGCCCGGCGGCACCTCGAAGCCCTCGATGCCCTGCTCGCCCGCCTGGCCGAACGCGTGGCGGAAACGCGCGCGACGGTCCTGATCACCGCCGATCACGGGTTGGTGGATGTGGCGCCGGAGCAGCGCCGGGATCTGGCCGATCTGCCGGGCCTGATGAATGACCTGGCCACCGCGCCGGCCGGCGACGCGCGCCAGGTTTTCCTCTATGTCCGCCCCGGCCGCCTCGCCGCCCTGCGCCGCCGCCTGCGCGCCGAGCTGCGCGAGCTGGCGGTTGTGCTGGACGGCGACTGGCTCACCGCCCAGGGCGTCTTTGGCCCGGGCGAACCCCATCCGGCCTGGCCCCAACGAATCGGCGACCTGGTCCTGCTGGCCCGCGACGGCTGCGCCTTCACGTATACCCCGCCCGGCGCCCGGCAGCGGTTCAACGTCGGCAATCACGGCGGCTACTCGCGCCACGAACTCGAGGTGCCGCTCTATATCCTCTCCGGCCAAACCTGACTTCACGGACGGGACACGTACGGATTGCCGCGCAGATAAAATCGCAACAGGCGGCGCGCCCAGGCGCCCGCGTAGTCAACCCCGATGCGCGGACGCCGCACGACCGGCTCGCGCGGGGCAGCGCCCCACGCCGCCACGAAGAAATCGGCACTGACCAGGTCGCGGCCATTATCGGAACGGTCAATCCCGAGCGCGCGGCACAAAAGCGCCGGACCTTGCATGCGGGCGGCCTCGAGCCCGTGGATCGGTTCGAGGGCGCGCAACAGAACCGCCGCGCCGCGCCCGGGCGCTTCGGTGACCACATTGAGGCAGTGGTGCATGCCGTATACGAGATAGACATACGCATAACCCGGCGGACCGAACATCACCTGATTGCGCGGCGTGGGGCCGCGCGCGCTGTGGGAGGCCCGGTCGGGCGCGCCCAAATAGGCCTCGGTCTCCACGATGCGCCCCACGCGGCGCACGCCATCCCGCGCGTAAACCAGGAGCCTGCCGAGCAGATCTTCCGCCACAGTTGCCGTGGGCCGGTCGTAGAAGGCGCGCGGCAGGGGCGTCAACAGGGGGAGCGAGCGGGCAGGCATCAGGGCGCCGGCTCACGCACGCGCAGGACGATGCGGGCGTCCCGGACGAGATCCTTCCAGGCATAATCCGCGGGGAGGTCCGGCGCCTTGAGCGTGAATATCCGCTGGAGATGCTCGGCATCGTCCCCGGCCCGGTGATACACGTCCCCCGGCACGCCCAGGGCGTCCGTCAGGATTTCCAGGGAATGGCTGGACGCCTCGGGAAACCAGGTCCGGAAAACGCGCAGGGTATCCAGCACGGGGCCGCAGGGCGCCGGCAACCCGGTCCGCCGAAGTTCCTCTTCCCAGAACCGCACGTCAAACGGGGCGTTATGGGCCAGCAGCACGTCGTCGGCGCAAAATGCCAGAAACTCGGAATACACCTCCTCCAGCGCCGGCGCATCCTTGACATCCTCGTCGCTGATCCCATGCGCCCGCCGGGCATAGTAATGGATCGGCAGGCCCGGATTGATCAACCAAGACGCGCGCGCGAGCACTTCGCCATTGCGAAAGCGCACCGCGCCGATCTCGATCACCCGGTGCTGCGCCGGCCCCAACCCGCTGGTCTCAAAATCGAACGCGACAAACGTGAGCGCACTCATGGGCGTCTCCGGGGCCGGGTCGCACGGCGGCGTGGCGGCCCGCCCCAGGAAAACACCGCCTGCCATGCCAATCATCACGATCCGCCGGAACATTCGCATCTTTGCACTCCTCCGCGAGCCGCCAACCGGCCCGCGCATTCACCAACCTGAACCGGTATCACATACGCCCGCCGCCCGCCAGCCATCAATTCTCGTTTGGAGTGAATTTGAATGGATGCTGACCGTGGCACGGGCTTCCAGCCCGTGTTTTCATGGGCAAGATGCCCATGCCACGGGAGCAACGCCTCACGGTCCATGGGAAAAGGGAAAAAAGGCGAGAATTGCTGCGCCAGCCCGGATCTGCTTGACGAATCGCGCGTCGGCAGCCATAAGGCGGCCATGAATTTACCAAACGCCACCACCCCAGAACACGCGCGCCAGCTCGAGGCCTACCTGGACCACCTCTTCGCCGCCAATCGTCGTCAGAATCTCACGCGGCGTCTCGACCGGGCTCAATGGCGGGACATCTATTTCCCGCAGGCGCTGAGCCTGTCCCGCTGGTTGCCCGCCGACGCGCGGGTGTTTGATCTGGGCAGCGGCGGCGGTTTCCCGGCCGTGCCCCTGGCCCTGACCCGGCCGGATCTGCGCTGGCTGCTGATCGAATCCGAACAGGCCAAAGCCCGTTTCCTGACGGAGCTCGTGGCGGATCTGGAGCTCGCGGACCGCATCGAGATCTGGCCCCACCGCGCCGAAACCGCGGGCCAGGATCCTGCCTGGCGCGGGACGGCCGATGCGGTCACGGTCTGCGGCGTCGGCCGCCTGGCCGAGCTGGTCGAGCTGGCCCTGCCCTTGTTGCGTGTCGGCGGAGAACTTCTGGCGCTGAAGGGAACCGACGTATCCGAGGAGCTGACCGCCGCAGCCGGCGCCCTGACGAAAGTCGGCGGACGCTGGCTCCAGACCGCGGCGCTTCCCGGTCCCGCCACCTGCCTGCGCTTTTGCAAGTCCGCGCCCACCCCCGCCCAATACCCGCGCGCGCCGGGACGGCCCAAAAAGAGCCCGCTGCGCTGAAGTGTATACGCTCCGGGGGGATCAGCCCGCGCCGACCAGCTTGGCCGGCTGAACGGTGGCATCGAACGTGGCTGCATCGAGCCAGCCCAGGGCCAGGCAGGCGGCCCGCAGGCTCAATCCTTCGCGATGGGCCTTCTGGGCCACTTTGGCCGCGCGGTCATAGCCCAGCACACCGGTGAGCGCCGTCACCATCATCAGGCATTCCTCCACATTCTGCTTCAGGCGTTCCTGGTTGGCTTCAACGCCCCGCACCAGGTGCTCGCCGAAAGAGCGGCAGGCATCGCCGAGCAGCCGGGTCGCCGTCAGCACATTATAGATGATCAAGGGCTTGTAGACGTTCAGTTGGAAGTTGCCCAGAGCGGCGGCCTGGGCCACGGCCGCATCAAGCCCGTAAACCTGGGCGGCCACCATCAGCACGGCCTCGCATTGGGTCGGATTGACCTTGCCGGGCATAATGGACGAACCGGGCTCGTTTTCGGGCAGGCGCAATTCCCCCAGTCCGCAGCGGGGACCCGAACCCAGCCAGCGCAGGTCGTTGGCAACTTTGATCAGCGCGCCCGCCAGTGTCCGGAGGGTTGCGCTGGCCTGGGCGAGCGCATCGTGCGCGGCCAGGGCGGCAAACGGATTGCTGGCCGGGCGGAAGGCCAGTCCGGTGGTTTCAGCCAGACGCGCGCAGGTGCGGGGGCCAAACTCCGGCGGCGCGTTGAGGCCGGTGCCGACCGCCGTGGCGCCGAGGGGCAATTCACACAGCGGGTCGCGCGCGGCTTCGAGCGCCGCGCGCGCCTGCTGGAGCTGGGCGGCAAACGCGCGGAATTCCTGACCGAGGGTCATGGGCACGGCATCCTGGAGATGCGTGCGGCCGATCTTGATCAGGGCGGCGAAGGCCTCGGCCTTGGCCGTCAGTTGCTGTTCCAGTGTGGCGACGGCGGGCAGCAAGTGCACGGCCCAGGCCTGCACGGTGGCCAGGTGCATCACGGCCGGAAAGGTATCGTTGGTGGATTGCGACCGGTTGACATGATCGTTGGGATGGATCGGCGGGCAATCGGCGCCGGCCGTGCCGGCGAGCTCAGTCGCCCGGCGGGCCAGGACCTCGTTCACGTTCATGTTGGTCTGGGTCCCGCTGCCCGACTGCCAGATCCGCAGGGGAAAATGGTCATCGAGCGTACCCGCGGCGACTTCGGCCGCGGCGGCCTGGATCCAACGCGCCCGGACCGGATCCAGCGCGCCCAATTCGGCGTTGACCGCCGCGGCGGCGCCTTTGAGCAACCCATAGGCGTGAATCACCTCGAGGGGCATGGCTTCGTGGCCGATGGCAAAATGCCGCCGGGCGCGCTCGGTCTGCGCCCCCCAGAGCCGGTCCCCCGGCACTTCAACCGTTCCCAGGCTATCCCGCTCAATGCGTACGGCGCCGCCCGGCGGCGGCAAACTGGGTTGCTCTTTCACCCCTGATCGCCCTCCCCATGCCAGATCGCCCCTTGCTGATACGTCTCGAAATCCATGCGTCCGTCTCCCGTGCCTAGCTGCTCAAGGGCAAGGCCCGCGCCGGCTCGTAGGGCCCCCACCAGCCGCGCAGGGCCTTGCCCAACGCCCGTTCTTCATCCCGCACCCACGCCCGGGCCGCGCTGAGCCGCGCGGTCAAATCCTCGAGCGCCAGATTCCCGGGCGCCCCCCGGCTGACCCGCGCCGCCAAGGCGTCCTCCGGGTTGCCCGCGCCCACCGTCGCCAACTGCTCCTTGACTTGCTGATACGCCTCGCGAAACGGCATGCCCCCGGCCACCCGTTCGAGCGCCGCATCCGTGGCAAACACCGCGGGCGTGAATCCCCGCGCCAGGGCGGCACGGTCAAAGGTCAGATCCGGCAGCACCCGCGTCAGGACGCGGAGGGTCGCGCGGGTTTCGGCCATGCCCCGCATGACCGGTTCCTTGGTTTCCTGCACATCCCGCTGATAACCGCCCGGCAAACCCCGCACGACGCCCAGCACCGTGTTCAGCTCGCCGCAGACGCGCGCGGCCTTGGCGCGCGCCAGCTCACAGACATCCGGGTTGTTTTTCTGCGGCATGATGCTGCTGCCCGTCCCCAGGGTCCGGGGCCAGAGCACGTATCCGAATTCCGGCATGCTGAACAGCACCAGGTCGGCCGCCAGCCGCGAAACCGACAGCATGGTCTGCGTCAGGGCCATCAAGAGGGCGGCTTCAATCTTGCCGCGGGCGGTCACGGCATAGAGCACATTGCCCGGCGGCCGCCCGAACCCCAGCAAATTCGACACCAGCTCGCGATTCAGCGGCAAAGGAACCCCGTAGCCCGCCGCAGCCCCGAGAGGCGATTGATCATTCAGATCATAGACCTGAAGCAGACCGCCCAGATCGTCCATCAAGCTCTCGGCATGGGCGCCCGCCCATAGCCCCAGGGAGGACGGCATGGCCGGCTGCATGTGCGTGCGGCCGACCATCACCCAGCGGGCGGTCCGCCGGGCCAATTTCAGCAGCACGCCCGCCAGATCCGCCTGCTCGCGAACCACGGCCGTCAACTGCATCTTGGCCCACAGGCGCAGCGCCAGCGCCACCTGGTCATTGCGGCTGCGGCCCGTGTGTACCCGCTTGCCCAGCTCGCCCAGTTGCGCCGTCAGCGCCCGCTCAATGGCCAAATGAACGTCCTGGTCCGCCAATTCAATCTGGAATTGGCCCGCGCGGGCCGCCGTCACCAACTGGCGCAAGGCCGCCACCACTTGCGCGGCCTCGGCCACCGTCAACAGGGGCGGTTTCAGGCGCAAGCGCCCCAACATCACCACATGCGCGGCTGTACCCAGGCAATCGGCCTCGATCAACTCACGGTCCAGGATGACATCCCGCCCGGCCGTATAGGCCAATACCTCGGGGTCCACCTGCCCCACCAATGTCGCCGACTGTTTCTTGACCATAGCTTGCTCCGTTTCCCCTACTATGCCCAGATTGTCCCCGCCTTCGCAAGCGCCCAATTTCCGGCCCCGTGGACTCAACTCGATCCGGTCGGCGACTTCAGTTGAGGGGGTTGCGCCACCGGATGCCGGGGAAACGTGAGAAATCTGATGCGCCCAGGACCGTCCAACAAAGACATACAGGAGAACTCCCGGACAGTTCAGCGTCCCACCAGGCCCGAGCCGCGTCATGACTCGGGCTGAGTTGATCTTCCGCATACAGCAGAATGTTGGCATCCACCAGAATCACCGTTGACTCTCCCCCCTCAATCTGCGCGATCAACTCCTGAATGTTGTCCAGACTCCTGCCCGCCTTCAGCCCCAGCTTGCGGGGATGGGTCTGGTACGGCCGCGAGCGAACCGGCTTCTCGACCGCCTGCAGTCCGGCCCGAAGGGCTTCATTCACAATCCGGCGAAAAGGGCGATGCAGTTCGCCTACCAGCGCTCGCGCCCGGTCCAGAATATCGTCTTCTATGGTCACTGTCGTTCGCATGGTGATACAATCGCACTATTCGCCATGATGTCAAAGCATCATGTGACAGACAAATGTACGCCTTGGGGCTCAGATAACTGCCGTTCCTCTTTCAACCAAGCTAGCGTCGTCTGAACAGCCCGCTCGTCGGGGACAAAGATTTTCTCCCGCATTTGAACGCGCACCCAGCCCTGGAGGCCTTCTCTATTACGATCCGCAGCGCTTCCTCGGCAGTGATCCCGTCCGGCAACGGTGCTGTAGGTCGTGTCCCAATCCGGCAGGGGCGAGGCCAGGACGTGAATATTGCCGGTAGCCCCGCCGGAATAATCCAGCGTGCCCCAGATCGAAGCCTGGTCGCAAGCCCCGCTTATCTTCATTGCGCCATTCAGATGTGACCCCTGTTGTTGCTCTATCTCCGTGCTTAGGGGTTGGGGCTGATCTCTGGCTCTGGTGCCTCAAAGACCAGCAAATAGAGAGCCACATCCGTTTCAGGCCACATGTCACCTCTGCCACAAAAGAGACGTCCATAATAATCAATTCCCACTTCTAACCCGAGCTCCTCTGATACCTTCTGAATAAACTCTATCAGCAGCACCCTTCTTACGTCAATACACACTCTTACATCTTGGAGACTCATATCTTTGCGCCAAGACTCATAGGGAACGCCTCTCGTCAACGCGGGAGGGTTCTCATAGATCAATCCAATGGGATGAACCTTGTCGGGCTCCGTTGCATCAAGAGCTGAAAGAATCATATCGCACAAATCACTGGCCCGACCCTCAGTAATATGTACTTGCGCCAAAACAATTCTGCTTGCCCGCGACACAGTGTCGGCAACAGCTTTTGGTATGTCGCCATCCGTAAGCATACGCCGATTTGCCTTTTGAAGAACCCGCATTCGTGGTGCAAGCGTGGCTTGGGCCGCTGCGGGAGAGTCGGCAAAGTCGCTTGATGCAAGAATGAAGACACCCTCTCGCTCGGCGAGAATAGGCGATGGATGATTATTGTTGCAAACCGCAAAGGGAAATTGCTCCCCCTTAGTGCAATGAACGCAAACCAAAAGTAAAAACGGTGAAATAAGGTCTTCTCTCATGGCAACCTCTTGTGAATTCTGATTCTGTTAACAAGCATTTCTCCGTCATGATCAGGATGACTCCCGTAATCCTCGTTGACGTTATCGTAATAGGCTTGCGGCGTTGTGCGCCACCACTGCCAGGTCGTTCCCCACCATGAAACCCCTCCCCGCCAAACGAATCCCCACCCGGGAAAGTTATTCGCGCCATAAGTCTGTGATGAATTAATGAATGTGGCTGCGTGCTGAAGCACCTCCGTTTGAGTTGCGGAATCATATTGCCAAAAGCTTATGAAGTCGCCGCGAACGACTCCACCTAGCGCAGCATTCCAATCTATCGGATTGTCATGGGTGACCACTATAGAGAAATCCGAAGACGGAACCCCTGTGAAATTGCCATTCCCTGTGCCACTATACGCGTGCCACACAGAACCAAAGCAATTCCAGGTAGAAGGCATTGTTATGTTCTTTCCATATCGCTCAAAGGTCCAAGAGGCATTGTATGGATTACCGCAGTAGTTGCCATTGAAATTCTGATAGTCACGCTCCAAGTGATCTCGGTACACTTCCAAAGTGCAATTGGTGTGCATAAGGTCGCAGTCCTCGGTGTTGCAGAGTTTCAAGGTAACCGTAGTCATGGTCTGTGGAACGGTCATGTTGTCAGCCGTGTACGTCGGCGCTGCGGTATCAGCATCGGTCAATATGCCCGCCGTTACGGACCAGTGATAACCAAAGGGATCGCCTATGGGTTCAACGATGCCTGCGATATCCTGACTGTATGTCTCAATCACATTGTCCTCGTGAACATACTGCCACTTGAAGCAATATGGATTGGCCCGGAAAATATGTATGGGCGTCGTAACTTCTGATGAAATGGGCATACCTTTCGACTCGACAATCTTCACCTTGACGATGGTTAACATCTTGCTGCCATTGCCCAGGCTAGCGTCAGGGGGATCGAGGGCGAAGGTGTGATTGAGGGCTGTACCGGCGGTCGAGGCGGGGTCGTGGTCGGGGTTGCCGACGTGGACGGCGCCGCCGGTGCCGACGAACTTGACTTCGTGGACGGCCAGAAGCTGGTTCGAGGTGCTGGGGTTGGTGGCATCGGGCTCGAAGTATTCAAGCCAGGTCAGGCTATAGACGGTGTTGGGGGCCGTCTCGACCGCGAAGCGGTAGGCGCTTTCGCGTTGGCTGAAGATGACTTCGTTGGTGGCCAGATAGCGCGCGTGTTCAGGCGGGCACAGCCGAGTTGGGCTATTGCGCTTCATCATCGGGCAAGCGTCCTGTGACGGAGCAGTCCCGGAGGTCTCCATTGAGCCAGTCAAACTCATAGCGTACTCGGATTGTTCCTGGGGCCTGTTCGGGCGGGAGGGTGACAATAATCCGGTCCTCGATTCGCTCGACGTCGAAATTGAGGCCCTTCACTGCTTCGTAAATGGCCGGGTCAAAACCGGTCTTCACGTCCTGCAGCATGAACTGAACGACTTGCTCATCAGGGATTAATATCCGTTCCCGCATCTGGACCCGCAACCAGCCATCGAAAGCTTCTTCACGCATCGACGCATCCATAACGCGCAGCCGGATTTCGCCTGTGCGGGCGTCCAACTCTCGCCACACAGCGAACTCATCCGCCGACTGACCCAGACGCCAGAATATAACGATCACCCGGTCACCGCGCCGCTCGACGGACCGCTCGAAGACCTCGATCTGCTCCGGCGTGTGGTAAGGCCCGAGATCGTCGATCACAATCTGAACCGCCTGCTCAGGCGTAATCCCCTCGGCCCAGAGACCGCCAGGGGACAACATACGGCACGAGCACAGCAGTAAAGTCGCTGCCACAATACTTAACGTTTTGCTAATCATAAGAGATTCCATCTCACGCATTGTTCATCACGCGCCTCTGCTAGCCACCATGCATAGCTCGCAATATCTCGCCCGTATTGGCATCAATTTCATATCTCACATTGAAATCCGCGCCGAGCACCAACAAATCGCGGCGCCGCAATTGTTCACAGAAGGATACAATGATCAGTGATTCAGTGCGCTCGACAATAATGTCCAAATCCGTGTACCATTCAGGCGCTCTGTACGGGGCCATGTCAGACAGCGCGATCTCAATGGCTTGCGCCAGTGAAATGCCTCGGTCGGCACTCGTTGTCTGACCCGTTTGGCGGGCTTTACGCGACCAAACATAATCGAGATGAAGCCCAGACCGCCATGCTGATACACAGGAACAATTCAGTATGATCAGTAGCATGGGTAGGAAGCACGTTCTCTTATTCATGTCCCACCTCACGGGATCCGCCAATCAGTATGGGCCTCCGATTAAAATCACCGGCGTGATATCTTTGCGCAGTTGATGCCTTCGGATGTCCATTTGTGATATGCCCAGACCAGATTGGGACGGCGACATAATCATATACTATTCCAGGCACTTTGCGCATATTCTGATAAGCTGTGTCGGCAGGGGAAGGTCCCACAGGCCTTGAAGAACCAGGTGCAAAATATGGGCCCAAGTATGTTGTCGGTGTATGGGTGTGAAAGAACGAGACTGAATACGTGGCACCGGTCGAACAAGAATAAGACCCAGGCACACAGTCTAGTGGTCTTATACCACCGTTAATAATCGCATGATGAGTCGCGTTAGCCCATTCGCCGGTGACGACGGTCCCGCGCTGGTAGCTATTGGCGAGGGTGTCGAGTTGAATCCAAAAGCCGCGTTCACGACGGCGGTTCGGGTTTTCGGTGCAGTCGTCAAGGGTGTTCTGCCATTCGGTCTCCATCCAGGTACGGACTTCGGGGTCCGCCTCAATTTCGGCATAGCTGGGGAAGCGGTTGGTGATGATGACCGGGATCGAGTAGCATTCCTGATTGCCGATTTTCACCACCCCGCGCAGCCGGAAGACCCCCGCGATATTGGCCAGCCAAGGATGCAGATGCGCCTCATTGTGCAAGGTCAGCCATTGGCTTCGATGCGTTCGCACAATGTCAATGCGGTACGAATCGACGGCAAAACCGGTATCCGTGACCATGGAGACCGTCAGATCGCACTCGCGGTCATGCTTGAGCGTAAGCAGGTTCTGCGACGCGCTCAAGCCTACCGAGACCAATCCGATCATCTTGCTGCCGTTGCCCATGGCGGGGGTGGGCGGATCGAGGACGAAGGTGTGGTTTGTCGCCAGGGTGCCGGAAGTGGATGTCGGGTCGTGTTCGGGGTTGCCGACGTGGACGGTGCCGCCGTTGCCGAGGAATTTGACTTTGCGGACGGCGAGGAACTGGTTCGTGCCGCCGGGGTTGGTGGCATCCGGCTCGAAGTATTCGAGCCAGGTCAGGCGATAGACCGTATTCGAGGCGGTTTCCACGGTGAAGCGGTAGGCGCTTTCGCGCTGGCTGAAGACGACCTCGTTGGTGGCTAGATAGCGTGCGGGGTGGGTATAGCCCCAGGAGGCGTTGGTTTCGATGCTCAGGGGCGTGCAGGGATCGCCGGACATGATTCGCCGGACATCGTCGCCCCAGTTCAGACCGCTCCAGGGGGTCGCGGCGCGCACCGCCTCAAAATCAGTCGCGCCGTGGTCGAGCAGCATGGCGGTGGTGTACGGTTCGGATAGATCGTAGCTGTTGTTCCAGTTGGTATTACAGTAGCCGGAGTTGACGCCATAGACCACCGAGGACTGAGAGCCCGACCAGGAACGCTGCGTGGGGGATACTACGGCAGAGAAAGAGATGCTCCAAACGTTCGTGCTGCCGTCTTCCACGTCCTCTCCCTGGTCGGAAAACGAGGTGGTGTTTGTGGGCCAGCCCGCGAAATTCGTCGAGCCGTAGAAACCGTGATGTCCGTAGGTGGGCGTTTCCCAGTATCCTACGCCGCAAAACTGAAATTCGTTGGTCCTTACATCTCCCCCGGGGAAATCATCGTGGACTTTCACCTCCGTGCCGAAATTATTGGTCCATGTCACGGTTGTTCGGCAATCCGTCACGACATTGGTCAACCACAACCAAACAGTTGAAGAGTATCCCGTTACGCTCCCGACAATTACCATTGACGTTGGCGCCACGGTAAGATCGAGACGATTTGTGCTTTCGTCCAGCAGCCCATTCGAGTCGAGCGTCGAAGTGTCAACCTTCGTCAGTCTCAAGTAATAGACCGGCGGATTGGTTGGGATGAAGGATTCCCAGGCGGTGAACTTACTGCGTTCGGCGGTGCGGTGCTTGTAGGCGATGACCACGTTCGCGGGGCTGACGGCTTGCAAGTTGTGGGTCTGATTGGGTTCCAAGCCGAGACTCACCGCTTCGCCGTCATTGATGCCGTCGCCGGAGGTGTCGGCATTGTTGGGGTCAGTCCCGTGCTGATACTCTGACACATTACTTAGTCCGTCGTTGTCATCATCGGCTTCGGCCACGGCGTTGGTCGCGCCGTCGAAGTGCTGCATTTCCCACCAGTCGGGCAGGCCGTCGGCATCCGTATCGAGGCCGATGGCGAAATCAATGCCGGTGACCCGGTTGGTGACGGCCAGAACATCCACGGCGAACTGGCCGCCGTCTTCGAGATGGGTGTATTGGCCGTCATCGTCCGCGTCAATGAAGGCCCGGACGATGTACTCGCCGGGTGGCAGGCCGGTGATTGAGTAATCCACGGGGAACGAGACGTAGACCGGATCGCCGGTGAGCGAGGCCTGCGCCTGCACCCAGGGAATAACGGTGCTGTAGGTGGTGTCCCAATCCGGCAGGGGCGAGGCCAGGACGTGAATATTGCCGGTGGCCCCGCCGGAGTAGTCCAGTGTGCCCCAGATCGAGGCCTGGTCTTCGAGGACGAGATCGAGGCCCGTCACGTCGTTGGTGGCATAGAGCGCCGTCGCGCTGTAGATCCCCCAGGGTTCCCAGTCAATGATCATGATTGCCCGCCGCGTAGACGTAGATATCCAGGTCGGCATATTGCGCATCGAGCCAGACCACGCTGGTTGTGCCGGTGGTCTCGAGCGGGCCCGAGACCCGCTGCCAGTCACGCTCGATCAAGTCCGTGGCCCGGTAGATGTCCAACCGGTTGGTGAAGGTGTCCGGATAGCCCACTTCGAGCTGCAGGGCATTGGTCATCTTCGTTATGCCCGTGAAGACGATATTGCTCTCCGTGCCCATGCCCCGCAGCAGGACTTCGCCATCGCCGGACTCCCGCGCAAGGGACGCTTCGTATTTCCGCACCTTGGCTCGCGCGTAAAGATAGTACTCGACGGAGTCGGTCGGGATCAGCGTCACCAGCAGCTCGATGCGCGCCGGATCGTACAGGGCCTCGTATTCCTGCACCATGGTGAAAGGATAGCGTCCCGAATAGAGCCCCGGATAGCGTGCTTTCAGCCAATCGAACGGGTCATAATCCCTTGGCCGATCAAGGGAGAGGACCGCCTGGTCGTCATGGCCGAAGAAAGACAACTGCCGCGTCGCACGGTCCTCGACCGCGCGCAGCTTGAATACCGGCACGCTGAACTCGAATTCCTGGCGCTCGGTCAGGAGACTCGTCAGCTTTTCCGGGAAGGACTTCCAGGCAAACGGGATTACGGGAAAAACGGGTTGGCGCAGAATGAAGTCGGCGGCGGGGGGGACAATCGGCACATATTCGGCGCGGGCCTCGCGCACCAACTCTTCGAGATCGTGTTCGTCGGCCACTTCATGGGCCATCACCCAATCATATTCCTCGCGGTCAATCGGCGAGGTCTCGGCCGTCAGGACCTCAGCCCGCGCCGACCCACACAGCAGCAGCGCCAGTCCCCAGCCCAGCCAACATTCCTTCCGTCTCATCCGTTCTCCTTCGCCGCGCGGCCAACGCCTACTGCTCCGCCAACCACACCGGAAACTTGGACCGCCCCGCCCCCGCCGTCAACCCCTAAAGAGAGCGCGATCAGGATAACCCGAATCCTTAGCGAAGGCTGGCGTGCCGCCAGCCTTCGCTAAGGATTCGGGCGTTCCGTGCCCGGCGCAGAATCAGTTTACATCCGCCGGGAATTGTGGGATGTTGTCGGCATCGGTGACAGACGGTGAAACGAAGAAGGGCAAGCGCATGTTGATGATTCTGTATTCGGCTTTCATGGTTTTATTCTTATTCGGGCTGACGGTGTTCGTGCACGAGCTCGGGCATTTCCTGGTCGCGCGGCGGCTGGGCCTGGTGACGGACGTCTTCGCCATTGGTTTTGGCAAGGCGCTCTGGCAGCGCCAGCGGGGCGGCGTGACCTATCGGCTGAACTGGATTCCGTTCGGCGGCTACGTGGCCCTGCCGCAGATGGATCCCGGCGGCGCGCGCCAGGCGGACGGCTCGCCCCGGGATTTGCCGCCGGCGGCGCCTTGGAAGCGGCTCTTGGTCTCGCTGGCGGGCGTGACCGGCAACGTCCTCTTCGCGGTGTTCCTGGCCTATGTCGTCTATTGGGGCGGTCAGGCCTATGCCCCGCAGGAAACGAACATCATCGGCTACGTCCAGCCGGACTCCGAGGCGGCCGCGGCCGGGCTCGAAATCGGCGACCGGATTGTGGCCGTCAACGACCAGCCGGTCACGGATTGGGAGACGTTCATTGTCGAGGGCGCCCTGGGCGGCGACCTGGAGGTCACGCTGACCAAACCGGACGGCAGCCGGCAGCGGGTGGCGCTGAACACCACGGACCGCTTCGGCGCGCCCATGATTCCGGGCCTGTCCCCCTACACCTATTGCTACGTGCTGCGGGTGGTGCCCGAGGGCAGCGCCGCGGCCGCGGGCATCGAGTCCGGCGACCGGATTGTGGCCCTGGCCGGCCAGCAACTGTTCAGCCGTGAACACATGATTGACGTGGTGGACCAGTACCGGGAAACTGCCGTGCCCGTCGTCGTCGAACGCGACGGCGTACAACAAACCCTGCAGGTCACGCCGCGCTATAATCCGGATCTGGACCGGGCCCTGATCGGGATCGAGTTCAATCCCATGGATGTCAAGCCTCCGGGTGCCCAGATCAAGTCCCATGCCCTGCTGGTGGTGCGCCTCCTGCGGGCCCTGGCCACCCCCAGCGAGTCCAAGGCGGCCGCCGGCAGCGTCGGCGGTCCCTTCGCCATTCTCTTCATGTTCTGGCTGGCCGTGCAAAGCAGCTTCATGCTGGCCCTGTCCTTCACCTGCCTGGTCAACGTCAACCTCGCGGTGCTCAATCTGCTCCCGATCCCCGTGCTCGACGGCGGCCACGTGGTCTTCGCCCTCTGGGAGATGATCACCCGCCGCCCCGTCAGCCGCCGCCTGGTGGACTTCTTGGGCCAGGCCTTCATGATCCTGCTCATCGCGGTCTTCGTCCTCCTGTCCTACCGCGACCTCACCCGCCAGATCCTGCCCCTCTTCCGCGGCCGCCCCGCCGCGGAAGCACCCGCCACCGAGCCGCCCCCGGAAACACCCCCGGAATGAGGCCGTCGGCTCCGATCACGCGGCCCGCAGGGCCCGGCCGCCGCCATTGGCATACATCCTGCTTGGCAAGAGGCAGGCCCCATGCTAGGAATAGCAGCATTGGGCGGGACCAAAAACCGGCCCCGGACAGGTGAATAAAGATGTCGTTTGTAAATTTTGCCAAACGAGAAGTGCAGCTCAAGATCGTATACTACGGTCCGGGCCTGTGTGGAAAAACGACCAATCTGCAGTTTGTGCATGCCCGGCTGGGCGCCCAGAGCCGCGGCAACCTGACCAGTCTGGCCACCAGCCAGGAACGAACTTTGTTTTTCGATTTCATGCCCCTGGTGGCCAAGGCCATTGAAAACTTCACCACCCGTTTCCAGTTGTATACCGTGCCCGGCCAGGTGATGTACAACCGTACCCGGCAACTGGTGCTGCGCGGGGTGGACGGCGTGGTCTTCGTGGCCGACAGCCAGTGGAACCTGATGGCCGAAAACGTCGAGAGCTTCAAGAACCTGGAAGAGAATCTGCGCCTGCAAGGGGATGATCTGGAGAAGATTCCCTACGTGCTGCAATACAACAAGCGCGACTTGCCGGAGGTGGCGCCGACGCACTACCTGGATTTCGTCTTGAACAACCGCGGCGTGCGGCGCCCCCGCTTCAATGCGGTGGCCACGGAAGGCAATGGCGTTTTCGAGACCCTGAATATGATTGCCCGGCTGGTATTGCATCGCTTCGTGCAAGCGCACAGTCGCCAGGCGGGGGCGGAAGAGGAACTGGTTCTGGTATAAACATGACGGGGAAATGAATCATGGCATTATCGCTGATGGAAGAAGATATCGAACGCCTGGGGCGGACCATGCGCAATCTGCTGGAGCGCTCCGAAGCGGACGGCTGCCTGCTGTGCGATGGCGGCGGCTACGTGCTCTCCCAGGAAGGGCTCGAACAGGTGGACCCGCTGCTGCTGTCAGCCCTGGGCGCCGGGGTGTTCGCCGCCAGCCGCGAGCTGGCCCGCGTCCTGGGCGAGGATGAATTCAGCGCGGTGTTCCACCAGGGGGAAGTGCGCAGCATCTTCATTCGTGCGGTCACCGCCGATGTGCTGCTGGTCATCATTTTCTCGCGCGGCGCCCACGCCGGCCTGGTGAAGCATTACGCCGCGCCGGCCGTGGCCGAGCTCAAAACCGCCTTCGAGCAGGTCGCCGCGCGCGAGCACCGCGTGCCCCACCGCGAACGCAGCTTCGTGCTGACCCAGAATGGCCCCCTCTTCGAGCGGGAGTAAATAAGGCGCGGGCGCATGGCTAAAATCAAGGCAGTCACCCGATTTTCGGACTTGCTGGTCAGCCGGGGCTGGCTCACGGCCGCGCGCCTCGCCGAAGCCAACCAGGAAGCCGAGGCCGCCGGCCAGCGCCTGGAACAGTATCTGCTCGATCAAAAACTGATCGCGCCGGAGCATCTGCTCCTGGCCCTGAGCGCCTATCTGGATGTGGCGCCCCTCAGTCTGGCGCGCTTCACGCCCCCGGATACGGTCCTCGATCTGGTCCCGCGGCGCACCCTGCAGCAATTGCGCCTGGTGCCCGTCAGCCGCTGCGGCAACCAGCTCACCGTGGCCATGGCCGATCCGTTCGACCTGATGGCCATCGAAACCCTGCACAGCCTGACCCAGTGCGAGATCGTGCCGACGGTCGCCGCCGAGCAGGAAGTCCTCGATGTGCTGCAGCGCACCCAGAAGGAAACCACCCAGGGGCTCGAGGAAATCCTCAAGGACGTGGGCGAAGGCGACGTCGAGGTCGGCTCCGAGGAATCGGACAACATCAGCCTGGACGAAATGACCGAAATGGCCGAGGAGGCGCCGGTCATCCGGATTGTCAACTCGATCATGGTTGAGGCGCTCCGGCGCAAGGCCAGCGACATCCATATCGAACCCCTCGAAAAGAGCCTGCGCCTGCGCTACCGCATTGACGGCGTACTCTACGAGAACCCCAGCCCCCCGAAGCGTCTGCACCCCGCCATTTGTTCGCGCATCAAAATCCTGTCCAACCTCAACATCGCCGAGCGCCGGGTGCCCCAGGACGGCCGCTTCAAGATCAAGGCCATGAATCGCGAGGCCGATGTGCGCGTCAGCATCCTGCCCACCGTACACGGCGAGAAAATCGTCATGCGGATCCTGGACAAATCGAACCTCGCGCCGGGCCTGGCCCACCTGGGCCTCGAACAACAGGCCTACGAAAATTTCAAGTACGCAATCTCGCAGCCCTACGGCATGTTGCTGGTCACGGGCCCCACCGGCAGCGGCAAAACCACCACGCTCTATTCCTGCCTCCAGGATCTGAACCAGATCGACGTCAATATCAGCACGGTCGAAGATCCAGTCGAATACCAGCTCTCGGGCGTCAACCAGATTCAAACCCACACCGAAATCGGCATGTCCTTCGCCGCCGCCCTGCGCTCCTTGCTGCGCCAGGATCCGGACATCATCATGGTGGGCGAAATCCGCGACGGGGAGACGGCGGAGATTGCCGTCAAGGCCGCGCTGACCGGCCATCTGGTGCTGAGCACCCTGCACACCAACGATGCGGCCGGCGCCATTGCCCGCCTGAACAATATGGGTCTGGAACCGTTCCTGCTGGCCTCCTCGGTGATCATGACCCAGGCCCAGCGCCTGTACCGCCGCCTGTGCACGGTCTGCCGCAAGCCCAGCGCGTTTCCGGAAGATCTGCTGCGCCTCAGTCACATTGATCCGGAAAGCATGCGCGACGTCACCTTCTATGACGCCGTGGGCTGCCCCAAGTGCAATGGATTGGGCTACAAGGGCCGGGCCGCCCTGATGGAAATCCTGATGGTCACCGAGGAAGTCC
Organism: Fidelibacterota bacterium; assembly: GCA_021734645.1. Classification (GTDB taxonomy): domain Bacteria; phylum Verrucomicrobiota; class Kiritimatiellia; order JAIPIQ01; family JAIPIQ01; genus JAIPIQ01. The sequence continues at coordinate 1,719 of JAIPIQ010000021.1, read as the reverse complement.
GCGCCCAGATCATGCGCGACCCCAACGCCGAGGAAATCCGGCGCATCGCCGTCAAAGGCGGCATGCAGACCCTGCGCATGCTCGGCATGGTCCGCTTGCGCGAAGGCATCTCGTCCCTCGAAGAAATTCTGCGCGTGACCACCGGGGATTAGCGCCGCCGCCCCAACCAACGGAGTAGCCCACCATGGCTGATGTCAACCGCAAAGTCCGCCGCACCAAAAAGGTGCCCGGCGCCAGAAAAATCGTCCAAAAAGAGTTGCCGACGTTCAGCCGGCAGATCGCGGCCATGCTCGAGTCCGGCATGCCCCTGGTGCAATCGCTCAGCGCCCTCGAGGAACAGACCCAGAACAAGGCCTTCCGGCTGGTGATCATCGGCGTCCGCCAGCGGGTCGAGGGCGGAGCCATGTTCTCGGATGCCCTGGCGGAATACCCGGATGTCTTCGACGAATTGTACGTCAGCATGATGCGGGCCGGCGAATCCGGCGGCATGCTGGCGGAAATCGCCGGCCGCGTGGCCAGCTATCTGGAATCCTCGGCCCGGCTGCGCCGCAAGGTGAAAAGCGCCATGATGTATCCGGTGACCGTCATGATCCTGGCCTTGACCATGGCCACGGCCATGGTCATCTGGCTGGTGCCCGTATTCTCCGGCATCTATGAAGACTTCGGCGCCAACCTGCCCGGCCCCACCAAGGCCCTCATGAATCTCAGCAACTTCATCCGCGGCAACGGCCTGGTGGTCGCGGGCGTTGTCGCCGCCATCATTTATGGCTTCCAACGCTTCAAGAAGAGTGAAAAAGGCGCCTATCTGCTCGATCATATGCGCCTGCGCTTCCCCCTCGTGGGCGAACTGGCCCTCAAAATCTCCCTGGGCCGCTTTGCATCCACCTTCGCCCAGCTCATCCATAGCGGCGTGCCCATCCTCGAAGCCCTGGACATTGTGGCCTACGCCGTGGGCAACCGGGTCATCAGCCGTATCATCCTGGGCGCCAAAGGAACTATCGAGAGCGGCGAATTGCTGTCAACCGAGCTGATGAAACACAAAATCCTGCCCCGCATGATGGTCTTCATGCTGGCCGCTGGCGAAAAAACCGGCAAGATGGATGAAATGCTCGAGAAAGTTGGCCAATTTTATGATGACGAGGTCGAGGCCACCCTCGAGGGGCTGACGGCGATTATTGAACCGCTGCTGATGGTCTTTCTGGGCGTGGTGGTCGGCGGGATTGTGCTGTGCATCTTCATGCCCATCTTCAAACTATCGGATATCATCAGTGTCTGACCGGTGGGCGGACTCAGTGCAAGAGAGAGCATTCCTGTTTTTGAACAAATGAGAACCGAATGGACTTGACAAAATGGATAATGGGCCGTATATTAACAAAAATGCAGCTTGCGCAGCCTTGGAACCAGTTTGGCACGCTAACTGCTTATAAAATTTAGCTGGCCGAATGCGTTGGCGATGGGCGTCGCGCAGGGCGGCTGGCCGAAAAAGAGAAAAAAGGAAAAGTGAAAATGAAACGGAACAACAAAGAGGGTTTCACCCTCGTAGAAATCATGATCGTGGTCCTCATCATCGCCCTGTTGGCGGCGATTGCGGTGCCTTCGTTCATGCGGGCGCGCGAACGGTCCCGGACCAGCGCCTGTATCAATAACCTGCGCCAGATTGACTCCGCCAAGGAGCAGTGGGCGATGGAAGAGCAGTTGAACACGGGTGATGCCCTGGGC
>JAIPIQ010000020.1 GCA_021734645.1 Fidelibacterota bacterium | reverse complement strand
CCTGACAAACCTGGGCGGCACGGCCCTGGGCGATATCGCCCTGGTGCCGGCGCCTTTCCTGCGCCAGCCCCGCGGCGTGCGCGATATCGCCGAGTGGTACATGACCGTCGCGTCGCGCCCGGATTATGTCCATGCGGTCTTCTCCCGCCAGTGTGACCTGGCCCTCGAGAATCTCGCGCGCCTGCACCAGGCCGTGGGCAATGCCATTGACGTGCTGTTCCTCTGCGGCACGGACTTCGGCACCCAGACTTCCCAGTTTCTCTCGGCCGCAACCTATCGCGACCTCTATCATCCCTATTACCGCCGGATGAATGACTGGATTCACGCCCACACCACCTGGAAGACATTCAAGCATTCTTGCGGCGCGGTGCGCCCCCTGATCGAGGATCTGATCGCTTCGGGCTTCGACGTCCTCAACCCCGTGCAGTGCTCAGCCACGGATATGGACCCGGCCGCGCTCAAGGCGGCCTATGGCGATCGCCTGGTCTTCTGGGGCGGGGGGATCGACACCCAGCACACGCTGCCCTTTGGCCAGCCCCGGGACGTTCAAGCCGAGGCGCTGGAACGGTGTCGCGTGTTCGGACCGGGCGGCGGCTTCGTGTTCAATCCCGTTCACAACGTCCAGGCCCGCACGCCGATCGAAAACCTGGTGGCCATGTTCAACGGCCTGCGCGAATACAACGGCCAGCCGCCCCTGCGCAAAGGCTGAATCGGAACCGGGCGGGAATTGCCGCTCGACCGGCCCGGCCGGGAATGGTAAAAAAGAAGCCGAAATCGCTTGAGGCGCGCCGGCGGGAGGGCCATAGGCCGGCGGCCGGGCACGGAATGGGCAAGATACAATTATGCAATGGATTTTAAAGAAACTGATCGGGACGAAAAACGAGCGGGACATCCGCAAGTTGCGGCCGCTGATCGAGCGCGTCAACGCGCTCGAGGTTGGCTACCAGGCCCTGCCGGAAGCGGAATTGGTGGCCAAGACCGACGAATTCCGGAGCCGGTTGGCGGCGGGCGTGGCGCTTGATGAGTTGCTCCCGGAGGCCTTTGCGGTGGTCAAGAATGCCTGCCGACGGCTCTGCGGGCGCGAAGTGGATGTGTGCGGGCATAATCTGGTTTGGGATATGGTGCCCTTCGACGTGCAGCTCATTGGCGCGCTGACCCTGCACCAGGGCAAGATCGCGGAAATGGCCACGGGGGAGGGCAAGACCCTGGTGGCGACCATGCCCGTGTATTTGAACGCCCTGGCGGGCCAGGGCGTGCATGTGGTCACGGTCAATGATTACCTGGCGCGGCGCGATTCGAATTGGATGGGCGCGGTGTACAAGTACCTGGGCCTGACCGTCGGGTGCATCCAGAATCAGATGCCACCGGCCCAGCGGCGGCAGGAGTACGCCTGCGATATCACGTATGGCACCAACAGCGAATTCGGCTTCGATTACCTGCGCGATCAAGGCATGGCCATGCGCCCCGAGGAAATGGTCCAGCGCGGCTATAACTATGCCATCGTTGACGAAATTGACAGCATTCTGATTGATGAAGCCCGCACGCCGCTGATCATTTCCGGCGCCGCGCCCCGCTCGACCCACCGCTACGGCGAACTCAAGCCCGCCGTCGAGCGCCTCGTGCGCCGCCAGCGCGACCTGTGCAACGAGCTGGTGGCCAAGGCCGCCCAGGCCATCGAGGCCGACGAAACCTGGGAGGCCCAGTGCCTGATGTACCAGGTGCACCAGGGCATGCCCAAGAACAAGCAGTTCATGCACCTGATCGAAGATCCCAAAATCCGGCGGCTGCTCGAGAAGATCGAGGATATGATGCTGACGGACATGTACAAGGACCAGGGGCGCGAATTGCGCGAGCAGCTCTATTTCAACATTGACGAAAAGGGCCGCGACGCCAATTTGACGGAAAAAGGGTGCGAGGCGCTGAGTCCCAATGATCCCGAGGCCTACGTCCTGCCGGATCTGGTGACCGCCCTTTCCGAGCTCGATGGCGACGAGACCCTCGATGAACAGGAAAAATTCAAGCGGCGCGAGGCCTTGCAGGAGCAATTTGCGGAGAAGAGCGAGCGGATTCATAATGTGGACCAGTTGATCCGGGCCTACTGCGTCTATGAGCGTGACGTCGAGTATGTGGTCCAGAACAACCAGGTCATGATCGTGGACGAATTCACGGGGCGGTTGATGCCGGGACGGCGCTGGGCCGACGGGCTCCATCAGGCGGTCGAGGCCAAGGAAAACGTCACCATCGAGCGCGAGACCCAGACCCTGGCCACCATCACCATCCAGAATTATTTCCGGATGTACGCCAAGCTGGCCGGCATGACGGGCACGGCCGAGACCGAGGCCGACGAGTTCCACCAGATCTACAAGTTGGATGTGGTCGTGATACCCACCAACCGGCCCGTGCGCCGGGTGGATTACAATGATCTGATTTTCAAAACCCAGCGCGAGAAATACAAGGCCCTGATCGAGGAAATCACGGACTGTCACCAGCGCGGCCAGCCGGTCCTGGTGGGGACCATTTCCGTCGAAACCAGCGAGTTGATCAGCCGGATGCTGCGCCGGGCCAATGTGCCCCATAACGTGCTCAACGCCAAGAACCACGAGCGCGAGGCGGAGATCGTTTCCCGGGCCGGTCAGCCGGGCGCGGTGACCATCGCCACCAATATGGCCGGCCGCGGGACCGACATCAAACTGGGACCGGGCGTGGTCCATCTCGACCGCGAGCTGGTCCTGTCCCAGACCCGCCTCAAGGACCGCATCAACGGCCGGACGCTTCGCGAAGTGCTCGAGGAAACCCCCTGCGGTCTGCATGTGATCGGCACCGAGCGGCATGAATCCCGGCGGATTGACCGGCAGTTGCGCGGCCGCTGCGCCCGCCAGGGCGATCCCGGCAGCTCGCATTTCTATGTCTCCCTCGAAGATGAACTCATGCGCCTGTTCGGTTCCGAGCGCATGGCCAATATCATGGAGCGCCTGGGGATGGCCGAGGGCGAAACCCTCGAACACCCCTGGCTCAACCGCTCGATCGAAAGCGCCCAGCGGCGTGTCGAACAGCATAACTTCTCGATCCGGAAACGGACGCTCGAATACGACGATGTCATGAACCGCCAGCGCGAGGTGATCTACGGCTTCCGGGCCGAGGTGGTCTCGGCCGAGTCGGCCCGGGAAACCCTGTTTGACGTGGTCGAGGAGCTGATCGACGAGCGCGCGGAGCTGGCGGTCGCGGACGGTTCGGATGACGGTCTGGCGGCGCTGCTCGAGTGGGCGAACGCCACCTTCCCGGTAGGGTTGCGGGCCGAGCATCTGGCGGCCGCGCGGGCGGAGGCCGCCGCGCTGACCGAGGTCATCCTGGCCCGGGTGCGCCGGGCCTACGAGGCCAAGGCGACGGTCGAGGACGCGGCCGCGCTGACCCATCTGGAGCGTTTCATCATTGTGCACGCCATTGATTCGCACTGGCAGGAGTACCTGCGGGCGATGGACGCCCTGCGCCAGGGGGTGGGCCTGCGGGCCTATGGCCAGCGCGATCCGCTTGTGGAATTCCGGCATGAGGCCAGTGACATGTTCGCGGACCTGATGGACCGGATCAAGGTGGATATTGTCAGCGGGATGTTCCGCTCCTCCACCTCGCTCGCCTCGGCCCAGGCGTTCATGCGGGCGCTGCCCCAGCTCTATGTGCATGACGCCGCCCAGGCCCTGGGTGGTGGCGGCGGGAAGCCGCCGCCCGCGCCCGGGAGCGCCGCGCGCGCCGGCGCCGAGCGCGCGCTCGATGAGGCCGTCAATGCGCCCGCCCCCGTGCGGCGCGACACACCCAAAGTGGGCCGCAACGATCCCTGCCCCTGCGGCAGCGGCAAGAAGTACAAGAAGTGCTGCGGCGCGGCTTGACCGGCAGCGCGGCGCTGTCAGATGGGCGACGATCTTGATTACACGCTGAAAGGCGGTCCTTGATGAAGAGCGGCTACCAATTCGGTTGGTTCAAAGGCGTCTATACCCCGAGCGTGCTGACCATTTTCGGGGTGGTCATGTACTTGCGCTTCGGCTGGGTCCTGGGCCATGTGGGGTTGAGCCAGACGATTTTGATTGTCCTGCTGGCCAATGCCATCACCATTCTGACGGCGATTTCCCTGTCGGCCCTGGCCACTAATATGCATGTGGCAGGGGGTGGCGCCTATTTCATCATCTCCCGGTCCTTGGGACTTGAACCGGGTGCGGCGATCGGCCTGCCTCTGTTCCTGGCGCAAACCATCGGCATCTCTTTCTATATTGCCGGTTTCGCCGAATCATTGGTGGCGGTCTTTCCGCAGTTTGATGTCACGCAGGTCGGGGTGATCACCCTGCTCGGGTTAACGGTTCTGGCCTATACCTCGGCGAATCTGGCCCTCAAGTCCCAGTTCATTATCATGGCCGCGATTGCGGTTTCCTTGATCTCCTTTTTCGCGGGGCACTCCCTGCCGCCGTCGGATCCGGTGGCCGCCGATTGGGCCGCGGGGGGCGTCGTGCCGCCGCGATTGCCGTTCTGGGCCGTCTTCGCCGTCTTCTTTCCCGCGGTAACCGGCATCGAGGCGGGGATTTCCATGTCGGGCGATTTGAAGAGTCCGGCCCGAGCGTTGCCGCTTGGAACATTGGCGGCCTGCTTGTCCGGCCTGGTGGTGTATCTGGCCATTCCCATCTATCTTTCGATTAGGGTCCCCGATGCCGATCTGTTGCTGACCCGGCCGTTGATCATGCGGGATGTGGCCCGTTGGGGAAATCTGATTCTGCTGGGGGTGTGGGGCGCGTCGTTATCCAGCGCCATGGGCGCGTTGCTGGGCGCCCCTCGCACGCTCCAAGCCCTAGCGCGGGACGGTCTGGCGCCGCGCTGGCTCGGGCGCGGCTTCGGTGCGGGCCAGGATCCGCGGTTGGCCACCTGCCTGTGTTTCGCGATTGCCCTGGGCGGCATCCTGGCCGGGGGCCTGAACTTGATCGGCCCCGTGCTTTCCATGTTCTTTCTGACCTCCTACGGAGTGCTCAATTTTTCCGCGGGGGTCGAGACCCTGCTGGATAGCCCGTCCTGGCGGCCGCGGTTCCGCGCGCCAGGCTGGCTCTCGTTGTTGGGCGCGGTCGGCTGCGCGGGCGTGATGCTCATGATCAATGTCGGCGCGACGCTCCTCGCCCTGCTGATCTGCGCCGGCATCTACTTTGTGCTCAAGCGGCGCCGCCTCCAGGCGCGCTGGGGCGACTTGCGCACGGGCATCATGATGTTCCTGGCGCGTCAGGCGGTCTACCGCCTGGCGGAAAAACCGGCCGACGAGCATTCGTGGAAACCCAACCTGCTGGTCTTGAGCGGGCCGCCTGCCAAGCGCTGGTATCTGATCGAGCTGGCCGATGCCATCGCCCAGGAGAATTGCCTGGTGACTGTGGCGCTGGTCATGGCGGAGGACACCGAAGCGGGGCGCTTGCGGGCCGCCAAGGAGGCCGTGACCAGCTACCTGCGCCGCCAAGGCGTACGCGCCCTGGTGAAAGTCGTCACCGCCCCGAACCCGTACGAGGGCGGGCGCGATCTCATCAGTACCTATGGTTTTGGGCCGCTGACGCCCAATACAATCCTGATTGGCGAAACCGAGGCGCCCGCGCACTTCATCGAGTACGCGCAATTGATTCGTCAGGCCCGCATCCGCCGCCGCAACCTGGTGATCGTGCGCCAACCGGATGACGCGGAGGGTCCCGCGGACGCGGCGGGCGACGGCCGGATTGATCTCTGGTGGCGGGGCGAGGGCCAGAATGCCAGCTTCATGTTGACCCTGGCGCATCTCCTGGGCCGGTCGGGGGCGTGGAGCGCGGCGCGCCTGACCTTGAATGCTATCGCCGATGACGAGGCGCAGGGGGAGGCCCTGCGCGCCCATCTGGCCGCTTTTATCGCCGAAGCGCGGATCGAGGCCGAGCATCGGGTGTTGATCAAGACGCACGGGGATGTCTTTGCCATGATCCGGGAACAGAGCCGGGACGCGCGCCTGGTGTTTATCGGGTTGCGCCCGCCGGGGGATAGCGAAGAGGTGGAGGCGTACAGCGGGTATTACGAGACCCTCCTGCGCAACACCCAGGGGCTGCCCTTGACCGCCCTGGTGCTGGCCGGCGAGGGCATTGATTTCGGGCGCATTTTCCAAACGCCGTTGTGAGCGGCAAGCGCCCCGCGGATTCTGGGCGTGGCCCGGGCTGCCAGCCCGTGAGTTCATGGGCAGGAGTCCCATGCTACGGGAACGCAAATGAGGATTGCCGGATGACCAAGCCGGAGGACTGGGGATTGACTTGCTCCGCTGGGGCTATATGTTTCCCGTTTTCAGTGGCCCTGGACATAAGGAAGTAGATATGAAACCCGTACCCTTGTTGGATTTACGCGCGCAGCACGCGACGATTCGGACGGAGATTGCCGCCGCGGTGGCGGAGCTGTTCGAGAGTCAGCAGTTCATACTGGGGGCGGCCGTCGAAGCCTGCGAGGCGGAATTGGCCGCCTATTGCGGGGTGGAGTGCGCGGTGGGAGTCAGTTCCGGCACGGATGCGCTGCTGCTGGCGATGATGTGCGAGGGCATCGGCCCCGGCGCCGAAGTCGTGACCACGCCCTACACGTTTTTCGCCACCTGCGGCTCGATCGCGCGGCTGGGCGCCAAGCCGGTCCTGGTGGATATTGATCCGCGGACGTATAACCTGGACGTCGGGCAGGTGGAGGCCGCCATCACGCCGCGGACCCGCGCCTTGATGCCCGTGCATCTCTATGGCCAGATGGCCGATATGCCCGCACTCAGCAAAATCGCCTGCGCGCGGAATCTGCCCGTTATCGAGGATGCCGCCCAGGCCATCGGCGCCGAATGCGCGGGCCGACGGGCCGGTCAATGGGGATTGTACGGTTGCTTCTCCTTCTTCCCCTCAAAGAATCTGGGCGGCGCCGGCGACGGCGGCTTGATCACCACCTGCGATCCCCAGCGGGCCGAGAAGCTGCGCCGGTTGCGCAATCATGGCATGCATCCCAAGTACCATCATCAACTGATCGGCGGTAACTTCCGGTTGGACGCGTTGCAAGCGGCGGTGGTGCGCGTCAAACTGCGCCATCTGGATCAGTGGACGGCCGCGCGCCAGGCCAATGCCCGGCGCTACGACGTCTTGTTCGCCGCCGCTGGACTGGCCGGCAATCCCGTCGGCTTGCCGACCCATCCCCACGGAGCGGCGGCGGCGACGCCGGCCGGGGAACGGCATGTGTTCAATCAATATGTGGTGCGCGTGCCGCGCCGCGATGCCCTGCGCGATCACCTGACCGCCGCCGGGATCGGCGCGGAAGTCTATTATCCGGTGCCGCTGCATCTCCAGGCCTGCTTCGCTGACCTGGGCTATCCCGCAGGACGTTTCCCCCACAGTGAGCGCGCGGCCCGCGAAACCCTGGCGCTGCCCATCTATCCCGAACTGACCGATGACCAGGCGGCCTGTGTAGTGGACGCCATCCGGGCTTTTTACCGTTGAGAATCACGGGCGGCCAATGGGGCGGACGGCGCTTGCAGGTGCCCAGGACCGATATCCGCCCGACCCAGGACCGGGTCCGGCAGGCGGTGTTTTCCTCCCTGGCGTCCTTGGTGCCGGGCGCCCGCGTGCTGGACCTCTTTGCCGGGACGGGCGCCTATGGCCTCGAAGCCCTCAGCCGCGGCGCAACCACCGCCTGTTGGATCGAGCGCGACCCGCGCGTCTGCGCGGTGTTACGGGCCAATGTCAGCGCGTTGGCCGGCCCCGATCAGGCCGTGGCCGGGTGCTTGCGCGGCGACGCCCTGCGGCTGCTGCCCGGCCTGCCGGGCCCCTTCGACCTGATCTTCGCGGATCCGCCCTATGCGGAGGAATGGTGTGAGCAAACGCTGGCGGCGCTGGCCGCCGCCGGGAGCCTGGCGCCGGACGGCGTGGTGGTTTACGAAGGCGCCCGCGACAAGCTGGCGCGGCCGCCGCCCGGCTGGCGGCTCATCCGCCAGAAGCGTTACGGCCGCACCTGTCTGAGCTGCTATCAGGCGGAGGCGTGAGCCTGCAGGGCCGCGACAGCGGCCTGAGGATCATCAACACACACGACCACCAGGCCTTCGCTCACCTCCGGCCCGCCGGCACAATAGGTGTATTCGAGATTGATGTCCCGCGCCGCCCATAATTCGAGCACGGCGGCCAGGGCCCCCGGCGCGTTGGGAATGACCAGCAGCACCACCTCGCGCTCATAGGCCAGGTGCCCGGCCGCCGCCAGCGCCTCGAGGGCCGTGGCGTGATCATCCGCCACCAGGCGCACATAGCCATGGTCAATGCCGCCCGTCAACGTCAAGGCATGCAAATTGACCCCTCGGGCCGCCAGCACATTCGTCAAGGCCCCCAGATTGCCCCGCTCATTCTCGATGGCCAATGAAATCTGCCGCCCGACTTGCGCGCGGACACTCGTTGGTTCACTCATAATGTTCTTCTCCATTGCAGGAATCCCGGCGGCTGTCAGAAACGCAAGCCCGCGCTGACTTGCCACCAGGCGCCCTCCAGGTCCACCGCCTTATCATATTTTTCCAGCCGCACCGCCTGGTCTTCCGGCGGGCGCTCCTGGGCCTCGAGGGTCGCCTCGGCTTCGATCAGCCGGTACTCGAGGGCGACAAAGAACCCCAAGCGCTCATTCAGCGGCAGATCACAGCGCGCGCCCAGACGCCATTCCGTGTAATCCAGGTCCAAATCCTTCTCATTGCGGGCGCTGAACCCCAGGCTGCTGGTCCGGCCGTCATACCGGAGCAGGCCCCATTCGCCGTAAAGCGTCAGTTCGGCGGGGCCATGCCGGCCCCGGCCCAACAGAAGGACGCATTCGCCGCCGAGACCCACGGACGGCAGCGCGCCGCTGGCCGAGCCCGTGCCGCGCCCGCCAATCACATATTCATATTCGGCGGCTTCATAGATCGTGATCCCCGTGGCCGGTCCCGCGTCAATCTCGTACTGCCCATAGAAGCCCAGCAGCCCCGCATACAGCCAGGGGGACAGCCGGAGCACTTTCGGAATGGTCAGACTGAACGGCGTGAACCGCAGGCGCACATCCAGCAGCATGGCGTCGAGCTCCGAATCGAACGTCTGCCCCTCGGGAATCAGCAGGTAATCATACGTTTGGCCCTCGAACTGGACCTTATCCACCCCAAGGTAATAATCGCGCCGGGCCACCGCGGTGGCCTCGGGACTCAAATGGTCGAGGCCCACCGCCAGCTCAAAATAACGCCCGGTGCATTGCAGCCGTAGGCCGTAAATCGGCGTGTCCTTGTCCAGGCCGAATTCCTCCAGCGAGTACGTCTCGAGCCGGTGCGCATATTCCTCGCGACGTTCTTCATAGTCGCTATACGCGCGCTTGGTCTCATCCACGATCCCCGAGAGCTTGGCCATCTGACCGACCGCCACGCCAACGCGCCAGCCCTCCGCGCCCGGGCGACCCCCCACCACGTCCGCCAGCGCCCCGCTGGCCAACACCCCGAGCCACGCGATGCTCAGGCCCAAGCAACCGATCCGTCTTGCACTATTCATATGCGCTGATCTCATTTCCCGCCTGCCGCCCCCAATGGGCCGCAAGAGTCAGTGAAGATGCCCCTTTGACCGCCCGACTGCAAGCGCCAAGTTGATAGATGCGAGCGATGGAATCGCTGGGATCGCTGGAGCCACTAGTTCTCTGTCCCGCTCCTGCTCATGACCCGTTCCATAATGTAAATGAAACGGTTATCAAAGAGGAGTTTATGCCAGGCCTCTTTTTCCAGCAGTCCATCTTCACGCAGGCTCTCGATTCGGCTGCTGACCTCGGGATCATCAAGCAGGCCGCCCATTTGGGCGCCGGCTTTTGCGAGCGCATCGGCCATTGTTTTTTTTGACGCCTCCGCATCCTCCCCGATCAACCCGATGGCCTTGAGTTTGGCCGCGGCCGATTGTACTTCGAAGACGCGCTGATAGGCAGGATTCAGCCGGATGGCTTCCGCATCACCGGCCAGCAGGGCCTCTTTGAACGGTGCGTCTTGAAGCAAGGCGACTACACACTCCTCCGCCAGAATGTCCCTGAACAAGCGGATGGTTTCATCCGGTTGGCTGACCAAATGGGCCGCGTTGTCATTCATCACCAGTCGGGCGGTACGTCCGACGACATTGCGCGAAATTCCGGAACCGACTGACCGGTGCAGGTCCGGCAGATGGCCCCCCCGCTCCGTCCCTCTCATTAAGGAATACAACCAGTGCAGCAGGACAATCACGACGATTCCGATCAGAATACCCAACAGGGCCCCGATCAGGCGGCTTTGAGAACTCAAAGGCCTATTTGTCTGATCCCTGTCTGATGCACGTCGGCGCAGGATACGCTTGATGCCCAGCCGGAACAGACCGGACACCACGATAAAGACCAATACGCTGCCAAGGACCCTGGCATACAAGCCCGCCAGATCAAACAGGGTCACCAAGGGCTGGCCTGCCAGGCGGCCCAGGAAGATTGCTCCCGCATAGCCACAGAGCACCCCGGCCATGGAAAGGAACGAGACCAGGGCCCCATGGCGCATCCCGCGCCACACACAGTAGGCTAACAGACCCACGACAACGAGATCGGCTATCAGCACGGCACTCATATGTCCTCCATTTCTTTCTAAGTACTACCAGATATGGAAAATAATGGCATATTCTTTTTTTGCCCTAAGGTCGGCCTGCCCCCGCGGGCGATTGATGTTGAGAGTGGCCGGGAGAGGATTGCGCGCCGCCCATGGCCCATGAGGTGGGCAAGCGGTCTGTTCGGTTCGGGGGATTGCGCCGGTAGGGGGGGGCGTGCTAGGATGCGTGTTTATGAAAACAGGACGTGAAGTGAGCATGCGGATTGTGGAGTGGTCGCCGGACCGCAAGCAGGCGGTTGTCGAGCGTTTTTTGCGGCGCCCGGCGGTTGAGCCGGTGGCGGAGCGTGTGGCGGCCGAGGTGCTGGCGGATATTGCGCGCCGGGGTGATGCGGCGGTTTTGGCCGCCAGCGCGCGGTTTGATGGGCTCGATGTACCGGCGCGGGGTTGGCGGGTCACGGCGGCGGAATTGGCGGCGGCCCGGCAGGCGGTGGACGCGGATTTTCGGCGGGCGGCGCGGGCGGTGCGGGAGCGCATTCGCGTCTTTGCGCGGGCGCAGCGGCGGGCGGATTGGCGGATGGCCAGTCCGGGGGGCGGTTGGTTGGGCGAGAAATTTCAGCCGTATGAGCGGGTGGGGTGCTATATTCCGGGCGGGGCGGCGCCTTTGGCGTCTTCGGCGCTGATGACGGTTTCGATTGCGGCCGAGGCCGGCGTTTCGGAGATCGTGGCCTGCACCCCGGCGGGCCGCACCGGCGCGATTGATCCGTATCTCCTCTATGCCCTGGACCTGGCTGGCGCGACGGAGATCTATCGCCTGGGCGGCATTCAGGCGATTGGCGCATTGGCCTATGGCACGCGTACCATTCGCGCGGTCCAGAAGATTGTCGGTCCCGGCGGGCCCTACGTCACCGCGGCGAAGAAACTGGTCTACGGGCGGGTGGCTCTCGATATGGTTGCCGGCCCGAGTGAAATTGCGGTGTTGGCGGATGATTCGGCGCCGCCGGAATTTGTGGCCGCCGACCTGCTTTCCCAGGCCGAGCATGGCACCGGTTCGGAAAAGGCTTTGCTGATTACGCCCAGTGCCGCCCTGGCCCGGGCGGTCGTGGCGGCGGTGACCCGCCAGACCCGGACGCTGTCCCGCGCGGCGGCCATCCGGCGCGTGTTGCGCACGGGCGCCCTGGCGGTCGTTACCCCGGATTTGAACGCGGCCCTCGAATTGGCCAACCGCTTCGCCCCGGAACATCTCGAGCTGATGGTGCGCCGGCCGCGGGCCTGGCTGCGCCGGGTCCGGTGCGCGGGCGCGGTCTTTTTGGGACCGTGGACGCCTGAGAGCGCCGGTGATTTCGCGGCCGGGCCGAGTCATGTGTTGCCCACGGGGGGAACGGCGGCGCTGTTTTCCGGCTTGAGCCTGGCGACGTTCCTGCGGCGGACCAGCGTGGTCGAGCTGACCCGCGCCGGCTTGCGCGAGGTGCTGCCCATCATCGAGCAATTCGGCCGGGTCGAGCAGTTGGACGCCCACGCCCGCGCGGGAAGCATCCGCTTCGCGGCGCGGCGGGAGGCCGGTTCATGATCCGCCGCGCGCTCGAGGCCCTGACTGCCTATACGCCGGGTGAGCAGCCCGCGGATGCCGGGATTGTCAAACTGAACACGAACGAGAATCCCTATCCGCCGTCGCCGGCCGTCGAACGGGCCCTGGCGGCGGAGGTCAGCGGCCGCCTGCGGCGTTATCCCGATCCCTCGTGCGCGGCCCTGCGCGGGGCCATCGCTGCCGAGCATGGCGTCACGCCCGAGCAAGTGATTTGCGGCAACGGGTCCGATGAGCTCTTGAGCCTGGTTCTGCGGGCGCTGGTCGAGCCCGATGGGGTCGTAGGTTTTCTCGAGCCGTCCTATTCCTTGTATTCGGTGCTGTGCGCCGGGCTCGAATTACAGATCCGGCCCTTGCCGTTGGCCGACGACTGGACCTGGACGCTGCCCCCCGAGGTTCGGTGGGACTTGTTTCTCCTGACCCAGCCCAATGCGCCCACCGGCCGCTTGACCCCGTTGCCGCAGGTGGCCGCTCTGGCCGCCGCCCTCGAGCCGGCCGTGCTGGTGCTCGACCAGGCCTATGTTGATTTTGCCGGCGCCACCGGACTGGAATTGCTGGGCGAACGGGAAAATGTCCTGGTCCTGCGCACCTTCTCGAAAGCTTATTCCCTGGCGGGGATTCGTCTGGGCTATGCCCTCGGACCCGCCCCGTTGATTGCCGCGCTCAACAAGATTAAAGACTCCTATAACGTCAATGCGTTGACCCAGCGCCTGGGCCTGGCCGCCTTCGAGGACCAGGAGTGGATGCGCGATAATGCCGCCCGGATCTGCGCCACCCGTTCGCGGGTCGCCGCCGCCCTGGCGCGCCGCGGCTTCGAGGTCACGCCCTCCCAGGCCAACTTTCTGTGGGTGCGCCCTCCGGCGGCGCCAGCCACGGCCTGGCTGGCGTGCTGGCGCGCCGCCGGGCTGCTCGTGCGCCATTTCCCCGGCCCGCGTACCGGCGCGTATCTGCGCCTCACGATCGGCACGGACGCGGAGATGGACCGCCTGCTGGCGGTCGCGCCGCCCGCGTAGGATGCAGCAGTCTCTCGCTGCGACGCAAGGGTGCGGAGGGGGAGTGGCCAGTGATCCGTTTCCAGTGATCAGTGATCGGTGGGGCCTCGCTATTTCGGGGGTGAGAGAACGCGGTGCGTTGGGGGCCCAGAAGTGGTGTCCGCCAATCTTTAAGGACCCCAGGAAAGCGCCGCGGCCCGGTTCAGGGCGCGGCGGAGAAGTCGTCAGGTTTTTCCTGGCAGTAGCGGATCAGGGCAGGCAGGTCATCGGGGTTGACGCCGCGCCAGAAAATCCGCCAGGGATCGGCGCGCTGAAAGCCATCGGCCTGGCGTTCATACCACTGATTGATGGGGTTGCTGGCGCGGGCGCGCCAGAAGAGGCGGGGTTGTTCGGCGATCAGCGCCGTCCACAGATCTTGGGCCAGGCCCTCGCCGCGGGCTTCGGTGCCGACCGCGAATTTGCTCAGATACAAGCCCCAGGGGCAGGCTTCCAGGAGGGCGGCGGCGCGATAGCGCGTTTCGATCCAGCATTCGCTGAAGCGTTCGAGCACTGCCGGCGACCGCAATTTCTTGCCGAAACTTTCCTCGAGCAGGGCCATCAGGCGCGGGGTATCCCAGGCGGTGCGGTCGGTCAGGCGCTGGATGGTGGCCCCGGCGCGGACCACGCAACCGGAGCCGCGCACGGTGAACAGCTCTTCGAGTAGATTCCAGGGGGCGGCAATACTGATGTGAATGCCGGGGCGGGCGGCCAGCAGATCAGCGGCGGCTTGCGCCCAGGGGTGGTCTTCGGCGGCCAGGCGCTCGAAGCCGCCCTCGGCCAGGTTGTAGTAGGGCAGGGGGTCGTCGTTGGGGTCGCGCAGGGGGCCGCGGACGCGCAGATAATGCACGCGGCGCGTCACGGCGGGAATCAGGTACGGCAACGTCTCGGCCGCTTCGAGATCCGGCGCCAACAGCACCCCTACGCGCTGGTCGGTCCGGCATTGCCGCAGAAAGGCATGCACCGGGGTCAAGTCCTCCGTCGGCGCCCAGGTAAGTTCGGCGAAGGGGTGGTGGCCATCAAGGAGCAGCGCCCGCATTTCGAGCGCCGCCGGACCGGCCAGCAAAACCAGCGGGTGCAGTTCCAGCCGCAGCAGGAACTCGAGATCAAAGGCAATCAGGGGCGCCATGGCCTCGAACCCATTGCGGGCCGGCACAATGACCGCGAACGCATCCCGGTCCGCCGTCTTGAAGCGGTTCAGGTAATACTCGTACTCTTCCCGGCGGCCAATGCTTTCGAGAAACAGCCGCAAGGTGCGATTTAGAACCATGGGCACGGTTTCACCTCTTCCTTCTTTCAATCGGGGGGGGTCATGCGCAGGGGCTGATTGGTGGCTTCGTAGACGCTCATCCACAGATCGCCCTCGGGATCCACGCGCTTCTTCTGCCGCACGGCGAGGCCGATGGGCAGGTGAATGAATTCACTTTTCCAGGTGCCCACGAGCATTTCGGTTTTGCCTGCCAGGGCGGCATGGACGGCATCGCGCGCCAGCATGTCGCACAGCAGGCTGTCATCGGCATTGGCGGGGATGCTGCGAATGATGTAGCTCGGGTCAATGTACTTCAGGTTCACGGGCCGCCCCAGGTCTCGAAAATGGGTGGTCAGCGCCTGGCTCAGAAACAAACCGATATCGCCGTGGCGCCGATTGCCGGAGGCGTCGCGGCCATGGTCGCCCGGGAGGAGGTGCTGGCCGGCGCCTTCGGCCACGACAATCACCGCATGATGCTTGCGGGCCATGCGCGCGGCGAGCAATTCGCAGAGGCTGCCGGGGCCGGTGAGGCGGAAGGGGATTTCCGGGATCAGCACGAAATTCACTTCCTGGTTGGCCACGGCGGCGGCGGCGGCGATGAAGCCGGCTTCGCGGCCCATGAGCTTGACCAGGCCGATGCCGTCGGGCGCGCCGCGGGCCTCATTGTGGGCGCAGGCGAGCACGCGCTGGGCGGCGGCAATAGCCGTATTGAAACCAAAGGAGCGGTCAATGAAGGCCAGATCGTTGTCGATCGTCTTGGGCACGCCGACCACGGCCAGGTCGTAGCCCGCCGCGCGCGCGGCCTGCGCCAGCTCGCGGGCGCCGCGCTGGGTGCCGTCGCCCCCGATAGGGAAAACCAGATTGACCCCCCAGGCCCGCAAGGTATCGAGCATGACCTCTGTGGGTTGATGGCCCCGGGATGCGCCGAGCACCGTGCCGCCCGCCTGATGGATATTGTCCACGAATTCGGGGGAGAGCTCGATGGGCGCGTCGCAGTCCCGGCCGCTGAGTCCCTGGTAGCCATACCGTACGCCCAGCACGCGGGGGACGCCGTAGTTGCTGAGCTGGCGGTAGAGCGAGCGAATCACATTGTTCAGGCCCGGGCACAACCCGCCACAGGTGAGGATGGCGGCCGTGCAACCGCCGGGCTCAAAATACAGCTTCGCTCGTGGCCCGGCCTTCTCGAAGAAAACGTCAGGCTCGTCCGGCGCGCCGGTCTTCAGGTCAATGTCATAGCGCACCCGCGCTTCGTCCGGCACGAAATTGCCGATGCCGTCGCCGTGCGTGCGGGAGAGGGGCAGGGGGGAGGGATGCCGCCGCGGCCCGAGGGTCGCGACCGCGGTTTCACTGGCCCTGATGGCCGGGCGTGTCTCATTCATGTTCAGCTCCAAGGCGCCGCGCCGGGCAGTCGCCGCGCCGCCCCTGAAACTACGCAAGAGCGAGCCGGCTGGCAAGCTCGCTCGCTGCGCCCCGTTGGCGCCCACTCCTTTCAGGCCAAGTCCACCCTTGACTTCCGGGCGGACTCCGGCAAAATCCGCACCAACATGAATGCTATGTGGCGGCGAGGGAAGATGGTGAAATGTGGAGTACGGAAAAAAAGGAGAGTGCCCTAATGGAGACGCGTATCATTAGCAGCAGCAGGAGGCTGGCGTTGGTGCTGTGGGTCGTTGTGGTCGGGGTGTTGGCGCTACCGGTGATGGCGGCCAAGCAGTGGGAAACGGACTTTGAGAAGGCGCAGGCAATGGCCAAGGCGTCCAACCGCTACCTGCTGCTCGACTTCAGCGGATCGGATTGGTGCGGTTGGTGCATCAAGCTTGAAGAAGAGGTGTTCAGCAAGAAGGAATTCAAGAAATACGCGGACGATCATCTGGTATGCGTGCTCATTGACTTCCCGAGGAGAAAGGCGCTCAAGAAGAACCTTCAGGAGCAGAACGAGATGCTCGCGAAGAAATTTGGCATTCGCGGTTATCCATCGGTCATCATCCTGAGTCCGGACGGGGAGAAAGTCGGGCGGACGGGGTACCAGGCGGGCGGGGCTGAGAACTACGTAACGCATCTGAAGGGAATAATTGACCCGCATCGCGAGCAGAACAATGTGCCGGAGCCCGCCGCAGTTGCGGCCGGCCCCGGGCGGCAACCGGTTCGCGGGTTGGTCCCGCAAGGGCTCCCGGCCAATCTGGCGCGTGACGAGACGCGTGAGCTGAGGACCTGGAAGACAAAGAGTGGCAGTTCCACCAGGGCCGCGCTGCTGGAAGAACGGCCGCCGTTCATGATTTTGAGGCAGGACGACGGCACAGAGCTGCGGGTATCGAAGCACAGCCTGTGCGAGGAGGACCTGCAATACATCGCGGACTTGAAGGGGGCGGGCGGGGCCGATCCGGGAGGCGCCGCCGACGAGCTATAGAACCATGGCCGGGCTTTCGGCGGAATCTACGATTCAGGGCGGCATCATGCATAAGACGGGCAACTGGCACGGCGACAGGTATTATTACGGGCTGCATTACGATCTGCACGCGAGCGAGCAGGACACGGAGTTGGGGACCCGCTGTGGGGCCGACGAACTGATCCCCATGCTCGAGGTCATGGCGCCGGACTTCGTGCAGACCGATTGCAAGGGGCATCCGGGGTACACGAGCTGGTTCAGCACGGTCAAGGACGCCTCGGTGCCGCCGGGTTTGACGCATGATGCGCTGGCGCAGTGGCGGGCGGCGACGCGCCAGTTGGGACTGCCGTTGCACTGTCATTACTCCGGTATCTGGGACAAGGCCGCGGGCGCGAAACACCCGGAGTGGTGCGTGGTGACGGCCGATGGCAGCATGGGCGGGGCGCCGTTTGGTCAGAATGCGGGTGCGCCGACGAGTGAGAAGATGTGCCCGCGCGGTCCCTATCTGGATCAACTCATGATCCCGCAGATGATCGAGCTGATCGCCCGTTATGGCGTGGATGGGTTCTGGATTGATGGCGATCTCTGGGCGGTCGAGCCCTGCTACTGCGCCAGGTGTCGCGCCGCCTGGACCGCGCAGACCGGCCTGGCCGAACCGCCCGTCGAAGTGTCGGACCCGAACTGGCCGCGCTGGTGGAACTTCACCCGTGAGAGCTTCAACGCCTTCGTCACCCGATATTGCGAGGCGGTGCATGCGCACAAGACCGGGGTGCTGGTCTGCTCGAACTGGCTGCAGACGTTCAAGAATCCCGGTGAACCGACGGTGCCCACGGACTGGATCAGCGGCGACAACACCTTCGTGTGGGGCGTGGACGGCAGTCGGTGCGAGGCGCGCTTCCTCTCGACCCGGGGCAAGCCGTGGGACATTATGCTGTGGCATTCGTACTGCTCGAACGGACATGGAAATCCGCGCTCGCCGGCCACGCCCAAACCGCCCGAGATGCTGATGCAGGAGGCGGCGGTGCTACTGGCATTCGGCGGCAATGTGCAGGTTTACGAGCATCCGCCGGTGCGGGACGGCCGCCTGATTGCGTGGCGCCAGCGTTGTCTGGGCGCGGTGGGCGCGTTCGTCAAGGCGCGCAGGGCAATCTGCCAGCACACGGAAACGGTGCCCCAGATCGCGGTCCTGCACTCGGAACACCATCTCTTCTCGGCGGTGCGGGGCAAGACGCTGTTTTGGGACGTGGATGTCGCGCCCGTACGGGGCGCGGTCTTCGCCTTGCTCGAGAACAGCTATGGGGTGGATATCCTCGACGAATGGGCGCTGCGCCCGCGGCTGGCCGAGTTCCCGCTGGTCGTGGTTCCGGAACAGGATCGCATGTCCGACGACATGGTTCAGGCCCTCAAGGCCTACGTCGAAGACGGCGGCAACCTGCTGCTGACCGGCAGCGCCCTGGGCGACCGTTTCGGCGAGGCGTTCCTCGGTTTCCGGGGGCAGCGGGTCGAGGCGCACAAGGCCTATGCCGTTCCGGTCGCCGATGGGGACGTGCTGCTTTTCAGTTCAGCCTGGGGGCTGGGTGAAACCACGACGGCGGAGTCTCTGGGGGTGATCGGGGCGGGTTGTTGCCTGGACGACCGGCTGTTGCCGCATCCCTGTGCCGTGTGCCGGTGTGTCGGCAAGGGCCGGGTCGTGTATGTGCCGGCCGCCTTGTTCACGGATTTCGATTACAACCGCTATCCGTTGACGCGGCAATGGATCGGCGAACTGGTCGCGCGGGTGCTGCCGGATCCGGCAATTCGCGTGCAGGCGCCGGTCTGCGTTGACGTCGCCCTGCGGCGCCGCGGCGCCACGATGTTCATCCACTTGGTCAATCGGGCCAGCGGCATTCCCAACGTGCCGAATGCCGGCGCCATCGCCGAGATGCCCCCGGTCGGACCGGTTACCGCGTCCATTCGCATGGCCGGTTTGCCCGGCGGGGTGTCCGCGCGGCTCGAACCAGGCGAAGTGGAATGGACCTTTACGGAGGGGCGGCTGCACATTCGCTTGGACAAGGTTCGCCTTCATGCGGCGATTGTCATTGACATGGAGTCCCCCAATCTTTGTCGCACACCTTGTCGGGAGAAGGAGAACGTCGAACATCGGAACATCGAACGTCGAGTTCAGAATGAAACGAACGCCTAGTGCCTACCCCCTAGTCCCTCCTGAAACCTGACACCTGTTCTCTCAAACAAGTGGGCAGTTCAGCTTGACGCCGCGATGCCCTCCGGCTACCTTCTCTTGCATGAATAGCGACGAACAGCGCGGCTCACGGCCGGAAGGCGGGCTGCGCCCGCGGGGCGGGGTCATATGCGTGGGCCCGGACCAGGACGCGCTCTGGGATCAATCGGTGCGGTCCTCGGCGCAGGGCGGTGATTTTCTGCAATCGAAGGTGCTGTCGGCCCTGGCGGAAAATGAGCGGCCCACGGCCCGTGTGGTGCGGTTAGCTCTCGTTGCCCCAGGAGAGCCGGAGGCGTATCTTGGCGGCTGGGCGTTTCTGGTGCGCAAGCGATACGGCCTGCTCTATAATTCCAGTTTTCCGCTGTTCTATTGTGGCCCCTGGTTTGCGCCCCCGCTTGATCAACCGACTGGCAGTGCGGCCAAGCAATTGGATCTGCTGTATCAATTGGGGGAGGCGGCCAAGCAGTACGTGGATATCATTGACTGCGAGGCGCATCCCTCCCTGCCGGATCCTCGCGGTCTGCTGTTTGCCGGGTACCAGGTGGCCTGCAAGACTTGTCACGTTTGGCCTCCAACCAGCGAAAGTGCCTGGAAGCGGTTGAACAAGACAAAACGCAACGAGGCCAACCGCGCCAAGCGCAGCCATGCGTTCCACTGGATGCCCGTTTCTGAGGAAAGCCTGCTGCATTTTTCAGCGCTGCACGATCATACGTTAGGCAAATTCAGTTGGCATGCGCCGCAGGCGTGGCGCGATGCACTGGCCCGGCATACGTTGGCCATGGCCGCGTTGGGGCTCTGCCGGTTGTTTGTCGCCACGCCGATGAACAGCGACGCACCCAACGCGCTCGTTTCGGTTCTGCTCAATCATGCCCATCGCACTGCGTTCCTGTGGCGGGTTGGCGTCCGGTCTGACGAAACCGGCCTGATTCCCGCGCTCTATGCGTCCGCGGCCGATGCGGTCCGGGATGAATTGGGCGGCGACTGGCAGATCAACTTCGGCGGCTCACCCCGCCTTTCCCTTTCCCGCTACAAGGATTACCTGGGCGCCGATGTAGTCACGCACTACGGGATCAGTCGGCAGCGCCCCGGCTGGCCATGGCTTGTGTGGCGGGGCGGATACGCGCTCAAGGAGTGGCATCAAATCCGGCGGGCAATCCGTCAGGGGCGCCGCATGCGGCACGGAGCGTAGGTGCGCCGGGGCAGGGCGCGCGTGGATTCGGGTTTTGTGCCGGTAAGGTTTGGGTTTGAGGGCGCGTTGGCCTGTGCTAGGGTGCGGGCATGATATTGCTGGGCGAGGCCGACAATCCGTATGAGCACTTGGCGCGGGAAGATTGGTTGATGACCGGCGCGCGCCTGGGGCCACCGGTCTGTTACCTTTGGCGCGCGGCGCCGGCCTTGGTGGTCGGTAAGAACCAGAATCCCTGGCGCGAGTGCC
>JAIPIQ010000019.1 GCA_021734645.1 Fidelibacterota bacterium | reverse complement strand
GGGGGTGCGGTCCGGTGGGAGGACGGCGGGCCGGACGCGCGGGCCGCTGGGTTTGGCCTCGGCCTGGGCCTCGCTCCACTGCTTCAGGCGCCGGTTGCTGCGCTCGCGCAGCTCGTTCTGGGTATCGCGCACACTGTTCTGCTCGCGGCGGGCCGCCAGCCATTCGGTGGCCCGGTCGCTGGTCCAGCGCCAGGCGCCCGCCACGGCGCCGGCCACCGCGCTGGGTTCCAGTTCCGTCAGCAGCAGCAGGGCCGCCAGCAGCCCCCCGCCCGCCAGCAGCCCGGCGCCCATGGGCCCCAGCCAGGCAATCAGTGCGCGCGTTCCCAGCCAATATCCCGCCAGTCCGCCGGGCGCCGGCAGGTTCAAGCGCGCGCTGACGCCCGCCCAGGCCGCGCCATGCAGTTGCGCGAGCAACAGGCAGGAAACCAGACCCAGCAGCAGCCAACAGAACTTGGGCCAACGGGCGCCCCGCCGGTAGAACAACAGAAAGGCGCTCTGGGCCAGGAGGATCACCGGGGTCAAATAGGCCGTCACACCCAAGGTCAGGAGCAGCACAAAAGCCAGATAGGCCCCCGCCGGACCAATGAAATTGGCCGGCGCCGCGCGGGCGGGCACCTGCAGGAAACTTACGTCCGCCGGGTCATACGAGATCAAGCTCAGCAACACCAGCAATCCCAGGACCGCCAGCAATACGCCCGCCGCGCCAGCCGGCGCCACCCCGTTCTCCTCTGACTGTGTCTTTGCCATTTCCGCAACACTCTGCCAGAAAAATGAACCCAGAGCAAGCCATGAGGCTAGAGACAGCCATCCACGAGTTGGACCACGCGGTCGCAGCGGCCGACGACGGCCTCATCGTGGGAAACGAGCACCAGGGTAACGCCCTGCTCACGCACCAGCGAGAAAAGCAGGTCGAGCACCTGGTCGCCCGTGACGGAATCGAGATTCCCAGTGGGTTCATCGGCCAGGATGATTTCGGGCTGGTTGAGCAGAGCGCGGGCCAGGGCCACGCGTTGCTGCTCGCCGCCGGAGAGTTCCGTCGGGCGGTGGTCCAGGCGGTCGGCCAGGCCCACGCGTTCGAGAATGGACCGCCCGCGGGCGCGGACTGTGGCCGGCAGGCCCCAGCCCCGTTGCAGCGCGCTGGCCGGCAGCAGGACATTCTCGAGCACATCCAGCTCCGGCAACAGGTGATAAGATTGGAAGACGAAGCCCACGGTTTGCGCCCGCCAGCGGCTCCGGCGCCCCGCCGGCCAGCGATACAGATCCTGGCCCCGCCAGGCGACACACCCCGCCGTGGGCCGATCCAACCCCCCCAGCACCTGCAAGAGCGTGGTCTTGCCCGCCCCGCTCGCTCCCCGCACCGCCACGGTCTCCCCCGCCCGCACGTCGCAGTTCACGCCCCGCAAAACCCGCACCGCCCGCGGCCCCGGAAAATAATCCTTGGTCACGTCCCGCGCCGCCAACAGCAGATCCGAGCTCTTCATTGTCCCCTGCCTTCGGCGTCGGACCCTTTCCCGGGCGCCCCGCCATGCCATTTCACTTTCATGCCCCGCACCTTAAGCCCGCCCCGTGCCAAGTCAAGAGCACCGTGCGCGCCCTCTTCAAGGAACAGAACATCCCGCCCCTTCCAGGAGCGTCGAGTGTAGGAGTACGTGTACGAGTATGGATGTATCCACGCATCCTGCGCGCGCTGTCTCCAATTCCCGCGGAGCGCCGCCAGCCTTCGCTAAGGATTCGGGTCCCCCCCCCCGAAAAAACAGTTGTCAACAGGCCTCATCGGGCGTATGGTTGCAAAATGGTAGTAAGACGATGGAGCGAGGGGCGCGGTCAACGCGCGGCTTGGCTCGGGCGGAGGGTGTCGCCCGGCGCCAGCCAAGAGGGCTTTGCGGAATGAAAAAGGTGTTGTGGGTTCCTGTTTGCGCGCTGTTGACCGGGTGCGGGGCGGCCGCGAGGAAAGCGACACAGCTTGAATGTTGAAAGTAAATGAGGACGAGCGATGAATAGAGTATCCTGCCGCTGCCGGGGCATGCGCAACATCTTAGTAGTCATCTGGGCGTTTTGTGGCGTCGGCGGCGTGGGGGCGGCCCCTCGTCCTCCGGTTGACTGGGCGGCCCTGAGTGCGGCGGACGCGGTGCCGGGCGAGTTGCTGGTGGGCTACCGGCCCCAGGCGCAGACGGCGGATCTGGCCGTCCAGATGCAGGGGGTGCATGCCGCCATTGGCGCGCGCGTGGCCCATACCTATCGCAGCATCCCGGTGCAGCAGGTGCGCATTCCCGAAGAGCTGACCTTGGAGCAGGCGGCGCGCCATTACCAGGCTGATCCCCGGGTGGCCTACGTCGAGCCGAATTATATTGTCCGCGCCCTCGATACCACGCCCGATGACCCGCTCTTCGGCGATTTGTGGGGCATGGCCCGGATTCGGGCGCCCCGGGCTTGGGATGTGAGCCAGGGCAGCGAGGACATCGTCGTGGCCGTGATTGATACGGGCATTCGCCCCACCCATGAGGATTTGGCCGACAACATATGGGTCAATCCCGGGGAAATTCCCGACAACGGCATTGATGACGACGGTAATGGCTACGTGGATGATGTCTGGGGCTGGGACTTCGTCAATGACGACAACGACCCGACCGATGACCAGGGGCACGGCACCCATTGCGCCGGCACGATCGGCGCCGTGGGGAATAACGCCCTGGGCGTGGCCGGTGTCAATTGGACAGTCAAGCTGGTCGCGCTCAAGTTTCTCGATTCGGACGGCTATGGCGACACCGCCGATGCGGTCAGGGCGGTCGAGTATGCCGCGGGTCTCAGCGCGTACATCCGCCTGACCAGCAACAGTTGGGGCGGGGGCGGTTACAGCCAGACGCTGTACAACGCCATCGAGCAGGCCCGGCTGGAGGGTCAGCTTTTCATTGCCGCCGCCGGCAATTCCGCGAGTAACAATGACGTGCTGCCGCATTATCCCTCGAGCTTGACCAACGAAAACATCATTGCCGTGGCGTCCATCCAGAGCGACGGAGAGCTCTCGGGTTTTTCCTGCTTCGGTCCGGAATCCGTGGATCTGGCGGCGCCCGGTTCCGACATCCTGAGCTGCGGCAACAACAACGATAGCGGCTACAACCGCAAAAGCGGCACGTCCATGGCCACACCCCATGTGGCCGGCGCGGTCGCCCTGTTGTATTCCATCAATCCCAGCCTGCTCTGGCAGGATGTCCGGGACGCCATCCTGCTGGGCGCAGAACCCAATCCGGCCCTCGAAGGCCGGATGGTCACGGAAGGCGAATTGAATCTCGAGAATTCGCTGCAATACGTGGGCGCGGTCCTGGAATTCGATCGCAGGGCCTACCGGTCCGATGGGGTCGTCACGCTGCTGCTCAAGGATCGGGCCACTGCGCTGGATGAATTGACGGTAAACGTCGCCACCTATACGGATGAAGCGCTGGATCCCGGTTCGCAGCGTTGGACCGATGCCATCACCGTGTATCGGTCTACGGCCGACGGCCTGTTCACCAATTCCTTCCTGTTAGTGACCGGGGTCACGGCGGTTCACGACGACTGGTTGGAGGGGGTCTACGACTATGACATGGCGGGGATGCCCGCCCAGGCAACGGCGCTGGCGCGGATTGACGATGTGCCGCCCCGGCTCACCAATGTCGTGGCGGAGGCCGTACAGGATACGACTGCGCGGCTGACGTGGCTGTCCGATGAGCCCGCCGACACGCGGGGCATCGTCGCCACGAACGTGCCGCCGGGCGGACTGGCCGGGTTGCCGCAGAGCGGAGTGCCCGAACTGTATACGATCATGACCGAGACGCTGATGGTTGACGGCGTCCCGGAAACCTGGTACCGGCACCGGTTGGCCGTGACCAACCTGGCAGCGTACCAGATCTATTACTATGCCGCCCTGTCGGCCGATTACGCCGGCAACGAAACCAGCTACCCGGCCGTGCTGACGTCCCCGCTGTCCGAGGATTACCCGTTCTTCATTACCCGGGGGCGCACCATCGCCTGGTTCAATGATTTCGAAGATGGACCCGGCGGTTTGACCACCACCAATCTCAATGGCGTCGCCTGCTGGCAACATGGGCAGCCGCTCTACGGCCCCGAGGCCGCCGCCAGCGGCTCGAATTGCTGGGGCACGATCCTCAATGGGAATTATCCCGTCCTCGCGCGCGCCACACTGACTTCCCCCACCGTTACGGTGCTCGAATACCCCCGCTTGATCTTCAAGTCCTGGTGGAGTTTTTCGGGCGGGCGCGACTTCGGGCGGGTCGAGGTCAACGACGGTTCGGGCTGGGTCAACATGCGGACGCTCCGGCGCGAGTCGGAAGGCTGGGAAACGGTCGAGATTTCGCTGGAACGCTTTGCCGGCAAGAGCCTGCGGGTGCGCTTTGCCTTCGAGTCGGACGAGCGCTGGGTGGCGGCTGGTTGGTATGTGGATGACGTGGAGATCTCCCATTTCCGGCCGCACGGCCTGGTGCTGATGAATACCCTGGTTCAGGATGACAGCGACGGCGATGGCTATCCCGAACCGGGGGAAAGCTTCGTGCTCAATTTGGATTTGATCAATACAGATGACCAGCATTGGAATGGTGTGACCGGGCGGGTGCAATGCGCCCACGCCGGGGTGACCCTGGCAAATGGCCCCGTGCCGCGCCTGACCTATGGAGACATGGCTCCGGGCGCGGTGGCCAACAGCGGCAACCAGTTGGCGGTGCAAGTGGCCCCGGACGTGCCTGCGGGCACGGTCCTGACGTTCTTCCACGATACAACGGCCCAGGGCGGCGGCAGTTGGAGCGAGAGTTTCAATCTTTTGGTGGCCAACTGGGAGCGGGTCACGGGTGTGGTGACCGACCAGGTCTCCGGGGTGAGTGTGGTGGGGGCGACCGTTACCGGGACCGCCGCGGGGCACCCGACGGTGACGGCCACCACCGGCGCGGGGGGCGCCTATACCCTGCACGGGCTGGTGCAAGGGGTCGCTTATGACGTCAGCGCCGCCCAGCCGGGCGTTTTTTCGCGCAGCGAAGCGCAGAACGTATATGGTCCGTCCGGCGGGGTGGACTTCGGCCTGGCCAAGGCCTATGCCGCGCCGTTGCCGGATGCCTTGCTGTTGAATCTCGATCAGGGGCGCAGCGTGACCGAGAGCGTCTGGCTGCGCAATACCAATGCGCCCTACGCCCAGGATTTGGTCTATACCGGCACGGTGGATGTGGCCTGGTTGTCGGTCGAGCCGGTGGCGGGAACCGTCGCGGCAGGCAGTTCGAACGAACTGAGCGTTACGGTGACGACGACGGGTCTGCTGCCAGGAGCGTATACCGGGACGATCGCTCTGGCCTGCAACGATGTTTCGGGCCCCTTGGTCGAGATCCCGGTCAACTTGACCGTTGATTCCGGCCCCGTGCTGGATTTGGTCAGCGTGACCGTGACCGGTGGGGATGGGGACGCATTTGCCGAGCCGGGCGAAGCGGTGGACTTGACGATCAATTTGTCCAATTCGGGCAATGCGAGCGCGACCGCCGTGGTCGGCGGCCTGGCCCTCGCCAGCCCGGTTCCCGGCGTGACCGTGCCCGTGCCCGTGGCCGGGTGGCCGAATATTTCACCGTTTGGCCAGGCCGATTCCAGCAGCTCGCCCACCCTGGCCATTGGCGGGGGCGTTGCCGACGGCACGGTGATCCCGCTGCAGTTGACGGTGACCGCCGCGGTGGACCGGGTATTCTTCTTTGAAACAGCCCTGACCGTGGCGGTGCGCCATGCCGTCTCCGGCCAGATCACTGTCTGCGCGGGCGGCGCCCCGGTGCCCGATGCCGTGATCAGCGCCGTGGGCAGCAACGGGACCTTCGAGGCCGTTTCCGGTCCCGGTGGGGCCTATGACCTGACGGGCCTGCCGGCGGGCGACTATACCGTGCGGGCCGTGCCGCCGGCGCCCTATGCCGCGCCGGCCGCCGAAGCCGTTTCCCTGGCCGGCGACCAGGTGGTTGATTTCTGCGTGGCGGATTGGGGCCTGGCGGTGGCGCCGACAGCGATCACCGCGACCGTCGCCGAGGGGCGCACGATCGTCACCAATCTCGTGATCTCGAATTCCGGGACCACGGACGGTTCAGTTGACTTTGAAATCCTGAACGTCCAGGGCGTGTACGAGCCGCCGCCGGAGCCCGAGGCGCCGGTCGTGATCTGGAGCGAGCTGCGCGCGGGCGAGGATTATCTGCCGGGCAAATTGCTGGTGCAGTTTGCGCCCGAAGTGGATGCGGCCCACATGAGCTGGGCCGCCCAGACCGTCGGCGCGCGGATGGTCCGCCGCTACCAGTTGATCAATGCGGCCGTATTCGAGGTCTCGCCCAACTTGTCGCTGGAGGGTACGGCCGACCTGCTGGCCGCCCAGCCCGGCGTGGTGCGCGTCGAGCCGAATTATTTGCGCCAGCCTTTCCGGACACCCGACGATCCGCGGTTCCCGGACATGTGGAACCTGTTGAATCAGCGCCAGACTGGGGGGACCCTGGGCGCCGATATCAATGTGACCGGGGTCTGGGCCTCGACCGTCGGCAGCGTTGACATCGTGATTGCCGTCAACGATACGGGCGTCATGACCAATCATCCCGATCTGAATGGCGTCTGCCTGCCCGGCTACGATTTCGGTTCGGATGATCCCGATCCCTATCCCGATTTGATTCCGCTCAATGAGACCATTTCCCACGGGACACACGTCGCCGGAACCATCGCCGCGCTGGGCAACAATGCCGAGGGCATCGCCGGCGTGAATTGGCGCGCCAGGATTCTGCCCGTCAAGATCGCCGGCGTGGCCACGAATTTCGTTGGGGAGAAAGTGGTCACGCTGCCCGCGGACGCGATTCTTGCTGGCACGGAATACGCCGCTATGAACGGCGCCAAGGTCAGCAATCACAGCTATGGCGGGTACCTTTTCAGTGGTATCGAGTATGCCATGATCCGCGCGGTCTGGACCAATTACGGTCACTTGGTGGTCGCCGCGGCCGGCAACGAAGCCAATGATAATGACGGCGTCTGGAAATCCTATCCGGCCTCCTATGACTTGCCCAATATCATCTCGGTGGCGGCGGCCGATCACAACGACCAGTTGGCCAGTTTCTCCAATTATGGCGCGACATCCGTGGACCTGGCCGCGCCGGGCGTGGATATCTGGAGCACGATTATCCAAGTGGATGAAGGCACCAATTCGACACCTGGCTATGCCGCCTGGGGCGGCACGTCCATGGCCGCGCCGCATGTGGCCGGGGCCGCCGGTTTGCTGTGGTCCCTGGCGCCGCAGGCCTCGTGGGACATGATCAAGGACGCATTGCTCGCGGGCGTGCGGGTGGATGCCAATCTGGGCGACAAGGTGCTGAGCAGCGGTCACCTGGATGTGGCGGGCGCGGCCGCGCGGGTGCGGGCTCTCTGGCTGGCGCTGGATCCCCCGTTTGCGGCGCTGGTGCCGGCGGGCGGCTCGGTGACCAACCGCTTGACGCTCAACGTTGGCGCGACGCTGCTGCCCGGCGAGTACAAGGCGGATGTGCGCGTGCGCCAGGGCGTGAACCAGGTAACCGTGCCGGTGACGCTGACGGTGCAGGCCGCTCCGGTTCCGCAAGTGGCGGACGTGCAGGTGCTGGGCGGTGACGGCGACGGCGTGGCCGAGCCCAATGAGACCGTGGATCTGAATATCCGGCTGCGCAACGCGGGTTCGGCCCTTCTGCTGCCGTCCACGGGCACCCTGACCAGCGCGTCTGCCGATATCACGATCCTGAACGGCTCGGCCGTATGGGCGGGGCTCGAAAGCGCGGAAGTCGGTAATTCAACCAACGGTTTCCGGATTGCGCTGGGCGCGAACCCGTCCGATCCGGCACTGTTCAACCTGACGGTGCGGGCGGCCAACGGCGGCCCCTGGACCAATCTGACCTTTGCCTTGCCCACCGCGCCGCGTTACTCGGTGACCGGTTTCGTGCGCGATCCGCGCAATGAGCCCGTCGCCGGCTGCCCGGTCGAGTTCTGGGGCGCCCGCCAGGGGCGGACGGTCACCGACGCCAACGGCGCCTACCGCGTGGATGGCGCCACCGGCGGGGTGGTGACCGTACGCGCCCTGCCGACCCAACACGGCCGGAGCGACGCGTTTGCGGCGGATCTGAGCGCCGGGAGTGTCGCCGCCGATCTGCTGGTGCGCCAGACGGCGCCAGGCTTCACCAACCTGGTGTCGGTGACCCTGGCTGAGGGTTCCTATCAGGACGTATCCCTGGTCCTGACCAACGGCGGCCTGGATGCGTTTACCTATGCCGCGACCGAGCGCCCCGTGCGCCGCGTGGCCCTGATTGCCGACGCGGACCAACTGGCCGGGGTTGCGCCGATGCTGACTGCCGCCGGGCTGACCGTGGACTACTACTACAGCAACCTCGTCGTCTACGGTGCAAGCCAGTACCCGGTCTATTCCACCGATCGCTCGGTGGTCTACACGTACGACCTCGTGATCGCCGATCTCAGCGGCAAAGCCAATGGTGGGCGCCTGCTGAACGCCAGGGAAGCCGACCTGATCCAGGAGTACCTCGCTCGCGGCGGACGCTGGCTCTTCACGGGGGCTTCGCCCCTGGCCCGGCCGGACGACACCCGTGTACGCGATCTGGCGGGCGCTGCCGGGATGGACGGCGTGACGCTGGGCGTGGGCTCGGCGGCCACGCCGGTCAACATCTGGACCAATTGGGATGGCACGGTAATCGCGCCGGGTACGGGCCTGGAAGTGGCCGCCGGTTGGACGGACCAGGCGTCGCTCGATCCGGACACCGAGACGGAGACGCTCTTCCGCGTCGGCCCCTACAACAAGATCCTCCGGCGGGCCGTCGGGCCTGGCGTCGTCTTGTATTGGAATGGCAACGACCGGGCCGGGGACTGGGTGAATCGAGGCGTCTGGCAGGACGTGCTCAAGACCATCGTGCTGCAGGAAACCGCCGATGTCGTCCCCTGGCTCACCATCACCCCGGCGGATCAGGCCATCGCGGCCGGCGCCACTCTCAACGCCACGTTGCGCGTGGATGCCGGGCTGCTGCCGGAGGGTGAGCATGAGGCAGTGATCCGGCTGGCCGGCGACTATCCCGGCGCCGATGACCGGGCCGTGAAGATCGAGGTCAATGTGATTCAGCCCTTCTTCCAGGCTCAAAGCACCACCGGGGTCCGGGACTGGCTCGGCCGCTGGCTGCCTGGCGCCGGCCAGCCCGGCGCCAGCATCTTCCAGGTCCTCTGGGCCGGTGACGACGACCAGATTTCGCCACCCACCCCCGACGGCCGCCCCACCGGCGACGATGTCCTGTTGACGACCGTGGTCGGGCGCGAAAACTTTGGGCGGATTGGCGTCGGGTTCGAGCCCACGCCCGATCTTGGCCGTTTCGATTTGGCCTTCCGCGTGCCTGCCGGGTTGACCCCCGACTATCCGCACCGTCGGGTCTATGCCCGCGCCTGGGATGCCACCTCCTTCGATCTGGCCGTCGCCTACGGCGATTCGGCCCTGCAAACCCTGATCGTCAACGAAGGCGAAATCCGCGACTTCGGCACCTGGACCGTCGGGGAGCCCCTGCGCTATCCCGGGATTAACCGGGACAGTAACGGCGACTCGATTCCGGATGGCTGGGGGGTGCGCATTGGCCTGGATCCGCGGGCCGCGATCCTGCCCCTGGTGCCCCGCGCCACCAATCTGCCCGGCTTCGCGGGGCCCTTCAGCTATCCCACAGCCGTGGTCGTGGCCGAGAAGTTTGTCTTCGTCCTCAACCGGGGCGACGGCGCCACGGTCGGTCATATTCAGGTCTGGAACCGGGAAACCCGTACGCTCGCCCATACGTTCCTGAATGGCTTTGGGCAGCCCACGGGGATGCAAAAGGCGCCCGGCGCCAACCGCCTGGCCGTGGCCGATACCGCCAACCACCGTATTCAGGTGCTGAATTTCGACCCGGATACCGGCGCCCTGACGCACGCCTTCAACTTCGGTTCGCCCGGTTCGGGCCCGGGACAGCTCAACGGTCCCTGCGATGTGGCCATCAATGCCCTCGGCCGGTTCATCGTCGCCGATACGCAGAATTCGCGGATCCAGACCTTCGATGCCACCGGCGCCCATACCGCGACCTATGGCGGACTCGGCACCGCCAACGGGAAATTCAACAAGCCCCAGGGCGTGACCGTGGATGTCGGCGGACTGATCTACGTGGCGGACACGGACAACCACCGCGTGCAGGGCCTGAACGGCGCGGGCGTCTGGCTCTGGACCCAGGGCAGCCTCGCGTCGGGCGCCGCCCCCGGACAGTTCTTCCGTCCCACGGGCGTCCAAATCGGCTTTGCCGGGCGGATATTTGTGGGCGATGCGGGCAATAATCGCGTGCAGGTGTTCACGGCGGCCCGCGATCACGTGCTCACTTTCGGCGGGCTCGGCGCGCTGCCCGGGCAACTGAACAAACCGCAGAATACCGGCCCGATCACCACGGATGGCCGCCTCTATGTGGCGGACACCTTCAACCATCGCGTCCAGTTCTTCGACACGGTCATTGACGCCGATGGTGACGGCATGGACGACACCTGGGAGATCGAGAACGGCCTCGACCCAACCAATCCTGCGGACGCGTTCTTCGATAACGACGGGGATTTGGTCCTCAATATCGGCGAGTTCCGGCTGCGCACCAATCCGAACCTGGCCGATAGCGATGGGGACGGCTGGAACGACGGCCGCGAAATCGCCACGGACTATAATCCCCTCGATCCGGAATACGACCGCCTCCGGCTTATCAATATGGTGCCCGCCCTGAATGCCATGGAGATCACGCTGCCGGTCGAGGTCGGCGGTCAGTACCTGCTGCAGTATCGGATCAGCCTGCTGCCGCCCGCGGATTGGCTGCCGCTGCCGGACTCGGCCTTCACCGCGCCCGCGGATGGTATTCATACCCTGTCCATCCCCCTGGACGTTCCGCCACTGCTTGATCTCGATCATTGGTTCCTGCGAGCCATACGGACGGATGAGTAACATGGCGCGCTTGTTTCACAGGGCACGGACCAGCCGCCGCCCGCTGCCGGAATGGCCGCTGGGCGGCCAGGGACGCGATGGCGTCCCTGGCCACACGGACAATAATGCGCTTGCTTTCGGGCGGGCAGGCGCGTTATGGTACAACCATTGCAATGGGATGGGCCGATTCCCCGGTGGTGACACATTCGGCGGGCGGACCCAGGGCGGGCGTGCCGCCTCAATTTGGGCACGGGGGCGGAGTGCGGATTGCCTGTGGAAGGACGCCCAGTTTGGTCTTGACCGGTTTCTGTCGGCCAGGGCAAGGAGCATGTGATGGAGGGCTGTTGGATGAAGAAGAGTGGCATGGGATTGCTTGTTGTGGCGTTGGTGCTGACGGGGGCCGGGTGGCTCCGCGCGCAGGAGGCTGAGCCGGTCGCTGCGCCCGTACCCGTCGTGGCCGGGGACGAAGCGGCACCGGCCGGAGTGGGCGCGTCCGCGGAAACCGCGGAGCTGCCGGTGGTCCGGCAGAGTCCGGGCATGCAGGCGCTGGTGGCCGCGCAGCGCGAGCTATCGGCCTTTATCGCGCGGCAGGTGGCGACCGATCCGGCCTTGCAGGCAATTGACAAGCGGATCAATGAACTGAGTGCGGAGTTGGGCAAGTTGTCCGCCGAGCGTCAGCGGCTGTTGGAACAGGACGAAACCTATCAGGATTTGTTTGCACGCCAGACTGAGGCCTTGAAGGCTTTTCAGCGCGGCGAATGAGTGGCAACGGAAAAGAACGGGAATTGATATGAAAACAACCTTGCGTATGTTTTGGGTGGCGGCGGTATTGGGCGCCTTGACGGTGTCCGGCGTTCAGGCGCAGAGCCTGGTGGCCAACCTGACGCCGACGGGCGGGGGTTCCGTCACGCTGACGAATCTGACACCCGGCGCCACCGCGACCGTGCCGCCCGGGACGGTCGCCTCGCTTCCGGCCGTGGCCAACGATGTCCTCCTGGTCACCGCCACGCCCAGCCCCGGTTATCGCTTTGTGCGCTGGAACGGCGCCGTCCCAGCCGGCCAGGAACTCAGCCCCTCCTTCACCCATTTCGCCGATAACAACCGCTCCCTGACCGCCGTCTTTGAACTGGTGCCGGAATTGACCCTGGTCGCCACGCTCAGCCCCGCGGCCGGCGGTTCCGTCACGGTCGAGAATGTGACCGCGGCCACCTCCTCGACCATTCCGCCCGGGACCCTCGCGAGTGCCACCGGCGAACTGGGCGATGTCATGCGCGTGAGCGCCACGGCCAATCCCGGCTATATCTTCACGGGGTGGGGCGGCAATCCACCGGCCGGCTTCGAGACCGCGCCCACTTTCGCCTATAGCGCCGACATTGATCGGAACCTGTCGGCCACGTTTGTGCTGCAGCCGGTGGGCTCCATCGTACTCAATGTCAATCCGAATGGTTCCGGGACGGTTGAGATCGAGAATCTGGATACCGGGGACTCGGACGGCCCCAGTTCAACCTTTGCCAGCCTGACGGGCGTGCTGGCCGGCCACCGAATCCGGATCACGGCCGTTCCCGCGAGTCCCGCGTGCTACAATGGCGTCTTTCTGGGTTGGTCCGGCGACGTGACCAATAGCCTCAGTCCGTATGTCTTCGTGGTGGGCCAGGAGGAGTCGGAAGACGGCTTCCTATATGTGCCCGCCCTGACGATCACCGGTAACATGATCAGCGGCGGCGCCTCGGATCTGGATGGGGATGGCCTCTGGGATATCTGGGAAATCGAAAACGGATTCGAGCACCGCCTGGTGGATGCCGAGGGCAACCTGGTCAACGGCAATCTCGGGGATGATGGCGCCCAGGGCAATGTGGATGGCGATCTGCTCCCGGGATACACCTACCCGCTGAGTATCAATTTCTGTCAGCCGGACGTGCGCGGCTATCGCCCGAGTGAATCGCTGCCCTTCCACAATCTCATCGAGTTCACCGGCTTTGACGGCATTCCCTGTACGCCGGACGATCCCAACACCGATCCGACCCTCGAGGATACCGACGGCGACGGGCTGCCGGACGGCTACGAGTATTACTTCTGGGGCAATGCGGTCAACAATCCGGCGATGGAGGGGCTCCGCTACGACCCCACCGATCCCCTGAGTCCGGGTGTGCCGATTACCAACGCGGAAATCCTGGCCCTGTTCAATCCGCTGGATGGCTCCAATGACGCGGCGACCGCCGATCCGGACGGCGACTGTCTCACCAACGAGCAGGAGATGCTTTTGGGCACCGACCCCCTGAATTGGGACACGGATGGCGATGGGCTGCCGGACGGCTGGGAAGTCTGGCACGGGCTGAATCCCCTGTGCCCGGATGATGCCGACGAGAATCCCGATGGCGATTTCATGGCGCTGTGGGTTGACGGGGACGGCGTTACCAACATCCACAATCAGGTTTACCAGGAGCTGGGGTACGATCCGCGCACGGCGTGGGGGCCCAATGTGCGCACGCGCGCCGAGAACGGAACCGCCAACGCGGTCAACACCGTGCCGTTCACCAATCTACGCGAGTTCCAGGTGGCGGCCTATTATGTTGCCATGGGCTATGTCGCCGCCGTGGATTGCGGGGATTGGTACACGTATACGACCGATCCGAACTCGAACGATACGGATCAGGACGGTATTCCCGACGGCTGGGAGTTGTATGTGGGCATCGTGGGCGCCGACCCGGGCGTGGTGTCCCAGAGCCCGCTGAATGAGCTGGACGCGGCCCTGGACGGCGATAATGACAGCCTTTCGGCTTTGCGCGAGTTCCGTTGCGAGGATGTGGCCCGCCATTTCCCCGACGACTTCCCGGTCATTGACACGATCTGGCAGAACAAGATCTGGCCGACGGATCCGAATGATGCGGATACCGACGACGACGAGTTGTCCGACGGCGCCGAGTTCAATCTGGCGCTGTGCTACAGCCAGGGCGCTGGCGCTTGGAACGGCAGTTGCTATATCGGGGGCGGGCTGAATCCGACCTCGGTGGATACGGACGGCGATTTCCTGCCGGATACCTGGGAAGTGCGCTATATGGCGGATACTTTCGCCATTGACGGCGGCGTGCGCGATGGTATGGACGGCACCGTGCGCGATGCCACCGGGGCCGCGAACGATTATGACGGCGACGGTCTCGAGAACTGGCAGGAGTACATGACCGGGGCGATGCATCACTGGCAGTACGACAGTTGGGTGTCGGGGGAGGTCCTGGGCTTCTATGATCCGTTCAAGTTCTTCGATCCGGCCGAAGGGCTGCGCGGGCGGCAACCCATTCACTGGGACTGGCATTTCCTGGCGCGGACGAGTCCCAATGTCCCGTTCTATTACATGGGGCTGCGCTGGGGGCCGGGCAACATCACCTGGTACTCGACCACCAGCCCGCGGTCGGCCGATTCCGATGGCGACAACATGGATGATTATTACGAAGTATACCATGGTCTCAATCCGATCTATGGCGCCTTCGACTTGGTCCAACCTCCGAGAACCCTGGCGGGCTGGCCCGAAGATTTCTTCGGCACCAAGGATATCCGGGTCGTGCCGGCCATTGCCGGATTCCCCTACCTCGATATTGATCAGGACGGGCTGCCCAATTACAAGGAGGCCATCAACGCCCAGTTGCATGACCCCAACTATTACCACACCGATCCGTCGCCGCTCTGGATCACGGATGTCTCCTACCAGCGCAGCTTCGTGAATCTCTATTACGGGTTGGGATCGTTCTTCGGCAGCTTGATGCCCGGCCAACTGTGGTGGGCGCCCGATGTGCTGGGGCAGTTGGATTTCCCGCCCAGCTATTTCTTCGACTTCGAGTCGAACGAGGGATATGACACCGACAACGATTTCCTGCCGGACCGCGCCGAGTTGGTCAATACCCAGGCCAGTCCCGGCTCGACCGATCCGCTGGATGCGGAAAACCCGACCAAGCGCCGGGCACTCTATCTCGACGGCGCCGGGGCGGCCCGTACCCGCGGCGGCTACTTTCACGCGCCGTCCAACCTGCGCGAATTCAGCGTCGAGGTTTGGATTCGTCCCGTGAATCCCGCTTCGGGCGTCGAACAGGTCATCGTCGAACGGCCCATCTGGGTCCAGAACGGCAACGTCATGGGGTGGCCCAGCAGCACCCGCTATAATTTCCGGCTGGCGATTCGCCCCGACGGGCGGCCCTATGGCGAATACACCGGCGGCGGCTACGATGCGATATTCGTCAACGCCGAAGCGCCCGCCACCCGGGTGTTGCCGGCCGATGAATGGACTCATCTGGCGCTGGTCTACGACGGCGAGGCCAGCAAGCTGCTCCTCTATATGAATGGCGTTGCCATCGGCAGCACGACCAGCGCGGAAATTCCCTGGAATGGCTGGGTGGATGGCAACCCCGGCACGGCCTTCACCGGCCCCATGGTGGTCGGCGCGCGCGATAACAATCCTGGCGGCTGGGTCGGCGAGGGCTTGATCTGGACCGGGTACTTTGCCGGCGCCTATGATGGTGGCGGTATGGCCCCCAATCCCCCGAATCTGACCGAATACTTCGAGGGCTGGATTGATGAACTCCGCGTTTGGAACGGTGTACGCACGCGGGCTGAAATTGAAGTCGGCATGGCCAAGGCGCTGCACAAGCGCGACGTGCCGCGCGAGATCGGCTCCCGCGGCTCAAGCCTGCTCTACCTGTACGGGTTCAACGATCTGCCGGATCCGGCCAACGGCCCCATTGCACCCGAAGGCTTCCCGTTCCTGAATGGCCGGCCGAATGACGGCTCGTACCCGGCGGTTCCCTGGTGGTCCTCCTCCTCCTACAAGTCGCTGGTCTACAACGATTACCTGGTGATCCCCTGGTTCCAGAATGCCGTGGCCCACTTGCCCCTGGATCCGCCCTCCGATTCCCCCGGCAATCCCATCGTGACCACTGTGGACACCACCACTACCGAGATCGTTACCAACGTGACCGAAACTGTGGTCGGCGAGGTGACAAACCAGGTCGTGACCGTCACGACCAATGTGATCACCGGCGTGCAAACCGTGACCAATTTCTACCCGAACACGGCCAATCCCTACAGCTTCGGCTACCGCTATGGTCCCGGGCTCGCGAGAGAGGATCATCCGTCGAAGCTTGATGGCTTCGAGCTGCCCTTCAATCCCCGCCGCGCGGCGCTCTTCAATGACCTCCTGCCGTTGCGTTCCGCCCGCGCCGATGAAGGCGTTGACCTGTGGGACGGGATGGGGCCAGGCGTTGCACCAGCCGATTTGGACGCCAACGGCGATGGTATTCCCGATTGGTGGCAGGAACTTCATTGGCCTGCGTTCGACCTCGATGCGACCGGCCCCAATGCCTGGGATCCGTTTGCTGACAGCGACGGCGACGGGCTGTCCAACTATTTCGAATGGTTG
Organism: Fidelibacterota bacterium; assembly: GCA_021734645.1. GTDB lineage: Bacteria > Verrucomicrobiota > Kiritimatiellia > JAIPIQ01 > JAIPIQ01 > JAIPIQ01. Next base: position 4,112 of record JAIPIQ010000019.1, on the reverse strand, counting down.
GCCGGGCTGGACCCGAATCTCTACGATTCGAATGGGGACGGCTATGGCGATTACAACAGCTTCCCCACGAACTCGGTCCTGACCTACGGCGCTATACACACGGATAATGACTGGATGGCCGATGAATGGGAGATTCTGTTCCGCCCCGCGCTCAGCCCCGACATCTACGATGCCCATCTGGATGTGGATGGCGATGGCTGGAGCAATTACGCTGAATTCATGGCGCGCTCGAATCCCACGAATGTGCTCTCGGTCCCGAGGCCGTCGCTCAGCGTGCGCGCGCGCTACAACGGCGCCCTGACCGCCGGACCCATCGTGATCCATTTCTTCTCGAATGCGGCGCGCGACGGGGTGCCAGACGCCGTGGGCACCATCACGCCCGTTCCGACCTATCCCCACACGGCCACGCTGTCAAACTTCGGCGGCTATCTGCGCGAGGGGTCTGTCTATGCCTTCGCCTTCATTGACAACAATGGCAATGGCCAGTGGGATCTGGGCGAGCCGGCCGGGTTGCCGGCGGTGCAGCCGATGAACGTGAGCTGGGGCGATGTGCCGACCATCGAGATCGGCCTCGTGGACAATCCCATGCCGGTGCTCGGGCGTTTCCAGTGGGAAGCCATCGAGAATGCGCTGAGCTATACGGTCACGGTGGTGAATGCCAGTTTGACCGGTTCGCCCCTGGTATTCAAGCGCGTGGTGCACAATCGGAACTACCTGCACGAAGGCGACTTCATCTATGAGGGCCTGGGGATCGGGTTGGGGTATCACAGCTACCGTTGGGTGGTGTATACGCCCGAGGGCGCTGTCCATGAAGAGGGGTACCTGAACGCCGATTACAACACCAGTTCGGTTGCGCCGAGCACCGTCTGGCCGCGGAGCGATACCGTTTCCCATGCGGCGAATGTCTTCCAGTTCCGGACGGATCCCCAGGCGGCGCATTGCATCCTGGAAATCTGGCGGGGCTCGCTCGCCGGTCCCAAGGTGTTCAGCAAGCACATTGTGACGCCATTCGCGGAGCCCAATGGCGTGCGCAAATATGCGCTGCCCATCTTCGCGGGCGACGGGGTATTCACCAACGACCTCTACGTCTGGCGGGTGCATACCTATCACCCCCGTGGGAATCAGACCCTGTCTTCCGATATCGCCTCGTTCACGGTGAATCTGGCCGACGATCCTCTGGGCGTCTACTCGATCTCCGGCACCGTTGATTACCGGGGGCCGAGCCCGATCACGAACCTGTTCGTGCAAGCGTTCGCGTCGCAGGGCTTCAGCGGGGCGCCCGTTGCCCAGGTTCGGCTATCGAGTCTGGGGGCATTCACTCTGCCCGGCCTGCGGCAGGGAACCTACGCTGTTCGGGCCTTCATGGACCAGAATAACAATGGCCAACGCGACAATTGGGAAACCTGGGGGTTTGTCCGCGACAGCGAGTTCGGCTCCATCTACGAGGTGAAGTCGCTGGATGTTCCGGCCAGTCAGGAGAACCAGAGAATTTGGCTCTACGACTGCGATACGAACAACAATGGCGTGCCGGATGCCTGGGAATATGTGTCCTACGGCTCCCTGGTAACGGATATGAGCAACGTGGACAGCGACGGCGACGGCCTGCCGGACTGGCAGGAGGTTCTGATCTACGGGACCGATCCGTATAACTGGGATAGCAATGGGGACGGCATCCCTGACGGCTTGATTGCCAGCATGGGCCTCATGCCGGGCATGATGGACAGCGATGGCGACGGCTATGCTGATGCCTTGGAGATGCTGACAGGTTTCGATCCGGCCAGCGCGGCCAGTCACCCGTTGACCACCGAGTTGCTGCCGGTCATTCAATTGAAGCGGGTGGACGGTGTCGATGTGGTAACCTATGATCGGCATCCGTTGATCACCAAGATCAGCACGAACATCGTGGCTGCCGTTCAGGTCACTGCGGACCTGCAACAGCCGTTCGAGACCCGGGATGACAGCGCGCTTGTTCTGACGCCGGCCATGTGGGACAGCGGACCGTGGGTGTATACCAATTCCTTGCCGCAGCATTCGCAGATGTACTATCGCGTGAAGTGGAAGATGGCGCCCTGACGTTGAGGGTCCCAGGCAGCGGGACAGGAACCGGAAATTCTGTAGCCGGGGCCGCTGGCCCCGGACGTGATTGATACGGCGAACGTATGGGAAGCGGGGTCGGCGCCCCCGCCTACAGAAAGGACGTTTCGCGGTCCGGGACAGTCGCCGCGATCGCGAAGGTTTTCTGTAGCCGGGGCCGCTGGCCCCGGACGTGACCGGTGAGGCGTTCGTATGGGAGAGCGGGGTCGGCGACCCCGCCTACAGGAGGGGCTTGGTCTTGTCTGCGCTGCCGTCTTTCCATAGATGTTCCAGGTCGTAGAACGCGCGGGGTTCAGGGAGGAAGAGATGGACCACGACGTCAATGAAATCGAGTACGAGCCAGCCGCTGTCGGGGTTGCCTGAGCGGCGATAGACGGGCCAGCCGATGTCTTTGAGGGTTCGTTCGACTTCGGTGGCCAGGGCCTTGAGGTGGGGGGGGCTGTTGCCGGTGGCGAGGACCAGGAAGTCGGTCACGGGTGAGCGGCCGCGGACATCGAGGGTCAGGGGCTCGAGGGCCTTCTTTTCGGCACAGGCTTGGGCGGCCTGTTGGGCGAGCTGCTCGGCGGTGAGGGCGGGGGGCGGATGATTCATGGTGTGTCCTGTTGGGCGGAGGGATAACCGCGATATAAGTTATGTTCGGAGATATACATTTCCACTTCGGGGGGGACAAGATAGCGGATGCGCTGGCCTTCGGCAATCCGGCGGCGCAGATCGCGTGAGGCGATTCCGACCTGATGGCCGCGGATCATCTGGCGGGCCAGGGTATCGGGCCAGGGGGGCGGAAGGTCAATCCGCGCGGCGATGGTGGCGGGGTCGCCTTGACCGGGGCGCCAGATGGGGCAGATGCGGCAGCGGTCGAGGAGCTGTGTGACCTGGCGCCAATTGGGGAGATCGAGTAGCATGTCGGCGCCCACCAGGAAGTACAAGTCGGCGTCGGGGTGGAGGGCGGCCAGGCCCGTGACGGTGTCCAGGGCATAGCAGGGGGCGCCGTGGTCCAATTCCCAGGTCGAGACCTCGAACGCGGTTTCGCCCTCGAGGGCCAGGTGCAGCATGTTGACCCGGTGCCTGGCGTTGGTCAGCTCGACCGCGGGTTTGTGGACGGGCCGGGGACAGGGCATGAAGAGAATCTGGTCGAGTTCCGCGGATTCGAGGGCATCCTGGGCGGCAATCAGGTGGCCCAGGTGGACGGGATTGAACGTGCCGCCAAAAATCCCGATGCGGGGGCGGGCGGCGTCCGGCTTGTTCTGGGGGTTGTCCATGAGGCACAAACTAACCGCAAAGCCGTTGCGGGGCAAGCGGGAACGGTGGCGGGAACGGTAACGACAAAGTAGAGGCACAATCTCCGAACACCAGCCCCCCGACACTCCGGCGCCATCCCTGCGACCTCGGCTCCGCCGGGACTGGCGATACAAAGAGTGCGATTAGGATTCGGGAGTGGATGATCTCCCCCATCCTAATCCCACACTCTCGATCGCGGATCCCCCGCGGAGCGGAGGCCAATCAACCGCGCAACGCTTAACAAGCTACCCTTAACCGGTCCGCCGAACCGACAAAGCTCACGACAAGGCTCACGACAAAGATTGGGGGACTCCACTTCTGGGGCCCCAATGCCTCGATTTCTCTCTCCCCCGAGGAATCCGATTCCGGCCCCGAAATCGCGAGGCCACTGTCTACTGATGACTGATCACTGTTTACTTGTTTGAGAGAACAGGTGTCAGATTTCAGGAGGGACTAGGGGTTAGGCGCTAGGCGTTAGGTGTTCGTTTCATTCTGAACTCGACGTTCTCCTCCGTGCCTCATGAGATTTTCGACAAGGTAACGACAAAGTAGAGGCACAATCTCCGAAGACCAGCCCCCCGACACTCCGGCGCCATCCCTGCGACCTCGGCTCCGCCGGGACTGGCGATACAAAGAGTGCGATTAGGATTCGGGAGTGGATGATCTCCCCCATCCTAATCCCACTCTCTCGATCGCGGATCCCCCGCGGAGCGGAGGCCAATCAACCGCGCAACGCTTAA
>JAIPIQ010000018.1 GCA_021734645.1 Fidelibacterota bacterium | reverse complement strand
CTCAGCCGCCCGGGCGAAATCACGATTCACTGACCTGTGTTAGGCAGCGCCTGGGGCGTCGACCCGATTGGAGCATCTAGAACCACAAACAAACTCGGGAACGGATCCAAAGAAGCAGGGGAACCGTTCACGGGGTCCATTGGCCAACGCTTTGTAGTGCGGCAGCGTGAGCTGCCGCTTTGAGCGGCGAAGCGCTGCTTCGCCGCGGACCTGACCAGGCGCCCGACCGGTCACTGATCCAAGCACCATGAAAAGCGGCAGCTCACGCTGCCGCACTCCATAGAACGCTCGCGGTCATCCCCCGCCTGCTATACATTTTTTGCCTCTTTGGCCCCAATGACGGCCCACAGTCAGTGAATCGTGATTGCACCCCAGCCGCCCCAGGTCGCCAGAATCCATTTGCATTTGCGGTCAAGGAGCGCTAGCATGACCAACGAACTAGAAATCGAAAATGTGGGCGCCGGCGCCTTTCCGGTTCGTTGGTCCGTCGCGGGCTGGGGGACATTGAAAGCGGTGGGGGGGGCGTCACGGAGACACAGGAGTTGATGGGTCATGAAGGGCAAAAAAATCGTCTTCGGGTTTTTGTTGTTGGTTTTCGTGGTGGGATCTGGTTTTGGTTTCTGGTCGCTGGGGGAATCGCATTTCAAGCGCCGGTATGGGGAAATGGACGTGGAGCAGGTAGGGGCGGCGCAGAGCAAGGAATTTTTCATCTATTGTCCGGTGCGGGGGTGGCGGGGCAACCCGGGTATTTCCATGCGCCACAACAGCGGGGCCTGGGTCACCCATAACGAAGCGGGGTGCCGGGACACCCCATGGGATCTGGATACGGCCAAGCCCCGCGTGCTCTTGCTGGGCGATTCGAATATGTGGGGCTATGGCGTGAATGATGATGAGTATCCCGCCGCGTTGCTCAACCGGGATCATCCCGACATCCGGTGGTTTAACGCCGGCATGAACGGCTATGGCACCGACCAGCAATACCTGGCTTTTATCGAGCTCGCGCCGCGCATCAAGCCCGACTTGACCGTCCTGGTGTTTTGCGGCAATGACCGCTTCGAAAACACCTCCCGCCGCGTCCGGGGCTACAATAAGCCCTATTTCAGTTGGGACGGCGAAACCCTGACCCATCACAACAACCCGGTGCCCGAACCCGCAAAGACGGATGCCCTGTGGTTCTCCATGCCCGATGAGATTTTTCGCAGGACGGGATCCTACATCCTCTATCACGTGGCCCAGGTGGTCGAAGCCCGTAAGAATCGCGCCCGCGCGGCGGAATCGGGACTCGACCGCGAGATCCGCGGGTCTTCGGCGCTGGATCCGACCGAGGCCTTGGTCCGCGCGCTGAATCAAGCCGCGGCAGGACGCTTGCTGGTGGTTTCGATTCCAACCGACGAGGATTTGTTTGCCCTGTGCCGCGCGGAGGACATTCCCTACGTGGACATGGGCGCCTCCCCGGCCCGGCAGCCCGGCCCCCACACGTATCCCGGCGGGCGGCCCAAATATGGGCATTGGACGCCCGAAGGCAACCGGGTCGCCGCCGGGATCATCGCGGAGGCCGTCCTCGCCCGGCTGGCGCCGGGCAGCCCACACGAAGCCGCGCCCGCGGAACCTCACGTCTGGGTGGTCAATCAGACCGGCACGGAATTGATGGAAGTCCGCTGGATAGACGCCGACGGAAAGGATTGGGGGGAGGGCAGCCTGCGGGCGGATTATCTTGAGCAGGGGGCCAGGGCGGCGCTGGTGCTGCCCGCTGGTGTGGAGGGGAGCATTTTCACCATCCGCGCGGTTGATCCGGACGGGAAAGATCTGGAGTGGCCCGCGCAGGTTGTGACCAATGGTCAGGCCGTCATACTGGAAAGGCCCTGAGCACGGTGGGGGAGGGGGCTGGCGCGTGATGGTTTCTGGTCTCGGAGACAGGAGCGGGTACACATGAATGGTTCTTTTGTGCCGCGCGCTGAACTGGCCGCGGTGGAGTGGGATCCGGAGCGCAAGCAATGGCAACGATTGGCAATCGAGCGTGAGGCACTCAGAGCGTTGGCGGAGCGGAGCACGTGGAGTGGATTGGTCCGGACGGGGCTGTTTTTGTGCCTGCTGGTCGGCAGTGCCGTCCTGACCATGATGGCGGCCCGGATCAGCTTCTGGCTGGCCATCGCACCGGCCTATCTCTACTTCTTCTTTTTCGGATTCTGCGTAGCGATCGGTCACGAGTTGCAGCACAAGACGGTCTTCGCGCCCGGCTTTGACGTCTTCAGCGAGGTGCTGTTCTTCTGCGTGCAGGCCTGCATGTGGAACAGCCCCCGCTATGCGCGGATATCACACCGGCTGCACCATCGCTATACCATGGTGCGGGGCTGTGATCCGGAGACAGCCTGGCCGGAGGTGATTACGACCCGCTGGCTGCGGGGCTATCTGTTCCGCCTGGTCCGGCAGATGTTGGTGGTCGGGGCCATCGCGCAACTGGGACGGGATGTCCGCACCCAGGTTGCCCGCGCGGCCGGCCGACAGGATCCGATGATGCGCGCGCATTGCACCGCCGCCGATATCCGCGTCATTCGCTGGGAATCCGCCGCAATTCTGGCATTCCATACGGCCGTCGTGGCCGCGGCGATCTGGTTCCTGCGCTGGGAACCGATCGTCTTCATCACCCTCGCCTGGCAAATCGGATCCCCCTTCGAGAATCTGTGGCATTCCACGGAGCATATCGGGCGACTCTACAATGTGAACGACCAGCGCTATGCGACCCGTTCCGTCCGGGTCAATCGGTTCTTCCGCCTGATCTACTGGGGGCTGGACGATCATGTGGATCACCACTTTTACCCGATCGTGCCCTCATGCAACCTGCCGAAGCTGCACCGCCTGCTGCAAGCCGATTTGCCCGAACCGAAAGGGATGATCGCCTGTTGGCGCGAGATGTTCGCGATCGCGCGCGAGAAGGACCGGCAGCCGCATCATGAATTCGTGCCGGTGCACACGGCGGCGGCGGGCGGGTAGCCGGACTTTCCCGGCCTGCTGCGGCGCGGCAATCCCTGCCCTTCGCGGGCGGACTGGCCGGGGTTACCGCGGGTTCTGCAGGCGGCGGATCAGCGCGGGCAGCAAGTCCAGGCGGTCGAGTCGCACGCCCACGGCGCCGCCCCCGGGGTGAGGCTCGACGAATGGCGGGCGGGGCGAGAGGCCGAAGCGCGCGTAGTACGCCTGGGCCAGCAACTCCTTGACCTGGGCGGTGTCCGTGCGCGTGGTGTCCACATGGACCTGGAAATAGTCGCCCTGGCCGGCGGCATTCACGCGCAGGGCGACGGCGTCGGCGCCCAGCACGCGTTTGAGCATGGCCTCGACCCAATCCAGCAGGGCCAGGCCGCGAAAGAAACTGCCGCCGCGACAGGCCAGGAGGTCGAATTCGTTCCGGGTGTCCAGTGCGGCATCCGTCAAATCCTGGTTGTAATCGAAGGGGACGGCATTTACGCGCCGCAGCCATTCATCGAGCAGGGCCGGGCCCGCGAACGCGCGTTCCCACGCGGCGGGCTGCCGCAGTTCGTCGGCCGGGGGCAACTGGCTGGGATCAATGGTGAAGCAGGAGTCGCCGCGCTGGGAGCGCGTGACCCATTCGATCCAGGCGTGTGGGTGATGAATCAACTGGAAGTTGCGGATGACCTCGACGAAGAGGTAGGCGACCATGGCCCGCAGGGGCACGCCGGTTTCCTCGATCACCGTGCCGTCGGGTAAGCCGCGGCGCAGGCGCGGTTCGCGCCAACCCGCGAGCAGGCCGTCGGCGGTTGCTTCCTCCGCGCCCGCCGCGCGCAAGCGGTCGTGCAAGTCGGCCCGGCGGACCAAAAGGGGCAACGCGCGCAGGACGGCGTGGACGCGCTTGTTCACCGGCGCGCTGAGGCGGCCGGTCCGCACGAGATCTTTCTCCATCATGGGAAAGAAATCGTTGTCCGGCGGCAGGTGGGTCAGCACGGCCGCCATTTCGGCGACCTTGCCGGTCAGTTTGCGGAGTTCGAGGGTGGTGGGTTGCGGGGTGTCGGCGTCCGCGCCGTACAAGCCGCCGGACCATTGCCAGGCTTCGCGGTCGCGGTCCACGCTAAATGGAAAGATCATGTGGAAGCGCGCGGTCGGGACCGGATAGACGCCGATGATCCGGTAATTTTCGCGGGGGTTGGAGGAGATCAGGGCGCCCTGGCCGGCTTTGCCCTTCTGTTCGGTGGCCTGGTCCAGTGAGCCGGCCCGCACGCCGGTGCCGTATTCCGCCTGGCAGGCCAGGTGCACCAGGGTGTCCGCCGGAATGCCCAGGCTGAAGAGCACATTCAGGGCGTTCTTGACGGCCACGGTCAGCGCCGAAGAGCTGGAGAAGCCGCCCTGGGGAATGGCGCCGGTCGAGGCCAGGCGCAGACCCTGGAAGCGTTCCGGTCCCAGACGCCGAAGAACCCGTTCGCCGGCCGGGCCGCGCCGGAGCGTGCGCAGGGACGCGATGGCATTGCAGATCAGGGAGAAGGGGCGGCGCATGCTGTTGGCCACCCACAGCGAAGGGGGCGGCAGCGGCCAGCCGCGTTCCCGACGCGTTTGCAGTTCAGCGGCCGAGAAATAACCCAGGGACAGCAGCAGGCGTTCGGCCAGGCGTGTGCCGAATTCCTCGTAGCGGTACAGGTCGGCGATTTCCTCCGACGGAAACATGTGGGCCTCCGTGGCGGAAACGGCATTCACTTTCTCCTGGAACTGGGCGCTGGCGGGGAAATGGTGAATCTGGCCGTCGGCGGCGGATTGGGCCAGCAGGACAATCTGCTCGCGGCCCGCGCCATCTGCCGCGCCGGTGGGCATCTGCCAGGCGGGACCGTAGAACCGGCCCATGTCGGGATGCATGAAGGCAATCCGCAGGCGCCCGCCCGAGATGCCGATGGCCACCGCTTGGTCGGGCACGAATCCGAGTTCCTCGTCGTTGACGGTGGCCTGCAATTCCTGCAGTTGGGCGGCGATGGCCGCAACCTGGCCCGGCGCGCGATCGGCCAGAATGGCCTCCGCCGCGGCGGCCACGGAGGCGGCGTCGGCTTCGGCCTCGTCGGCCGGCGCGGCCAGGAGCGATTCGAGCCGGGCCAGATCCGCCGGGCGGGTCACGTCGGAACATAACAGGGTATAGGCCGGATCTTCGTCTGTCAGCGTCAGGGTGCGGATGTCCTGGCCGGCGCGGGCCAGGCGGTCCACCAGATCCGTGACGTAATATTGCTGCTGGGCATTGTCGTTGTGCACCGCGCCCAGGAGGCGCAGGGTCCGGGCGCGCAGCACGTAAAGCGGGCAATTGGCTTCCGTCAGGTCATCGTGGCGGCGGCGCTCATCGGGATCGTTCAAGACGTCAATATCCCGCTGCTCCATGATGCGGACAATGCGCCCGTGCGCATCGCGCAAGATGCGGCCCTTGCCATGTTGCGCCGGCGGCACATACTCGAGGGCCAGCAGGGTCAGATCCGCCTCGCGCCGTCCGGCGCGGTGGACGGCCAGCAGGCGGCGGAAGACCGAGTCGGGGACGATCCGGTCTCCCATGGTGATGACCAGCAGGGGGTTGGCGGCTTCGAGGCCGGGGATGCACAGGGTCTCGAACGCGGCAAAGGCCGTGCCGCCCGTGGGGTTTGCGCTCCGGACAAAGGCCGGCCCGGCGCCCAGCCCCGCCATCACCTCCCCGGCGGCATGACTTACCAGGCAGATGCACGGGGCGGGTTGCACCTGCTCGAAATGATTGATGGAATGGCAGGCGAGAGGCACGCCGCGAACCGGCTGGACGCATTTGGGCGCGGTGCCGAACCGCGTGCCCTTGCCCGCCGCCAGCATCACCAGCGCCACAGGCGCGTCGGGCGGAAAGCGCGCCGCGCCCCAGACGGAGGGATTCAGCCACTTTTCCGGCTCAAGCCCGGCCGCCTGGGACAACGGCACCCCGCCGACCAGCGGCTCGTCATTCTCCGTTTGCGCTGCTTCTTCGGATGGCAAAGTGTTCATCATGTTTTGCTCGCTCGGTATTCATCCAGGAACTGTTTCGGGGACAGGACCGGAACGCCCTGCCTATGCCGTGCCGGGAAATGCCTGAGATTGCCCGTGACAAGAAAACTCGCGCCGGAAGCCAATGCGACCTCCAAAAATGGGTTGTCGTCTTTATCCGGCAAAGAACGGTCAAGTGGGACGGTTGCGTAGACCGCTGCGACGTTTCCTAAATAGTCCATCAGGGTATCCACGCTGGACGGGTCGATCTGGAATTTGGGCCGCCGCAATACTTCATCGTATTCAAGCAAAATGCGCGAGTCTACGCCGAGCACGAATACACCCGCGGTGAGCATCCGAACAATTTCGCCACACGTTCCAAAAGGCGAGAGCAGTCCCGAGACAAGCACGTTCGTGTCAAGCACGACTCTCATCGGGAATGCTTTCTTCGATCTTGCCGGACTTTGACAATCTCAGCATCAATCTCGTCCGGCGATAACTGGTCGGTGCCGTTCTGGACGGATTGGCGTTGGATGGCCGTTATGGCTTGGGTTGTTCGCACCTGTCGCCAGGCCGCCAGCGATTGTTCAACATTGCCCTCATCAACGGCTGTCAGCACCGCAACGGGACGACCATTACTGGTCACAACCATTGCGCGTTCGTCGGGCAAATCGCGCCAAACACGAGCGGAATGTCCCCGCAGGTCTCGCACGCTCAAAAACCTCATACTCTACCTCCAGTGTCACTCGAAAGTGTACGCACTTCAGCGCACACGTCAAGCGCGATAATCCTGGAAGCGGTCTTTTTGACCGGGAGCGTCCTGTGCGACCGTATGACTCTGGCGGGGGAACCCGCGCGCCGGCCGGGCGCGCGGGCGCGGTTCTTACGCCGACCGCCCGACGACCGCATCCCCGCACAGCAGGGCCACGGTGACGGCCGCGGTCCAGTGGTAATCGCTGATGGGGGTGATGCCCAGTCCGGTGCTGATCCGTTGTTTGCGGTCGAGTTCGATCGGCGGGGTCAGGCCCAGCGCGTCGTAGTACTCCCACAGGCAGCCGGTGGTTGCATACCAGGTGCCGATCGTGTCGAGCAGGGCCGTTCGCAGGCGGGCCGCGCGTTCGCGATCCCCGTAGCGGCGCAGGCCCAGGTACACCAGGTACGAGAGGTTGGCCCAGGATGGGCCGCGCCACATGTCCTTGGAAAAGGTTCCCGAGCGCAGGGATACAGTCGGCACAGGAACCGGCGCGCCGAACGTGGCGGGATTGTCCAGGTGCCGCCCCAGGGCCGCGGCCTGTTCGGGGGAGGCGATGCCCGCAAAGAGCGGAACAAAGCCCGACACGGCTTCGCAATCAACGAACCGGCCTTGGAAATCGCGGTGGAAGAACAGTTCGCGTTCCGGCCACCAGAGCAGCTCGCGCACCTTGGCGCCGATGGCGCCGGCGTGTTGTTCGCAGGTGGCGGCCTGGGATTCGTCGCCACTGCGCCGGGCCATTTCCGCCAGGCAGGCATAGTCATGCGCGAGGAAGGCGCCGAAGTCGGGCGCGTCGAGCGGAACGGCGCCGTCGTAGACCGGCGAGTTGTCCAGTCCGGATTCCCCGCAGCGGCAGAGGGGGGCGTCCTGAATGGCCCATTCCGGGATGCCGTTGCCGTTGGCGTCGCGGTTCAGGCGGTCCCATTCGAGATACCGGAAGAGATACGGTCGGCAGGCATCAACCCAGGCGGGATCGGCGCCCTGGTTCAGCAGGGCCAGCGCCGCCCAAGCGAGAATGGGCGGCTGGGTGCGGTTGGCGGCCTGGCCGCCGGGTTGGACGGTCAGCGGCAGCCAGCCGTTATCCTCGACGTGCTCGAGCATGGCCAGCACGGCATCCTGGGCCAGCGGCAGGTCGTAGTAGCCCATGCCGATGGCGTGGAAGGCGGAGTCCCACAGCCACATGTGCCGGTGCGGGTAGCGGTCCGGGGTCGTCCAGCGGCGCTTGATGCAGCCGACGGGCGCCTCGACGTTGACCTTGCCGACGGAGATGGCCTTGCGCAGGAGGCGGCGTTCGGCCGCGGAAAGACCGTCCGGGAGCGTCAGGCCGCGAAGATAGGCGGTGCGGTCGGCAACCAGTTGGTCTACATCGGCCACCGCCCCCAGTGGCTCGCCGGGCTTGCGGCGCGCGATGATCCAGCGTCCCGCCTCGCAGCCGGCCCACAGGACGGCCTCGCCCGCGGTAGCGATCACGGCCGGTTGGCCCACTGCCGCCTGCCCGGCCCGCATCTGGGCCCCGGCGGGCAGGGTTCCCGCCAGGGTGCGGTCGTCGGCAAACGCGGCGCGGTAGCGGCCCGCCACAATGGCGTCGCCCGTGAGGCACTCGCAGCGCAAATGATCCAACCCCGGGAATTCAATGGCTACCTCCGTCGGGAGTTTGACCCGCAGATGGCCGGGGGCAACGTCCGTGTGCAGCACAAAGGGCTCGAACCAGGAGGTCCGCCCGTCCACGCCGGAGAAGGCCAGTAACTGTCCTGCGCCCCATACGTTCGGGAAATCATCAAATGTCATATTTCGTCTCCTTGTTGTTTAAATAACACCTAACACCTAACGCCTAGCTCCTGGCTCTTAATCCCCCGCCGGTTTCCTCTTCCTCTCCGAGCACCTCGCTGACGCGCACGGGCCGGCCGGCGCGGATCGAGGCATTGGCCGCGATCCCCACGATACAGCTCATGACCCCCGCGCGTGAGTCGGCGGCGCAGTGCTGGGGATCATCGCCGGCGCCCTCGAACAGCTGCCGGTACATCCGGACATCCCCGCCCCCGTGTTCCGAAAGATCGCGCTCCATGGTGATCGTATCGCACTTCTGGTCGCCGCGATTCGTCCCGGTCATGATCTGCACGGCGTCCTGGCCCCGTTCGCTCAGCATGGCGGTGCCGCTGTGTTCCTGGCTCGCCTCGATGCGGCCCCGCGCGCCCGTGATATCCAGCCGGTACCCGGCGAGGGGCGAATACGCGTTGAGCGCATAATTCAAGCATGCGCCCTGCCGGTAGCGGACCATCACGTTCATGGTGTCGTAGATGTCGATATCCGGGCGGAAGACGCAGCGGTCGCGCACGTAGCGGTCCTCGCTCTCGGCCTGCCAGTAAAGCTTTTCGAAGATCTCCACGGCATCTTCCTGCAGGTGGGTTTTCATGGCGGCCGGACAGCGCTCAGCGTGTTGGCAGGTGCGGCAGCGTTCCCCGCGGAACGGGCCCTTGCCGCCGTATACGCGCAGGTCGCCCCAGGCGAAGATCTCCTCCGGCACGTCGTCAATGAACCAGTTCACCAGGTCGAAGTGGTGTGAAGCTTTGTGGACCAGGAGGCCCCCCGAGCGGGCCATGTGGGCATGCCAGCGCCGGAAGTACTCCTGCCCGTGCACGTGGTCCAGCATCCAGCCCAGGTTCACGCTATGAATGGTCCCCAGGCGGTTGTCCTGCATGACCGACTTGATGAACGTGTGATAGGGCATGTAGCGGTAGTTGAAGGCGACAACGACGCGCCGGCCGAACGCCTGCTCCAACTGCAGGATCCGCCGCAGCTTGGCGGCCTCCGTCGCGAGGGGCTTCTCGCAAACAACCTCCATCCCGGCTTGGAAAGCCAGGGCGATCAGCTCGTCATGGGTATAATCCGGCGTCGTGATGATCAGGTGCGTCGGCCGGGCTTCGCGCGCCATCGTGCCAAAGTCGGTGAACGACGGCACCTCACACGCCAGCAGTTCGCGGAAGCCCTGCATCCGCAAACGATTCAAGTCATACAAGGCCACCAGTTCGGCGGCGTGCGCGAACTGGCGCGTGATGGCCTTGGCAAAACAAAGCCCGCGCACGCCCACGCCCGCAATGGCAAATCGCTTCTTTTCCATTCTGTCTCCTTTTCCAGTCAGGCCCGGCTCAACGGGCGCCCGCCAAAAAACTCGCGCGGAACGCCTCAAATTCCCCAACGGTTTCAATGCCCTTGACCTCGGGATACCAAAGCCAGGGCGAAGTGTAGCGCGCCGCGTCCGCGCGAATCTCCTCGCGGCTCCCGCCCAGAATCTGGCCCTTGCCCAAGGCGTCAATCTGCCGGCGCAGCGCCGACCAGTCCCGCCCGACGCCCGCCGCGCCCGGCTGCCACTGGATCGCCTTGATATTCTCAATTTCCGCCACGGCGGGCAGGTGCTGGATGGCCGCCTCACCATCGAGATGATACTCCGCGTAGTCCAGGGCGGCGCAGTCGGCCCGGAGCGAGGGCAGGGCGAACGCCCGGAACATCTCGACACCGATCATGACGCTGAAGTCGCACTGCGGCACATCCGTCGGCCCTTCGCAATACATGCCGTGCCGCGTCATATAGCCGAACGTCGCGGCGTCCAGCTCGGCCGCCAGCGCGCGCCGGGCATCGGCCTGCGCCTGGTCAATGCGCCGCAGGGCATGCTGGACCTCGTCGGGGCAGTCCAGCATGTCCATCAAGAGCTGTTGCGTGCCCCGAATGGCGGCCAGGGCATCAAGGCCGCCCTGCAGCGTCGGCCCGCACACGATCAGGCGGCCGTCGCAGACCTGGCGCAGGGCGCGGATCGCCCCCGCGGTCAGTTCCCACCACCGGCCCTCGGGACGAAAGGCGATCGTGTCGCTGTAGTCCTTCAGGAATGGCGTGACCCAGAGAGATTCGGCGGCGCCGCCGGCAATCGAGCCCGCGTAGTGCGCGTCCGCCCCCAGCAACAGCGCCAAGTGGTCGGCGCCAAATGCGACCTGGTAACTGGGAATCCGCGCGCCCAGCCAGTCGTGCGCGGCCGCCCAGTCCAGCACCGCCCCGGCCACTTCCTCGACATTGCGCTGGGGGATCGTATACGGGTGCGGGCGCGGCGGCGGGCGCCGACCCGGCTTGGGTAGCTCGGCGCCCAGCAACGGCGCCCGCAGCCCGCCACGCCAGAAACAACGCCACGCGGCCTGCGCCTCCGCAAAATCAGGTTTCAACTCAAGGGTCATCCCTGCTTTCCTTTCCACAGATGTCTAACTGTTTAGCGGGAATCTAGTGGCGCAACCGGGCCGATGTCAAGCAGCTATTTGAGTCACTGGCTCCAGAGTTGACACGGTCGGCGGTCCTGTGCAAGTTTGCGCTGGCTTGATTCCAGGCAGGCCCCCCTCCCAGCTAGGACTGGGAGTGGAGGAGAGAACGGAAAAGGAACGGCCCGCGCGGGCCATCAGCATCGGAAAGGCAAAACCGTTATGAACGCAACCACGCCGCGGCGTCAACTGCTGGATTTCATTGCCGGCCAGGGTCCCGCCGTCATTCCCTCGCCGCTGATGAGCGAAAGAATCGTGCGCGAGTATTTGCAGCGTGATTGGACTGTGCGCCAGGACGATCAGCGGCTGATTCGCGGCTGGGTTCAAATCGGGGAGGCGTGCGGTTTCGCTCCCGTGATCAAGGCTGAAATGGGCAGCCTCGACGTGCGCCAGCCGCGACTCGAACGCCTGCTCGACACCCCGGAAAAGACGCGCGACCGATATTTCTATGAGACGCCGCTGGGCGCGTTGGACTGGATTACGACCCGGGTCAAGGACTCCAGCCACGACGACAAGAAGGCCATCGAGTCAATTGAGGACATCAAGAAACTGGTTTGGGTGCAGGAGCATCTGAATGACTACGAGGCCTACCGGCGCAAGGTGCGCTACTTCCTGGACACCATCGGCGAGGGCGGCCTGTTTGCGGTTAATATCCCGCTGCCGTTCAATGTGCTGGGCGATCGGGAATCACTGATTTACGTGGCCAGCGAAGAGCCCGAGGCGCTGCACGAGGCGGTGGACCGCACGCTGGCGGTCAATCTGCAATTGATGGACATCGCGGCGGAAGAGGGCGTGCGGGTCTTTTTCACGGCGCAGCTCGATTCCAACATGCTGTCGCCGGGCATGATCGAGGAATGGCAGGTGCCCGCCGCAATCCAGATGCGCGTGCGTGCGCATGAACGGGGGGCCGTGTTCTACCTGCACGACTGCGGGAACATGCGGCGCAAGCTGGCGGACGGGGTGTATAATCGAATTCGGCCGGATTGGCTCGAGGGGTTCGAAGCGCCGCCGCTGGGGGACATCGAGGATTTGCACGCGGCGCGCGTGGCGCTCGCGCCCGAAATCGCGATCAAGGGCAACCTCAATATCGAGCGCCTGGCGCAGGGGACGCCGGAGGAGACGTATCAGGCGACGCGGCGCGTGTTGGAGCAGGTCCGGGGCTATCGGCATGTGATGGGCAGCGCCTGCTCCCTGCTGCGTCATACGCCGCTCGACAATATCCGCGCCCTGACCCAGGCCACGCGCGACTTCGTGGCGGACCTGAGATCGTAGCCCCAGGAGACGATGCGCCGGACGACGATCACACGGAGGAGCGGGAGTACAGGGGAAGGGTTCAGTCATCAGTGAACAGTGAACAGTGGACTGAATTGGACGTTCGATGTTCCGATGTTTGACGTTCTTCCGTTTCTCCTCCGTGCCTCCGTGCCTTTGTGAGAAAGAAATTGCCGCACCGACAAAGCTCACGACAAAGATTGGGGGAGTCCACCTCTGCGTCCCCAGTGCCTCAACTTCTCTCACTCCCCGAAAAATCAGATCGTGCGGCGGGCGCCGCACGATCTCAGGCCCGACTGCTCACTGAACACTCCCCCACCGCCACCCCGGCTGCTTTTCAGGCTGCTTTTCAGGCTTGCCACCCGCCCCCCCGGGTGTATCTTGCGCGGCATGTCCAACGCCTTGCTTCAGAACAAAGCCCTGGCGCTGATACAGCGCGGGATTCAGAGTGGCCGGCTGATCACCGGCGAGAACCGCCTGCGGTCCACCCGCGAAATTGCGGAATTCTCCGGTCTGACGCCCAGCACCGTGCACCTGGCGCTCAAGGAACTGGTGCGCCAGAACGTGCTGCGGAGCCATTGGGGCAAAGGGTACACCTTGCCGGAGAAAGCGGATCCGGACGATATTCTTTATCAGTTCGTCATGGTCTCGAGCGTCTTTGATCAGGTCGCCCGCGATGATACGTGGTTCGGCCAGGAGATTCTGCGGGCGGTGTACGAGGCCTGCAAGCGCTACAAGCTCAGCATTGCGCACTACCATCCGGCCAGCCGCAAGTGGATTGCGCGAATGCTGAAAGAAAGCGCGATGCTCGACGGGCTCCTGATGACGGAACCGGATCGCCAACTGGAAGCGGCGGCGGTGGCGGCCCACTTGCCCTGCGTGCGCCTGTCCACGTTTCCACCCGGCGAACCGCCGACGCCCGGAGTGCCCCGGGTGGGGTGCTGCCGGAATGAAGCCGCTTACCTGATCACGCGCCATGTGCTCGAGCAGGGGCGACGGCGCATCGCGCTGGCCTGCGCCCCCCACATCGAATATCAGCGGCGGGAGGGGTTCACCCGGGCCTTCGAGGAAAAGGGCTGGGCGCCGGGTCCGATTCTGCATGTGCCCTGCGACAACCAACAGTCGCAAATCGAGGAAACCTACCGGGTACTGCGCGCGCGCTTCAAGCAGCGGGCCGTGCCCTTCGAAGGCATTCTGTTGGCCACTGACATGATGGCCGTCGGCGCCATTCGCCTGTTCAAGGAAATGGGGCTGACCCTGGGCCAGGATATCATTTTGGCCGGCTTCGACGGCAACGCCCAGGCCTTCCTGCATTACGGTCCATTCTGCACCGTCAAGACCGGCTTGGCCGACGCCCTGCTGGCCTCGGTGGGATGCCTCGTCAGTCAACTGCGCGAGGAAGCCCTCCCGCAACCGGATATCCATTTGCCGCCAAAAATCCTTTGCCATCACACGTGCGGACGGCCCCGGGGCTGAAATCCCGCCCGCGATGAACATTGGGCCCTCACGATTCCTTTTTCGGATGGGATGGGAAACTGGAAGAAAGGCGCTTGACGGCCCGGGGTGGGGGGAGCTATGGTGTCAACTCGATTTCGTGACCGGGCCTGGGGTTCGGAGCGGAAGCCGCACAGCGGATATGTGGTAAAAATTCAGTAAATGGAGAAGAAAATGGCGATCAAGGTTGGTATTAATGGTTTCGGGCGGATTGGGCGGTTGGTGTTTCGGGCCGCGGTGCAGAATCCGGAGATCGAGGTGGTCGGGATCAACGACCCGTTCATTGACTTGGACTACATGGTGTACATGACCAAGTACGACACGGTTCACGGGCGTTTCAAAGGCGAGGTCTCCGTGGCCGACGGTAAATTGATGGTCAATGGCAAGGGCGTGGCCGTGTATGGCAGCATGAAACCCGAGGAGATTCCCTGGGCCGAGTGCGGCGCTGAGTATATTGTCGAGTCCACCGGCGTCTTCACGACCACCGACAAGGCGGCCGCGCACTTCAAGGGCGGCGCCAAGAAGGTCATCATTTCGGCCCCCTCGGCCGATGCGCCGATGTTTGTCATGGGCGTGAACCAGGCGTCCTACAAAAAGGACATGAATGTGGTGTCCAACGCGTCCTGCACGACGAATTGCCTGGCGCCCGTGGCCAAGGTGCTGAACGACAATTGGGGCATTGACGAAGGCCTGATGACCACCGTGCATGCCATCACCGCCACCCAGAAGACCGTGGACGGTCCCTCGAAAAAGGATTGGCGCGGCGGCCGCGCGGGACCGTACAATATCATTCCGTCGAGCACCGGCGCGGCCAAGGCGGTCGGCAAGGTGATCCCCGAGCTGAACGGCAAATTGACGGGCATGGCCTTTCGGGTGCCCACCGCCGATGTATCGGTCGTGGATCTGACCTGCCGCCTGGCGAAGCCGGCCACCTACGATGAGATCAAGGCGGCCATGAAGGCCGCCGCCGAAGGGCCGATGAAAGGGATCCTGGCCTACACGGAAGACGATGTGGTTTCCTCCGATTTCATCGGGGAGAGCTGCACCTCGATCTTCGATGCCAAGGCCGGCATTCCCCTGAATGACCGTTTCGTCAAGGTCGTTTCCTGGTACGACAACGAGTGGGGGTATTCCTGCAAGACGCTGGACCTCATCGTTCACATGGCCCAGACGGATCGGGCGTAAGCAGATTGTTGGTGACGGGGGCGTCGGCCGGTCGGGCCGGCGCCCCCGCTTAGCCCCCCCGCGTTTCTTTCCGGAGATGGACGGCATGAACAAAAAAACGATTCGCGATGTAGACCTCAAGAACCGCCGCGTGCTCATGCGCGTGGATTTCAATGTGCCGATCAAGGACGGCGCGGTGGGGGATGAGACCCGGATCGCGGCGGCGCTGCCGAGCATCCGGCACGCCCTGGAACAGGGCGCGTCCGTGGTCCTGATGAGCCATTTGGGACGGCCCAAGGGCAAGGGCTTCGAGTCCGCGTATTCGCTCCGGCCCGTGGCCGAGCGGCTGGCCGAGCTGCTGGGCAAGCCGGTGGCCTTCGCCCCGGATTGCGTGGCCCCGGAAACCATCGCCCAGGCCCAGGCCCTGAAGCCCGGCGAGGTGCTGCTGATCGAGAACCTGCGGTCCCATGCCGAGGAGGAGGGCAAGGTCAACCTGCCCGACGGCGCCAGTGACGAAGAGAAACAGGCGGCCAAGGCGGCCATGAAGACCCGCCAGGCGGCGTTTGCGGCCTCCCTGGCGAAGCTGGGGGAGGTGTATGTCAACGATGCCTTTGGCACCGCGCATCGGGCGCATGCCTCGATGGCCGTCGTGACCAAGCATTTTGAGGAACGCGTGGCGGGTTTTCTGCTCGAGAAGGAATTGGCCTATCTGGGGCAGGCGCTGGCCGAGCCCGAACGGCCGTTCGTGGCGATTATCGGCGGGGCCAAGATCAGCGGCAAGATTGACGTGTTGACCCATCTGCTCGGCAAGGTCAACACCCTGTTGATCGGCGGCGGCATGGCGTATACCTTTTACCGCGCCCAGGGATTGCCCATCGGCAACTCTCTGGTCGAGGACGACAAGGTCGAGCTGGCCGGCCAGATCATTGAGCGGGCACGGGACGCGCAGGTGAAACTGTTATTGCCCGTGGACCAGGTGGTGGCCGATCGCTTTGCGGCGGATGCCCAGACCCGCACCGTGGGGGAGCGCGGCATCGAAGAGGGCTGGATGGCCCTGGATATCGGGCCGGAGACGGCGCGCTTGTATGCCGCCGAAATTCGCACGGCGAAAACGGTGGTCTGGAACGGTCCTATGGGTTGTTTCGAGATGCCGGCCTTTGCGGCGGGGACCTTGGCCGTGGCCGAGGCGCTGGCCGAGACCGATTGCGTGAGCATCATTGGCGGCGGGGATAGCGCCAGCGCCGTCAATCAATTCGGCTTGGCCGACCAGATGACCCACATCAGCACGGGGGGGGGCGCCAGTTTGGAATTTCTGGAAGGCAAGGCGCTGCCGGGTGTGGTGGCGTTGAGCGACCGCTGAACGCGGCGCGTGGTGAACGTTTTAAATCATAGGGAGCAGAGTGAAATGCGTATTCCGATTGTAGCGGGTAACTGGAAGATGAACAAGTGTACGGGAGACGGCGCTGAGTTGGCCGTAGCCATTGCGCGGGGGCTGCCCGCCGGTACGCAGGGCGAAGTGGTGGTATGCCCGCCCGCCCCGGCGCTGAGTGCGGTGGCGGCGGCGCTGGCGGGCAGCCGGGTGGCGCTGGGGGCGCAGAACATGCATTGGGAGGCATCGGGCGCTTATACGGGCGAAATGTCGGCCGAGATGCTGAAGGATGTTGGGTGCAGGTATGTGATTCTGGGTCACAGCGAGCGCCGACAGTATTTTGGCGAAACGGATGAGGGCGTGAATCGCAAGGCCATGGCCGCACTGGCGGCGGGGCTGGTGCCCATTGTCTGTGTGGGGGAAACGCTGGAGCAGCGGGAAAGTGATCAAACCGCGGCGGTGATCACCACACAGGTTCGCGGCAGCCTGGCTGGGATTGCGGCGGATGAGCTGCGCAAGCTGGTGGTGGCCTATGAGCCCGTGTGGGCGATTGGCACGGGCCGCACGGCGTCGCCGGCCCAGGCCCAGGAAGTACATGCCCTGATTCGCGGTCTGCTGGCCGGGATCAGCGATGC
Source organism: Fidelibacterota bacterium (assembly GCA_021734645.1). Lineage (GTDB taxonomy): Bacteria > Verrucomicrobiota > Kiritimatiellia > JAIPIQ01 > JAIPIQ01 > JAIPIQ01. The sequence goes on along the minus strand of JAIPIQ010000018.1, from coordinate 3,571 downwards.
GGAAACCGCGGCCGCGGTCCGTTTGCAGTACGGGGGCAGCGTTAAGGCGGATAACGCGGCGGAACTTTTCGGTCAGCCGGATATTGACGGCGGGTTGATTGGCGGGGCCGCGCTGACCGCGGAGTCGTTTCTGGCCATTGTGCAAGCGGCCGGTTGAGTAGAGAAAAGAGAGTCTATTATGTTTATTCGCGCGCTCCTGCTGGTGATCGAGGGCCTGGTGGCCCTGATGCTGATCGGCATTATTCTTTTGCAGAAGTCCAAGAGTGAGGGATTGGGCGTGGCCTTTGGCGGCGGCATGGGGGAAACGCTGTTCGGGTCGCGGGCCGGCAATGTGCTGACCAAGGCGACGATTGTCCTGTCCGTTATTTTCATGGCCAATACCCTGGTGCTCGCGAATCTGTTTGTCGGGCAGCGGGTTGATCAGTCCCTGGTCGAACAGTCCGGTTTGTTGGATACCGCCGCGCCGGCGCCGCAAGCCGCCCCCATGGGCATGCAGAGCCCCCTGGCGCCCGGCGGCGTCCCCGGCGAGATGCGCCCACCCGATGCCCCGACAGCTCCTTTGACCGGAGGAGACCAGCCCATGACGGTCACCCCATTGGTGGCGCCGCCACCGCCTGCCGCCCCCGAGGAATAGCCGCGGCGGGCGGGCGGGATGAGATCCTCGCATGCCGTTGATCCTGTTTGCTCTGTTGGCGTTGCTGACCGCCTGCGCCCCGCAACCGGCCAGTGAGCGGTCCGCGCGCACGCTGGTAGTGCCCGCGGCGCGCATGCGCGGGTTCGATCCGGTCCAGGGCGGTGATGTGGCGACTTTCGTCGCCGTGGCCCGCATCTACGAGGGCCTCCTCAAATATGACTATGGCGCATTGCCCTATCGGCTGGCGCCCGCCCTGGCCATCGCCCTGCCCGAGATCTCGCCCGACGGACGCATCTATCGCTTCACCATCAAGCCGACCGCCCGCTTTGCCGACGATCCCTGCTTTGTCGCCCGCGGCGGCCAGGGCCGGGCCGTCACGGCCGCGGACGTCTGTTATTCGCTGCGCCGCCTGCTCGATCCGGCCAACCGCTCGCCGGGCGTCTGGACCATCGAGGCGCGCATCCTCGGCGCCCAGGCTTGGCGCGCGGCCGCGCTGGCAAGCGGCCGTGCCGATTATGCAGCGCCCATCGCCGGGCTGCGCTGTCCGGCGCCGGACCGGATCGAGATCGAACTCGTGGCGCCGGATCCGCAGTTTCCGTGGGTTTTGGCGCTGCCGTATACCGCCGTGGTGCCCCGCGAGGCGGTGGACTACTACGGCGCGCGGTTCAGCGAGCATCCGGTCGGGACCGGGCCGTTTGTGCTCGAGTCCTGGCGGCGGAACTACCGGGTGGCCTACCGGCGCAATCCGGACTGGAATCGGGACGCGCGCTACGAGACCTGGGGGGGGCGGGCCGCGGCGTTGCCGTATCTGGACCGGCTGGTCGAATGGGTCATTGACGACGGCGCCACGCGCTGGTTGGCATTCCTGCGCGGGGATCTGGCGCTTTTCCCGGACATCGGGGCGGATGAATGGGACCAGGTGGCGACGGCCGAGGGCGCGCTGCGGCCGGAGCTGGCCGCGCGCGGGATTGCGCTCACCAGTCATACCGGGCTGGATACGTTTTACATCGGGTTCAATCAGGATGACCCGGTGGTGGGACGGAAGCCGGCCTTGCGGCAGGCGCTGGCCCATGCCTTTGACCGCGAGACCTGGCGGGCCTACTACCGGGGACGGGTCGTGCCCGCGCGGGGGCCTCTGCCGCCGGGTGTGGCGGGATACCGCGACGCCCCGCCCTATTATCCCTACGATCTCAAACGGGCCCGCGCGTTGTTGGCCGAGGCCGGCTATCCCGACGGATACGACCCAGCCACCGGCCGGCGCCTCGAATTGACCCTCGCCGTCGGTGATACCCAGGCCGATATCCGCGAATCCACCGAGCTGCTCTGTTCCTTCTTCGAACGCCTGGGCATCGTCGTGCGGGCCGAGTACTTTCCACGGCCCGTGTTCTTCCGGCGCCTCGAGCGTCGCGAAGCCCAAATGTTCCGCTTGAGCTGGTACGGCGATTATCCCGATCCCGAGAATTTTCTCCAACTGTTCTACAGCCCCAATGCCTCCCCGGGCCCCAACCGGGTCAACCTAGCGGATCCGGGCTACGATGAGGCCTTTACGGCCTTTCGCCGATTGCCGCCGGGCCCGGAACGCGCCGCCCAGGCCGCCGCCCTCGAAGACCGGGTGATGGCCGCCGCGCCCTGGTTGCCCCTGCATCATTCGCGCCGCGTTTCCCTGTATCACGCCGCAGTCCAAAACCTGCACGCCACGGATTTCCCCTACGGCATCGAGCAATATCTCGCCATCGAGGAGCGGACCGATCCATGACCGCCTTCATCCTGCGGCGGTTGCTCCAGGCGGTGCCCGTTCTGGGCGGGGCGATTCTGCTGACGTTTATTCTGTTTCATGCCGTGGGGGGCAGCCCCGCGGCCGTGGTCCTCGGCCAGCAGGCCAGCCCCGCCGCGCTCGAAGCCTACGAGCGGGAGCGGGGCCTTGACCGCCCGCTGTTCTTCGGGCGCTGGGCGCGTACCCGTGCGCTCGCGGATCAGACCTTCAGCCCGCTGGCTCCGACACCGGACGCGTGGTGGGCGCCCGTATCGCATGGCGCGCCCGGGCTGGTCATCCCCCTGCGCTTGCCGCTCGAAGCCGGCGCGGCCTATCGCCTAATGCTCGAATGGCAACCGGCGCCCAACCGCTCCATGCGCCAGCAGCTCGATTTCGATGGGGCCGGGCAGCAGGCACTTTCAGTCGCCGCGCCCGCAGGCGCCACTGCGGGGAATCTGCAAGCGGTTCGCTTGCGGCGGCGGCTCGCGCATCCGCTCCAGTCGCAGCTCACGGCCTATTTGGTTCGTCTGGCCCGCGGTGATCTGGGACGCTCGGCCCTGACCGGTCAATCTGTGACTGCTTTGTTGCGGGCGGGCATCGGTCCTTCCCTGTGCCTGACGCTCCCCATCTTTTTCGGCGGTCTGTTGCTGGCCGTCTGGATCAGCCTGGCGGCGGCCCATGCCCACGGCCGTTGGCCGGATCGCCTGCTGCTGCTGGGGTGCAGTGCCCTGATGAGCGTCAACTACGTCATCTGGGTCATTGCCGGCCAATATGTTCTGGGCTTCAAGCTCGGTTGGTTCCCCATTTGGGGGTTCGAGTCCTGGCATTACCTGCTCCTGCCGGTGCTGATTGGCATCCTGGTGGGGTTGGGACCCGATGTGCGCTATTTCCGGACGCTCTTTCTCGCTGAAATCCATCGGGATTATGTCCGCACGGTCTATGCCAAGGGCGCCGGTCCCGCCCGGGTGCTGGGGCGCCATGTGCTGCGCAACGCGGCCCTGGGCATCATCACCCACGTCAGCTTGTCCATCCCGTATCTGTTCACGGGTAGCCTCCTGCTCGAAAGCTATTTCGGCATTCCCGGACTCGGCGGCGTGAGCGTGCAGGCGCTCCAAGCCGCCGATCATGACGTCCTGCGCGCCGTGGTGCTGCTGGGCGCCTTGCTGCATATCCTGATCAACCTG
>JAIPIQ010000017.1 GCA_021734645.1 Fidelibacterota bacterium | reverse complement strand
TTCAGCTGCTAATCCAGAAGTCATGCGGCTACAGAAACAGGGAGCGGTTGAAGACGGACATCCTCTTCCATTTCGGCGCCCTGAATCTCAAACCTGCGTTTCGTCAATGAAATTATCCCCACAGAAACCCGGAAGCGCCAGGCCATAAGGCTTTACGGTAGACGACGAACGCAATACTCGGTTATCATAATAGTTTTCGAGTATTCTCCCTCCAATTTGAATGTCTGCCTGCGGGGTCTCTGTGTCAATGTAGTCAGTTACATGCCGCCCGCTCAATGATATTCTTTCCTTCAAAGCTTGTTCGATGTACGCGGTTGCGTTACCGTCGTTTCCACTCGATGAAAACTTTCGAATGTGAACAGATTGTGCAGTATTCAGATCAACAGGGGGATTGTATGCCATACGTTTTTCTATAATGACGGTACTGGCACACCCCGTGACAGAAGCTGCTATTGCAAGAATCGCGGCCGTTCGCATCAGACTTGTCATGACGTTCATTCTACTGCTCCTCGCGTCTATTGCTCTGGTAACTGTTCACGGCGACCCTTTCTTTACGATTCCGCTCGCCGCATGCAAAACCGTTTAGGAATTGGCGCCAGCCAAATCCATTAGCATAGACAATAGCCTTGCGCGTCCCAAAGCGCAACTCCAAAGCGCCCTCACTGAGTCGCACGGCAGAGCGCGGAGGGCATGGCTGGATTCTCATTCCTCCCCCTGCATCGCCGATGCCCCACCTTCACGCAACAGGCGGGTATTAGGCCGCTTGCGAACGTTCGTTGTGGCCAGCGCGGCGACCGATCTCGGAGCGGCCCACTCAATCGGCGATCATTGCCTTTCGGGCGAATAACTGCGGGAATAGGATCGGCGACTATGGCATCGAAAAGGGGCGCCACAGGTGCTCGAACTTGTGAAAGGCCAGGGCGTGCCCGAACTGCCTGATGTTGTCATCCACATTAACGATCAGGCACAGTTCTTTGCCCCCATTGAGCGGGCCGCGCAAACCGCGGCCGATCACCTGCTGGTAAAGCACCGGACTATATACCGGCCTCGTGATGTAGACGACGCGGACGGACGGCGCGTCAAAGCCTGTGGTCAAGACACCGTAATTCGTCAACACGCGCAGACGTCCACGCCTAAATTCCTCAATGGCATGCCTGCGCTTTCCTACCGATGTCTGGCCCGATACGGCTGCGGCGCTGACGCCCTCCAATGTGAGGCGCACCGCTAGCTCCTCGGCATGGTCAACACTGGTAGCAAAAAGAAGGATTGGCCAGTCTCGGGGCAGGCGCAGGAGATGCTCGATAATTCGCTGACTCCTGTCCATATTCTCTGCCAGGCGTCGTCCCACCGAGTCAGGGACTTCATGGAAAGTATCCAGGTATTTTAACTCATCAGCCGTCAAGTTCAGGTCAGCTCCGGGGATTGTGGTTGTTTCGCCCTTCGCGAGCACCTTCATCTCAACAAGCTTCTTGTACAAGTCTGCCTGATTGATGTGAGCTGTGTCAAATCTTTCGAACCCAAAGCGCTGCACTAACCGCCGAGTTTCTTCCTCTCCATATTCGCGACTGCCACGGAACGGCGTAGCGGTCAATCCAATCAACGGCCGGGCAGTCTCACGATGAGTCAACCCGAGCCGCTTCAATATTTCCGTATACGAAGGCGCCAAAGCCGCGTGAGCTTCATCAATGATGATCAATGTCGCATTGAACACCCAATCGAAGTCAGTCGCTCTGATTCGGTTCACCAGTGACTGAAAGCTGGACACGACTATACACGATCCCAGCTCGTTCGGACGTACTGCATTGTTTGTCCTGCCCCATAGACGGTTTACACGCAAATGGGCCTGGACGGGACCGATCGCCCGCCATGCTTGCAGCCAGGTCTGAACGGCCTGCTCGCACAGCTCGTCACTCTGCGCAATCCACAGTACAGAAGCCGGCCGATCTCGTGAGCGAATCCAGCGAATCACGGTCTCTACGGCTACGCGTGTTTTTCCTGCCCCAGTTGGCAGCGAAAGCAGTCCGCGGCGTGGCGTTGGAGATTCAAGACATTTGATCATCGTCTCCATTATAGCATGCTGAAAATCGTGCAGCGGAGGCAAGAAGCTAGGCCCGCTCACGTCGTCAAAGGGAGAGCGTTGCTGCTGGGGGTAACCCGCGTACTGCCGCGGAAAACCTAAATCTGTCACGAAGCTAACTGCCTGCGAGCCCCCGGCCCAGTGTGTCGGCGGGCGTAAGCCCAGGCTGGATAACGAGTCACGGTACTCCTTCAGTATCTCAACCCCAAAGACGGAGCAGGCCAGCTTGGCGATCATCGTGGGGTCTTGGCGCTGCTCAGGCTTCAGCAAGCGCACGTACTCCTCCGGGATTTTCTCGACTAACGCATTGCATCCGATGCATTCCAATACCTTGTGCTCAATATCCGGCCATGCTCTTACTCTTTTCCGAAGCCCGTTCACACACTCTTCACTTGCCTCACCCAGAATCGCATTAACGCGCTGGGGCATCAAATTGACTGACGTGCGATCTAGCAATTCGGTCAGAATCCAGCGGTCAGACCGACTGCCGACAAAGTAAAGGCATCCATCGCGAAATGCGGTTTCAATGGGCTGGCGCCTTTGCCCTGTCTCAGCGCTGCCGCGTTCGTGCCATAGCCCCTCGCAGGGCTGAATACGAACGTTGCGCGGAAAGTCGGTCACAGACTGCAACCCGGCGAACCGATCGACTGCAAGCATTGACTCGTTGGCAGGTTGCCAACCAATCCTCGCCGCGTCACACCTGATCAATCCCCACTTCTCAATCAATATATCCGCCTGCGCTGAGCATGAAGCCCGGAGAACATTCCGGCCCTCATCAAGCGCCCCTTGCGCGCTACTCTCATCAGTCGTTACAGTCACCTCTGCGGGTGGCGAATCGCACCATCCATCTCCGCGCCGGGCGCGAAGACGCTCAGGCCGGCTGCGGCCCGACAAAGCGAGCAAGGCGTAGAAACTGGCGAGCCTTCGCCAGTCGCGCTCATAACCTTCTGCGCGCTTCAAGGCTGCTTCCCAATGCCGATCCTCTATGCCATTAACAGTATCTGGCAACGTTACGCCCTGAGCAAACCCCGGGGGCTCTGTAAGAACCGGTAAGAAATCGCCGTATTCATTAAGGCCAGGACCAACGGCATCGGTTAGACGCACCGGGCCGACACTCGTGTCAACCCACCCAAAATGGTGAAGTGCCCACATAGCGGGCGGGGGTATAGGCATATTGGGATACGGTGGTGTTCTGGTCGAATGCCGAATGAAACAATTCACCGCCGCACATTCTGATCTAAATGCTTCGTAGACCGCGTGTGACATCAATACCGCCGAATTGCCCTTCAAGTGGATCAGAGGGTCCAAGGGCTCTACAGTCTTTCGCACATGCAGTACGATGTAGTCTTGCTGAGGAGTAGATGAGCACTTCTGGTTGACGCATTCTCGTAAATATTGCTCAACCATCTGCGCATAAAAGACCCCATAGATCACCGACCAGCAATCAGGTGATGTGGTCGCCTTCGGCTTACCGTCAAGACCAAGGATACGCATCAATGGCACATCATCCCTGTGATAATCATGATCCACAATTGCTTTCTGACTCTCCGAATCAAGAGGAGGCGACGCCACGGTACCTTCCAGAAGCAACTGTGAGAGCGGAGCCCACTGACCGGCGCGTGTCTTGGCGTGAATGATGTAAGTGCTTTCGGCTGACGAAATGATCTCTGCCGCCGCCTCTATTCTCAATCTGCGTGCTATTGACCAAAAGTCAGCCCAGTCGCAATACCGCAACGACACCATGCCACGAAGCTCTGTTTCGTCATCTATGGTCTGGACGCCGAATGTCTCCTGAAGGATTCTTTTCGCCCCTGCATGATCAGCCACATCAGGGTGTACGATCCGGGCATAGCGGTTTACCTGGTCGCGTCCAACTGCTGCAAACTGCAATTCATTCTTCTGAGGGGGGGCCAAATCGTTCCCCTGAGTTAAGACGAATGCGGTGTCCAGCAGGCTACGCCTTGTCTCCCTCGTGCACAATGGGGCTTTCAAGAGGGCATCCGCAAGGTGGATTGCTGCGATCGAATGCTCTGGGGTTTCTCCCTCGACCACCTCTAGTAGCCAACGGTCAGGTGTGTGGAGATGGGCGCCCATGCGACGCGCCCGCGCTGTACGTTCGGGTTTCATCAGCGACGGGTGACCCAGGGCAGCAGGCTCATAGCGTCCAAACTCCGTAAACCAGTCTTGGAGCATCTCTTGATCAATGTTGACTGGGCGCAGCCAACTGTAAATGGGCCGCCTGAGATTACCCCCAACAGTTGGCAGGCAGCACTTGTCCTTCAGCATATTAATAACGTTTTCTGAAAGAATCTGATCCGCCCAGCCCTTGTCGTCCCGGGCCGGCAGGTAATCGAGAAACCGCGATGGATCGTCGTCTGTATTCAGGGTGGAGATCTTCTCGGCAACCAATGTTGCGGCAGCTTCTAGTAGGTGTGCATTAAAGCTTCCCGGCGAGAGATTCTCCCTGTCCGGGTCAGTTTTCCAAGGCGCATTAACCACACCCTGCATAGTAGTCTCATTCAGCGTGGGGAAAAACGCCCAGAATCGCCCGTTTCTGCGTTGCCGGTCGCTGGCGGGTACCGCCCAGATTATTGGTATTGTTCTGCGTTGGCGCAGCGATACATCCATATTGGCCGCCACTTCTGTCGGCAGATCACTTGTCTGAAGCCTAAGGGTGAACCTTCTCCATTCGGTGGTCTGATCACCTTCAGTGACGGTTACACACTCATCCCCCGTAGAGGCAACGCTCATGCTGCGCGATAATCCATCATTCGCCGCATGAAGGTGAAGAGTCGCAAGATGCGGCGAGAATACTAGCATTTCGGACGGAAAAGAACGAATGTCTTCAAGCAGGCGTTCCCTGACTCCTACGCGCAAAGGCAGTCGTACCACCGTAGTGGCCCAGTTTAGCAAAGCGGCCAGCATGGGGTCCTCGTCTGCAATATGGCCGAGATTCAGCAATTCTGCTGTTCGCAGTTTTGGCAGCGGGCTACCGGGTGGCACAAGGCATCGCATTTCTTCGGCCAGCTCTGGCGGATTAAACCGAATACTGATGTATCTGCTAAAGAACTCTGGATGATCGCAGACCCCCAAAACTGACTTGAAGCCAAGGCCAAACCGCCCGATTTCTTCACCTTTCTTGTCTGACATGCTCGCCATGAGCAAGGCTTGAAGGCCATTAATCGTGATGGGCTGACCTTCGTTGGCGCAGTAGAGGTGGTCACGGGTCAGAACGACTGATACTCGGCCGACCATTCGGGCTGCTTGGATAGCATCAGCCCCGTTCTGAATCAACTCGTAGATCTGGCGGGTGCCATAACTACCGGAGACCAACTGTTCCTCTGTCCGCCCGTCCTGCTGGATTAGAGCAGGGTGAACCCGATATGATTGCATGGTGCGCGAGACGTGCTCGTTGAGGAAGTCAGACGCACTTGACTCGCTTTGAGTGTCAGTATTCAATTGGCCCTCATTTATTCAGTTCTTTGCGACCGATGGAGTGCTTTCGGCGGAGGGCGCGGTAGCCGAGGTGCCTCTTCTGGCCCAGCGTGTTGGTGATTTCGTCAGCCTTTTGCGCGATGCGGGGATCAGCGTGGCCCAGGGCGCTGTCGAGAATCTTCCACGCGGAGCCGTCCTCACGGGGTTGAAACAGCCAAAGGTCGCCGGCGCGCTGGACCATGATTTCGAGGCAACGTAGCGTCTCGGCGGGTTTGGATTCAAAGGCTGCGGCGAGTTGTTCAAGCACCTGAATCTGTCCCCAGTGCTTTTTGTCAATGCGAAGCGTGGCCGGGAGATACCGGAAGCACCAATCAAGATCAAAGCAGCCCGACGCAAACCAGAAGCCGAAGGCCATCAGTTCGGCCTCCGGCATGGATTCCAGGCCACCGATGGTTTGGACCCGCCAGTCCCACATGGCCTTCAGCCGTTCAAGAAAGGCCGGTTTCAAGTCCTTCTCGCGGCTTAAGACTCGTCCAACGGATTCCAGCATGGAGCCAGTCACATCAGAGCCTGCTGCGCGGAAGAAGACATCAACCAGGTCGTCGGCATCCAGGGAAATCCGACCCCAGACGTACAGCGCAAGAACATGGCTGGCGAGGTTGTTGCGAATATCCTTGTCCTCGTCGGAGCCGGCTGACGCAGCCAAGGCGCGGGTCTGATCGAAGTACTCTTCGCGAATCACGTCATAAACCGCGTTGAATGCGGGATTACAGCGGAGGAACGTATCCCAGGTTGCTTTGCCCCGGGCTGCCTTTTCGGGTTCCTGTGGAAAAAGGCCGACAAGATGACCGCGGACCCATTGGGCGTCAATGCGTACAAGCTGGGGCAGCCAACGGCCCAATACCGCCCGGTCCACTATGCTCCAACTGAATCCGGCAGGTCCATCATGGAACCGGCTTTCGATGACGGGTTGAATTTCCGGGAAGTCCGACCACGACGGCTTACATGCGGCCGGCCTATCTCCGCCTGGGTCCAGGTGCCGAGAGACCCACCCGGCGTACTCCATGACCGCACTCAGTCCCTCTCCGCGCACGGTATTGATCGCTTTCGTAAGCGGGTCAAACGTACCCGGCGCATTCAGGCTCTTTGCCTCGACTTCAGGAGACGGGTCTTCACTGTCTGCCAGACGCTCCACGATGCGCCACCCGGCAGATCGCAGGTCAAAGGACAGCGCCGCCGAACCTTTCGCATTGAATCCTTTCACAAGCAAGCGGGCGACCTCCATTTGAGCCGACGCGCGATTGCGGTCCAACCCCAAGTCGCCTCTCTGCTCATCCGAAAAGGAATACTCATGGGGGACCAGAGGAAGGTCCGCGATCCATTCCGCGAATGCCAAGACCGGCGCCCAGGGAATTGACTTGCCGGATTCGACAACGGCAACAAAGCCCGACAACAAATGCCGATGGTACGTGCAATCAATTGAACAATCCTGGAAATAATTGAGGTTGTCGGCCCACTTCTCCGGCGCGCCTTGGACCAAGACCGTCAGTTGCGCCCCCAGACCGCCAGCGGTCGGCGACCGCCAATCTCCTGACGGCTTCCAGTCACGCAAATATGTGACCAGTTTCGCAATCGGCAGGGACGCAATATCTTCCTGCGTGAGGGGGCTCGACGGTTCGATAAATTCGACACCGCCAGTCCAGGTCAAGAAGTCCGGCGGCATGGAGGGTTGCCCGAACTCGTTTCTTAACGACGCCAATCGAGCAACCCGGGTCTCTTCCAGATGGGATTCAATGGCCAAAAGCCAGCGGTATTGACTATAGCGGCGTATGCGATCCTCTTTGTCGTCCCCAGTCTGCTTCCCTTCTTCCTCGATCCGTTCCAGTACACGCGCCTGACCCTCTGCGGTGAGGTCCTGGAATCGGGCCTCCAGAAGCCCCCAGAACTCATGGTGCAGGCCGGACTTATGAAACAGATCGGCGTCCGTCAGGCGAGTCTCGATCAGGTCCATCGAAGGCCGTGGTGCCACTCGAAGCAAATGCAGAGCCAGCCGACGAAAGAGATTCCATTCCCGTGCCTCCAAAGCGGAGACCATGTCCGGCACCCGGTCTGGATACTTGCCCGCCAGATGCTCGGCGGCGTCCCGCCAGGCCGAAATCAAATGATGCTCGAAATGATAGTCCTTGTTCTGCTCGTGATCCTCAATGGCCGGGCGGCGCACAATGGATAAATCGTTCGGCTTTTCCGATGCCGGATCGCGCAAGCCATATACCATCGCCTTTTCCGTGAGGTCGGACAGCATCTCGAACGTCTTCTCCGGCGCTGCCGCCAGTAAGTACGGCAGAATGTCGCGCAGCACATCACGATACTCGTGCTCGTCCAGTCGTGCGTGCGGTCGGGGAAATACATATTGCGCTGTTGGATTTCCTTGATCAACCCTATTGCGTTTCAAGTCCGCCGCAGGATCAGGCAGTACATCCAGTAATGCAGCAGCTAGACCCAAGGCAGCATCGGCGTGACCGCGTTCCGCGAGTTGTTTGATGAGCATTCTATGCGGATCACAAACCGTGTCGTCCAGCCTGTCTAGTGACTGCAGCCATTTAGCTTCCTGAGTGGCCCATTCTGCTGACGACGAGGGTTCCAGGAAAGCGGCAGCACGCGCCAGTTCGAAACGAACGGGAGTATCAGCCAAGCCACGCAATGCTTTCAGTTTTACAAGAACATCGTGTTGCTTCAATTCACCGCGCTCTGCGCATTTGATTAAGTATTGGGCAAATCCAGAACTGACTCTGTTATCCCCCACTATCAGAGAGGAAACATCTTTGAGATTTGCAACGACGAGCCAGTCTGAACTTTCGAGATTTCGCATGGCGTACGCAGCAGCAGAAGCATCGCCATCTATCAATGCGAGCAGTTCACTCCACGTATGCGTGGATGCCGGCCCATGCAATATGGAGTCTATCAAATCTAGCCGATCAAAGTACTTCATTGGAGTCCGTCTCCTTGATTTCCAAATATCGGATTGAATGACTTCAGTGAAGGCCTTGGAGCAATCTCTTTTAGAAGGTGAAGCAGACCCGAATGGTTTGGGTCCTCTTTGTCATATAGTACTGGGACCAAGCCTATCTGCGTACAGTACTCTTGCGTCTTCCTGGCATTCAACCGATCAATGTCAGCCTGACGCCAACTCAACGCGACTTCGACAGTCTGTTCATCCATTCCAATTAGAACAAAACTATCTCGTCTTCGATAAGAGCCGTTGAGACTAAGAGCAGATGATCGTTCTTTGTATTTATCTAACATGCTCCGGGTCGAAGGATCGCTCAGGCTTGTCCCGATGAAGACAACGCAGTTTTCATCGAGCATGGTATCCCAAAGACGGACCAGAGGACGATTCTCGCAGTAGGCCATGTCAAACTCTTCTTTGCTAAGCACAATCTCTGAATACATGTTGTCGTCTATTGTCCCAACGTATCCATGAATATGGAACAGTCCACCTGCCGAAACGCGTGAGGCATGTTGCAATTTAGGATACACATGCACATCTCGTTGGACGCCAATATCCTCCAGTGCATTACGCAACAGGCTGTCGTAGTTCGTGGTGACATAGCTCTTCGCATTGAGCCGAGCCAGATATCTGTATACCTCTGGTGTAGCCACCTTCGGCGTGTCACAAAATATGCGGCGAATGACTTCGTCGTATTTACTCCTACTTGCCTGACGTGCATCTTCCGCGAGTTCTATTAATTTTTCAGGATCCCCCCAGCCATTCCAGTTGTCGTCATGAGGTATACACCCCATGCAAGCGATACAGAGCGCTTTGATCAGATCTGGCCAGGAAGGGTATCCACAACGATAATCTGGAGGTTCTGCCTTTGAAAGTCCCGAGCCTACGAATATTACAGCATCGTGCGATAGAAGAACCTCTTTGAGCTTCAAGTAGCTCTCATCTCGCTTTGTCGGTTGCATCGTCATGTATTTCAGAACTTTTCAAAGCCATCTGGCGGGTGGATGTGTTGGGGCCAGTTTGAAGGTTGGGGTTGGCCGGGGGGCCAGGATGGGAGGGGGAGGAAGTGGCTGTCGGGGTCGGTGGGCGGTCCGGGGGGTGGATCGAGGCGGGTTTGGTAGGGTTGTCCGGTGCGGATGACCGCGCTCATGGCATCATAGATTTCGAGGATGGTATCGCGGGTGCGGTCGGCGCCGTATTGCATCTCGTCCTTGCGTTTGACGATGGGAAAGGTCTCCATCGCGACCAAACAGACAGCGGTATGTTCATGCGTGCCTCTCCATGTGTGCCCGGCCGGCATCCGAGATTTCCCATGTACCGTGAGGGGAATCGGCCTTAAGCAGGCCGTCCTGGCGCATGGTGTTGCGCGCCCACTGGGCCGAATTGCGCCAGCGCGGCATGTCGGGATCGCTGGCAAGGGGTTCATGGTCCACGTCCTTGAGGATGGGCCTCATGGCCTTGTGAACCTTGTCGAGGACCGCCTGCATCTTGGCGCTGCCGCCGAGTTCGATCAGCGCCTTGAGAATAGGCTGGTAGTAGGCGGCCTCGGGTGTGCGCAGTCCCTTGCGCAGGCGGCCGAGATTGCGGCGCTCAGCCCTAGTCTCCTCGTCCTCCTCGGTTTCCGTGCCGCTGATGGCGTCCCACTCCTTGCGCAAGGTGGCCACCTTGTCGCGGAAGGCCGTGACCTTCTCCGCCTGGGTGCGGGCCTCGTCCACTTTGCAGAAGTCCCGGCTCTCGAAGGCCCGTGAGCCGATGCGAGTGAAGAAATCAATCTCCGCCTCGACTTCTTCCAAGAGCATTTCAAAGCCGCTCGATACGTTGCGGGGGTTGTTCTCGATCATAGTTGTCTCCCATTGGCGGCGGCGGGCGAAGCTGCACCGTCGTCTACAGATATTGCCCTGGACTGCGGCTGCTGTTGCACCGTAATGATGACCTGATCCTCTATGCCTCTTTTCCTGTACACATCGAGGTAGTCGGGTCCCAGTTCACCCTTCAGGGTGTCCACAAGCTTCTCGATTGCTCGCAGCCCTTCAGGGGTCGCGATGTCGGGTTTGGCAATCTTGCGGAGGGTGAGTTCGGACAGGGTGCCAAAGTATTGAATGTCTTCGATCAAGAGATCGATGAACTGGCGGCGGTTTTCGGAGCTTGTGGGAAGCAGGGCGGCCAGTTGGTTGCGAGCGCGGCTCACCCAACTCTGCGAGGCGGGTGTTTCCTGTTCGGCTGGGCGTGTGTAGGCGCAGAGGTTATCGTATTTAGGCCAGAAATCATCGCCAAAGGCGACGCGCGGCTCATCCGGTTCACAGCGGATGGCTTCAAGGCCTTCCTCGACGGTGGCGGGCACAATGGTGTCATCAGCATGCCGGAGGGTGAAGAGCGCCGCCCCCCGCCTCCGAAAGAAATAGATTCCTTGGGGCGCATGCCTGGACGCGGTTTTGACGCGTGGAGGAAGCTGCGCAATACGTTCGAGCGCTTCGGGGTGCGCATGGGAGAGCCTGCGCAGCTCCCGCTGGGCGGTGGTGAGAAAGCTCTCGCCCTCGTGCTCGTCGGGATCGGTGTTTACCCGCTGGAAAAGCCCGGCGGCAGTGGGTTCCTCGTCCGGGTCAAGGAGTTGAAGGTCCTCGCCGATCGTTGAGTGAATCAGGAACATCTTTTCGCCGGCGATCTGTCGGCTGCGGTGGATGTCCGCTCCCTGTTCGGTGGGGAAGAAGTTGAAGATGTAGAGGTATTCGAATACTTTCTTGCCGATGCGGTTGATGCGTCCAACGCGCTGGATGACGCGGGTGGGGTTCCAGGGGATGTCGTAGTTGATGACCAGCCCGGCGCGGTTCAGGTTGTATCCTTCGCTCATCCGGTCGGTCGCGAGCAGAATCTGAAAGTCGTCCTGCTGGTCGGCTTCAGGCCAGGAGGCGTCGAAGTTGGCCTTCAAGGTGCGGTCCCTCTCGCGGGAGAGGCGTTCGTTCACGACCAGCACCTTGGCGGGGAAAGCGATGTCGAGGTAGCCTTGGAGATGGTCCACGGTATCGGAGAACTCGCTGAAGATCAGCACCTTGCGCTGCTGTCGGCCGACAATATCCTTGCAGGAGTGATCGAGTACGGATCGGATGATGTCAATAATGCGTTGGGCCTTGGGGTCGTGCATCAGGAGATTGAGGTCCTGCATCTCCGCCTGGGTCTGTTTAAGGAGTTTGATGTCTGCGGCCAGGTCGCGGAAGAACCGGTCCTTATTGAACTGCGGGTCGTCCAGTTTGTAGACCTGCGGGTGGCCCGGGGCATTGCAAGTCCGAAGTTGTTCGACCGTTTGCTCCAAGAGATCTTCCTGCTCACGATCATTGTCGGTTTCGAGAATCTTCTCCATCAAGGTGCGATTGACCAGAAAAACGCCGGTGTCGCGCGCAAAGTCCCGGACCCGCTCATGCATGGCAATCGCGTGTTCAAGGCTCTTGGCGAACGCGCCGAAGGAGCTTTCGAACCGCCGTACGAACAGACTGCGGATGAACGTGAACATGTTGATCTGCTGGGATTCTTCGCGGTTGCCCGACATGTCGTATTGCACGGGGCGATAGATGGCGCCATGGAAGCGGCCTTCAGGGCCGAAGGAGTCGGTGATGACCCGGTCGTAGAACTCGCTCTGTTTCCTGGTGAGGACGTAGAACTGTTCAACTGGCGGGCGCACAGTCGAGAGCGTAGTCACCTCACGGGCATAATCCGGGCTGCCCCTGAGATCGAGGCGGTTGCGGCGAATCGTAACCGGTTCGATGACGGCGCGCATCTTGCGCGCAATCTCGGCGGCGCGCGCGGCGAGTGCCTTCCTGATCTTCTTGTAGTTGGCCTCTTTCAGCGCCAAGGGAATGCGCATTCGTTCCAGGATGCGCAGGACTTCGGCCCGTTTGTCGGGGTCGGTGTTCTTCATGTTTTTCAGCACGAAGCCGATGGCCCGGTACACGTCATTATACTGCTTGAAATCGGCTTCCATGTTCCCGTCGAGCACCAAAGGGCTATTTTTGGGCGGCAGGAAGAGTTTGAGGAGGGAGAGCAAGTCGGCCGGCCGGTTGTTGAAGGGGGTGGCGGTGAGGAGGATGACCTCCTTGCCCCGGCAGATTTGCAGGAGGTGGTCATAGTCTTCCGTGTTCTGATTACGGAAGCGGTGGGCCTCGTCCACGATCACGGTGCGGAATAAGCCATCCCGTTCCACGTAGGCCCGGACTTCGGCCAGGTTTCCGCAGGAGCGGGCCTCCCAATCGTGCAGCTTGAACTGCCGCAGATAGGCGCGCCATCCGGTACTGGCATTGTGATCGCCTACCAGGCCGGGCGGGGCGATGACGATGCTGCGGCGGCCACGGAGGCGGGCAATCAGGCAGGCGATGATCGTTTTGCCTAGTCCCACCACGTCGGCCACGATGACGCCGTTGTAGGCGTCCAGCGTCGCGATGGCCTGGTTCACCGCGTCCACTTGATAAATGTAGCGGGTATAACCAGCATCTTCCAGGATGCGATCCATCCGCCCGCCGTGGTCGGCCAACAGGCGGTGCTCCACGTAGTTCTTGAGGACCAGCAGGTACGCTTCGAAAGGCGTAACCGGGGCGACAATCGAGGCGCGATCAATCAGGGCGAGAATCCTATCTCGAATTTCCTCATTCTCCGTGAGCGGCACGGCATCGCGCCAGAGCTCCTCGAAATAGGCTCCAGCCTCGGCAAACCCGAAATCCGACAGGTCCAGATTCAGCTCGCCCTGGGACTCCAGGCCGGGCAGCGTGAGATTGCTGCTGCCGCTGATCCAAACACCGGGTTTGACCTTGTTGAAGGGCTCGGCGATGTCGAAGAGGTACAGCTTCGCGTGATTGGGTTCCCGCGTCTTGCGCAGAATCAGGCGCCCTTCCCGGACCAGTTCAACAAAAGCGACAATGCGGTCGTGGAACGCCTGCTTATCCAAGGCGGCGGAACGCAGGGCGCGGCGTAGATTCTCGATATAGGCATCCTGGCTTTCGCCGCGACTCTTCCCCCCGGGAGTCAGGATCAGTTCCTGGAGCTGGCCACAGTGTTCCTCCGCCTCCATGCCCACCAGCACCCGGAGCTTGATGTTCGGGTTGGCACGCAAGGCCTCGTAGAGCACCTTGACGCCGGAAAAGTAGAAGAACCCTACCAGCGCGCGCATTTCGCGGCTGGTGGAGATCAGTTCGCGCAGGCGCTGGCCCAGGTTGCCGCTTGCGTCGTTGGTGATGAAGAGGTTTGCAGGCATGACACTCAACCTATTCTTGAAGACAAGGGTGGCGCAGACATTCCTGTCTGCGATTCTTTGCTGCTTCGGGCAGGCAAGAATGCCTGCCCCACCTTCGTTGTCGCTGCCGTATTCATGCCAGGTCGGGATCCTCCGTCAGTACGCTCTTGCGGGCCTTCCGCTTCGCGCCAGCAACCGCCTTCCGCCGCTTGGCCGCGGCCGCCACCTGCTTCCCGCCGCCCTCCCGGCCCTCCACAATCGCGATTTCCTCGGGTGTCAGGTCGTAGAGTTGGTATACCAATCGGTCAATTTCAGCCTCCATAACGGCAACGTCGGCATTGGGATCGCGAGCTTTGACCTCAGTGACACGGGAGACCAAGCCTGACACCAAATTGCAGTGCTCGCTTTCAGCGTCCGGGACTGGGACTTCTGACACAATGTTATTAATCCAACGACAAGTACCCATCCCGCTGGTTTCAGCCTGGTGTTTCACATAGAACTCAACGACTGAAGAATTAAGGAGCCCTGTAAGGTATCTTATGTCCAGGACCTCTGGTGGCAACATGAAGTAGGCCGTATTTATGCAGTAGATCTCTTCCATACACAGTGCGAAACGTGGTCGGTCGGTCAGCTCCATCCAGACTATCTTCGGTTTTTTGAAATCGTCGTAGAAATCGCACGCTCTCAGATTCCACCAGTGCCTTCCTTTTGCCCCTCTGGATCGAAATGCTGTCCCAAATGAATCGAGATGCTTATACAAATCGGGGTAGTCGTCTTTCACGTTTATGCCGTTCTTCGCGAGGATGACAAACTGGCCAGAGTCAGCAAGCTGAAACCGCTGAATGTCCCGTCCCCGCAAGATCGGTTTGAGTATCACCCCATTCTTTTTGTCGGCCTTGATGAACTGGGCGCGTTGCTTCCGGTCTATTATGAAAGCGCTATTTGCCCCTGTTGCAATGCCAAGTCGTATTTTGACACCACGGTCCTTAAGAGTCCTCCCCGCCGAACGGATCTTGTCGAGAAGTCTAAGGTGCCGTTCATTTGTCAGCACCCATCGTTTGCATGTGAAGCGCGAAGCCGGAACGAGCGTAGCGTACTGCGCCATGTACGCTGGGAATGAAAGCGTCCCAACTGCATCATTGCATACGACAGTCTCGACGTTGGACTGGTGCAGGCACTTCTTCACGATGGCTATTGCGGTGTTAACGATGGCCGACTCAAACACCTGGGAATCCTCGATGTTGACTAGTGCGGTAAGCGTGTTGTCAGCCCCGAAAAGACGACGCATCAGGAGACCGTACTCTGCCTTGATGTAAGAGTTTGACGTGATGAAGGCGAGGGTGCCTCCTTGTTGCAGAAGGTCCATACCTCTTTCCGCAAAATAGCAGTATATGTCAGCAAACGGCGACCACGTTCTGTAAAATTGCTTTAAGACATCAGGATATGGAAGTCGATCGTGGCTTATGTACGGCGGGTTCCCGATCACGATGTCGAAGCCGCTCTTTACGTCGAACATCCATTCGGGGTCGAAGAAGGGGGAAGATGTGTTCTGGTCGTAGGGGTCCCAGGCGGCGAGGCGGTCGGCCTCGTGCTGGAAGGCGCTTTTGTTCCTGGCTCGGTTCTGCTCGGACTCGATGTGCCCGGAGAGCTGGCGGATGGCATTGTCTATCCGGTCGCGCGGTTCCTTGTTCACGTCCATGCGCAGGGTGGTCTGGACGGGTTTTGGCGTGGTTGTGAACATGTCACCTTGTACGGGATCGGTTCGGATGACTTCGCGCCAGTCCTCTTGCTCGACGTTTTTGCGTTGCTGCCAGAGCTTTTCGATCTCGGCCTGCCACAGGGCGATTTTCAGGGCATCTGGCTTGGACGCAATTTCCACGAGGCGGGCCTTGATCCTATCGCGGAGCGATTTATCCACCTTGCGGCACTTGTTCTTTTCCGGGGCACTGCGCGCCCGGAAATGTCGATGGCGGACTTCGGCGAGTTCCGCGCGCAGGCGGTGCAAATCTGGGTCGTTCAGGAGGCTGACATTATCGGCGGTCTTGAGTCCCTCGGCGAAGTCGGTCGCCAGACCGATGAGGGTATTAGCGGCAACGAACTTCGTTTCGAGATTGGGCAGCGGCAGCATGCCGTAGTTCTTCTCGGAATCTGAGGTCGGCGTCTGGTCGCAGACCAGGGTGATGAAGGCGCGGAGTTTGGCGATCTGCACGGCGATGGATTGGATATCCACGCCGTAGATGCAGTTCTCGATCAGGTAGAGCTTGCGGGCGTAATCGGGTTGGTTGACGTTGTGGTCGAAGCTTTCGGTGATGCGGCGCAGCCGTTCGTCCTTTTCCACCTGGCTCAGTGTTTCCGCCTCGGCGAGGTCCCGCTCGGTCTCGGCCATAACGATCTCATGCCAGAGGGTGTTCTTCGGATCGAGGCGCTGAAGCAGGTGGACCATTTTAAGCAGCACGCCCATGGGAAAGGCGCCGGAGCCGCAGGCGGGGTCCAGGATGCGACAACGGTAGAGGGCCTCGACCAGTGCGCGGCGCTCGGCGGCGGTGAAGGACCCGTCCGGTTCGTCCGGCAAGAAGAGCGCCTCGATGCGTTGGGAAAGTGGCGCGGAAGAAGGTGGCGCAGGCTTTCTTGCCGTCGCGTCTTTCTTGCTTTGGGCAGGCAGGAATGCCTGCCCCACCTTGGTGAGCAGATGGGCTTTGAGGCTTTCGTCCACCATGTAGTTGACGATCTCGCGGGGGGTGTAGAAAGATCCGCTCTGCTTGCGCGCGGTCTGCTTGGTTTCCGGGTTGTACGCGCCGAGCAGGTTCTCGAAGACCTTGCCGAGCAGCTCGGGATCAAGGGCCACGTCTGAATCGTTTGGGGCGTTCTCGTCCACCGTGAAGTCGTAGCGGGCAAAAAGGGTGATCAGGCCCTCTTCGTCAAAGAAGAGATGGTTGGGGATGTGCGCACGCTTGTCCGGTTCGCGACTGAAACCATCCTGGTAGAGCAGCGGGGATCTCGCGCTCGCATCGCGCTTCTTGTCCAAGCACTCGAACAGCCCGCCGTTGAGGAAGGGAACCGACCGAAACAGTTCGATGACCTTGTCAGTCGGGCAGGCAAACTCATCCCGGTAGCGGTAGAGGATTTTGATGCCGAAATGTTCCTTATTCTGTTGGCGCGTACCCTCGGTCGCGAACTCACGCTCCCCGATCTCACAATTCAGCGTGGCGAAGAAGAGGTTCTGCAGAATGGCGCGGTAGTAATTGTCCTGCTTTGGGGACGTGGCATCGAAGTCCTTGAGCAGGGGCTTGAGTTCATCCGGATTGAAGAGCGTATCCGGAATCAGCTTTTTTTGCCGGATGAACCAGACGAACATCAGGCGGGTAATCAGGCGGATGAGATGCTCGGCAAGCAGGTCACGGTTATCGTCGTCGCGCGCCACGTCATTGGGGAACGAAACCTTGGAGGTGGGCGCCATGGCGCGCTCGTACCAGGCGAACAGACTCTTGTAGAACTCCTTGGTTAATGTCTCGACAGAGAACGCCTCGACGAGGCTCTTCCACGAGGCAAATGACGTCGCCATGCGGGCGCGAAAGGTCTTGTTCTCACGTTCCGGGGCCACGAAGAAGGACTGGCGCTTGAAGTCCCCATAGACCAGGTGGCGGCCTTCGGCACGGCCGGTGATCAGGCTGAGGCGGAAATTGCCGACATCATCGTAGAAAGCGAAGAGCCCCTGGGTGAAGAGGCCCTTGACCTTGGCCGGCGGGTTCTCCATGGCCGCCTGGAGCTGCCTGCGGGCGAAGTCGAACTGGCGGCGGCGGCTGGAGCGCTCGTTGATGTTGGCGCCGGCATGGACCGCCATGACCAGGAGGGGGCGGTTCGTTTCGTCGTCGGGAAGCACTTGGACGTATCCAATGATGTCCGCGTGGGCAAACCCGCCGGAATCAGCGATGGGATGAAGATCGCCCGTGAAACGGTCAAATCTATCCCGGCACCATTCGCCGAAGTTCTCGGGCGTGAACTGCGCAATGAGTTCGGCATTCATGAAATGCGGCTCTGCGTGTGGTTGCGATAATCCTGCACCAAACGAGTTCGAAGATCGAGAATGTTCACGAGCCGACCCCCGGCGTCTCCCCAAACGGTATGTTCCGCATGATTTCACTCCTTGGCCCTGTCGGCCCCTCATCTATCAGCCATGGAGCGGCATTATACACGGACTGGGGGGTCGGACAAGCCCCCAGGCGCCGCGGTTGGGGCGGATTGACGGGCTTGTATTGCAGTGGTTCCACACCTTGGCCGGTGCGCCAAATGAGGCGTTGGGTGTGGCTGGCGAGGGACCGCCCTCGTCGGTGAGTGTGCTAAGATTGTGTCAAGATAGGGACGCGCGGCCACTGGAAAACAATGGAAATCAAGGCCCGTCGGGAAATTTGGAGGAAGCGCGGAAACCTCGGGAATACCTATATTTTACTTGGTTTTCCGCCTGGTGGTGGGGGAAGGATTCGAACCTTCGAAGGAATGATCCAACAGATTTACAGTCTGCCCCGTTTGGCCACTTCGGTACCCCACCATGGGCTGCTTTCCAGATCAGGACGGGGTTGACTTTACCCGCCGAGGCGCGCGTGTAAAGATTTTTTTTCGTCCTGGGCCAGCCAGTCCTCAATCTGGTCCAGCGTCAGGCCATCCAGGCTGGGCGCCACCCGCCAGGCGTCGGCCAGCGCGGATTCCGCCTGCGTGTGGGCTACGCCGAGCGCCCGGATGCCGGCGCGGCGCGCGGCCGTGAGGCCCGCCGGGGTGTCCTCGATGGCGACCACCCGATCCGGGGCCAGCGGGTGGCCGGCCACAGCGCCAAGCCGTTCGAGCGCCAGCCGGTAGCAGGCGGGGTCGGGCTTGCTGCGGGCGACATCGTCCGCGGTGACCCAAACGGAAATGCAGTCGGCCAGATCCGTGGCCGCCAGGAACAGGTCAATATCCGCGCGGGTGGCGCCGCTGCAAATCCCCACGGGCAGGCGGGCGGCGGCGGCGCGCAGCAACGCCACGGCGCCCGGATACAAAGCCGCGCCCCGCGCCGCCACGGCGGCCTGAAAGGCGCGCGCCTTCGCGGCAACCAAACCGGCCAGCTCGTCGTCCGGCAGCGCCCGGCCCTGCTGACGCCGCGCGGCCTGTAGAAACAAGTCGCGGTCGTCGAAGCCGATCCAATCCTGCCCGTACTCTTCCCAGGTGAGCGCCAACCCCAGGGGCCGGGCCGCCTCCAGAAAAGAGCTATAGTGAAACGGCTCGCTGTCCGCCAGGACGCCGTCAAAATCGAACAGCAGCGCTTCGAGCTGTGACTTCATCACCATGAGTTTCTGTCCCCCGGGGGCCGGCTTAGCGGGCGGGGCGCCGGGTCAAACTCACGCCTTGGGCACGCGATGGGCTTTGAAGCGGCCCATGGCGGGCAGGGGGCCGACGATGGGCGCGGCGTAGTCAATGAAGGCCTTGGTGACGTCATTGCCGGCCTTGTTGATGAAGCTGGCGGGCATATGGCGCGTTTCCTTGGCGACATTCCGCAGGGGCACCCGTTCGAAATAGACCTTGTAGGCCTTGCCCGGCTTGCGGCGGATCGCGATGCTGCCATCCACATCCCCGGCCACGGCCGTTTGCACCGCAAAGGCCGCCACGGCCCGGGCTTCTTCCGCATCCACCGGCGAGGCCACAGTGGGGAACGAGCGTTGCAGGTAGCCAAACGTATCGGCCCGCACGCGGGTGATATCGGTCTTGTTGCGCACGATCCCCGCCAGCAGGTCGCCCAGGGCGCCCGTGCCGCTGAGCTGCACATTGCCGTGGGAATCCACCTCGGCGGTATAGGTCGCCGCGATGGGCGTGCCATCCGCGTCGGCAATGCCCTCGGACACCGCCACCACACAGCGGCCGTACTTCTTGTACACCTTCTGCACGTCTTTCGCGAAGTCCTGAATCTTGAACGGCCGCTCGGGAAGGTAGATCAGGTGCGGCCCGTCATCCGGGTATTGGCGTGCCAGCGCCGCCGCGGCGGTCAGAAAGCCCGCGTGGCGCCCCATGATCACGTTGATCTTCACGCCCGGCAGCGCCCGGTTGTCCAGGTTGTCGCCCATGTGCGCCAGGGCGACAAAGCGCGCGCCGCTGGCGAACCCCGGCGTATGGTCGTTCTCCCGCAGGTCATTATCAATCGTCTTGGGAATATGGAAGCAGCGCAGGGCATAGTGGGCCGCCTTGGCCTCCTCGTTGATGATGTGCGCGGTTTCGGCTGAATCATTGCCGCCGATGTAGAAAAAGTAGCGAATCTGATAGCGCTGGAGCACCTCGAACATCTTGGCGCAGTCTTCCGGCGTGGGCTTCTTGCGCACGGATCCCAGGCCGGAGGAGGGCGTCGCCGCCACGGCCTCAAGGGTCTTGACCGTCTCCCGCCCCAAATCAATGAACTGCTCCTTCAGAATCCCCTGAATCCCATGCAATGAGCCGTAAATCTTGCGGATCGTCTTCTGCTTCTTGGCTGCCAACACCGCGCCAATCAAACTCTCGTTGATCACCATCGTCGGCCCGCCGCTCTGGGCAATCATCATGTTCCCAACCAACCCGTCCATTTTCTTCTTCGTCATTGTTCAATCCCTTTTTTTGTGCGCCCGGCCTGTCCCGCCGGCATGCGTTGCGCCATACATACCAAGTTTCTCGCCTTTGGCAAATCCAATCCCCAAAAATATTCCCCGCGTATCCCGTTCCAGCGGCTGTAACGCGGGGCTAGATGCCGGCGAGAGTTTTTTTGAAGGCCTTGCGGAGGGGTTCGAGGGGGGTGTGGACGAGCGCGCGCGCGCCGCGGCGGAGGGTGAGGGTGGGTGCGGCGGCGACGGTGCCGAGGCGCGCGCAGGGCAGGTTGGCGAAATGGGCTTCGAGTTCGGCGGCGCGGTCGGGCGCGCAGGTGACCAGGAAGCGGCTGTTGGATTCGGAGAAGAGGAGCGCATCGTCGCCGGCGGCGGTGGCGGGCAATTTGTCCGCGCCGGGCGCGGCGGCGAGCTCGAGTTCGGCGCCGCGATTACCGGCGAGGGCGCAGAGGGCGGCGGCGGCGGCCAGGCCGCCCAGGGTCGGGGTATGGGCCGAGCGCAGGAGGCCGGCGGCGGTGGCGGCGGCGAGGGCGCGATAGAGCGGCAGGGCTTGAT
>JAIPIQ010000016.1 GCA_021734645.1 Fidelibacterota bacterium | reverse complement strand
GGGGTTGCGCAGAAAACGATGGGCTTAAGCTGAAGCGTCACGAGCGCCCCACTGTGGGTGGGAAGGTTCTTCAGCTTACAAAACGCCCCGCGATGCAAGCCGCTAGGCGCAGCTTCGCGGGGGGTTTTGCAAGAGCCTCGATCATCAAGATCAGGCCTACCGTAGCGAACATGGCCTGGGCGCAATCGGTGACCATGACCGTGACCTGGCCGCCCACCAGGGTATAGAGCAGGGCCAAGCCCGTGGTGAGCGCCATGATTGGCCAGTAGGTGGGAAGCGTGAAGCCCAGCAGGGATAGGGTCTCGGGAAAACCGCAGAAGTAGACGAAGAAATTGGAAGCCACGTAGGGGAAAATGCCGAAGTTGAGGATGCCGCTGAGCCAGACGATGCTGCCAGCGAAGATGCGGAACCGCCGACTGTACCTCACCTCAAAAAACTGCGCCAGCGTCATACAGCGGGTCTCACGGAAGCGGTAGTAGATCCAACCGGTCAGGGTCACCACCATGCTGCCGGGAATGATCATCCAAGTCCACCAGATCGTGGGAAACCCGGCCGCGTAGTACTGCTCGAACAATGCCACCGCTGAGATGGCGCCCAGACCCACGATGCTGTTGTCCAGTGCCAGCATGTAACGGCCGGCCGTTCGATTGGCCGACAGAAAATCCGCTACGCTACGCATGTAACGCACCGTGCGCAGGCTGAACCAGCTCAAGAGCGTAATGCTCACAATGACAATCATCCAGTCCCAACCCGTCATGGTCATAACATTCCTCCAGACACGTATCGTGCTTGCGGCTCCCGGCCGATGTCCTGCTACTCTCGACTATCCCTCGGGCAACGCCCGTTAATCAATGTGATGCTCCGCGATTACGACCGCAAGTCCTGCTGGGTGCATCCCCGGGCCGGGGCCATACCGAGGCCGGGCCAGTCGCCAGTGGTGGTCCTGGCCATGCATGCCCTGCGCCTGTCCGGGGATGATGTGTTTTGCCCGATCTGCGACCTGCGCACCGATGATGGCGAAGTGCATTCCGTCCTGACGGTTGAGGGTCGTTTGCTCCGGCAGCGTCATTCGTATTCCGGGCGGGCGGGGTGGAAGACCTCCACGAACTCGGACTCCTCGAGCGCCTCGGCCTGGTGCTGTTCCCCGGGATCGAACAGGTAGCTGTCGCCGGTGGCGACCTCAAACCCCTCGGGGTGGCGGCCGGTAATGAATCGTACCCGGCCGGATACCAGGAATCCAATCTGCGAAGGGGTGTGGTTATGAGGCGGTATGCGCGCCCCCGGCCGCATATGGAAGTGGCACAGCATCACGTCACGGTTGTGTGCCAGGGTGCGGCGGGTGACGCCGGGCGGTCCTGCGACCGCGGTGGCGCTTTCAATATGCTTTCCCTTCATGGTGTGTCCTCTCTCGGTCTTGACGGCCGGGCTTCGATGGCCGCTTGTTGTAAAATATTGAATGTTCGCATCACCCAATATAACAGGAACGATACATAGTGCAATATATTATTTCTGGGCTGCCGCGCTTCATGGCCTGGGGACTGATTATAGACGGCAATCAGTCGGTTTAGAGCGTCTTTCGGGCCGCGCAAGAAAAAATAAATAATTTGAAATTATCTGTTGACAAGGGGGGGCGGCCGTGGTAGCTTGCCCTCATGATATGGGCAGCAGTTGCCCATTGGAGGATGACGGCATGAGCAGAATATGCAGAGTCGTATGCGGACTGGTGGTGGTAATAATGGCCGCATCCGTGGCCGGGGCCTCGTTGATCGCGGAACACACCGGGGCGCAGGATCCCATCGCCGCCGGGAATCTGGGGCATATCGACGATACCTACGGCACGGACAGCACGGCGTGGGTGCCGCTGTATAGTGCCTATCCGCCAGTCAGTACCATAGCCGGTCCGGACACAAGCGGCGCGGTCGACGCATGGTGGTTGACGGGCACGTACCGGGCTTACAACTACATTCCGACGGCCGCCGATTACACCGCGTTGGAGGCGGGCTTCAAGGTCAGTGTCAACGTTCGTATTCCGACCGCGGACGTTCCGCTCGATTTCCAGCCGGTGGTCGAGTATGCAGGCAACAACCTGAGGTATTACATCGTATTCGGCAGCAATGCCAGCGGCGAGCAGATGATCCAGGTGAATACGGCGAACACCGCCGGCAGCTACACGGTCAGTGGCGGTACGATCAATGACTTTGCGCTGACCGAGTTGGTCTACGATCCGGTGGCTGGTAATGCGGACCTGTTCGTAAACGGCACCGAACGCATCAGCAACATCAATCCGATCAGCAGTACCCTTAAGCGTTTCTACTGGGGCAGCAATGCACCCGGCGCTTCAGGAGCAGGCCACTTCAACCTGGTAAGCCTGGAAGTGGTGCCGGAGCCAACTTCTTTCATCTTGGTGCTTCTGGCCGGCGGTCTGATGCTGGCGCGGCGGCGCAGCAAGCTCTGAGAGAGATGCGTTCCGCGAAAACGGGCGGGTGACGATGGGGCACGGGATAATGCCCCCCGCCCTCTCCTTGGGTGGGCCATCCCGCCCCCGAGGTATCTCCTGCATGATCGGCTCAGCAAGCGATGATGAAGTACACTTGTTTCAACGGCCTTTGATCAAGGAGAATGTCTGATGTTGGACATTGAATGCCATGCGATACTAAGCGGTTACGACCGCAAGACCTGCTGGGTGCATCCCCGGGCCGGGGCCATACCGAGGCCGGGCCAGCCGCCGGTGGTGGTCCTGACCATGCATGCCATGCGCCTGTCCGGGGATGATGTGTTTTACCCGATCTGCGACATGCGCACCGATGATGGCGGCAAGAGTTGGACTGGGCCGCGCGAGCAGGCGGAGGCGTTTGCGCGCCGGTCGGCTGGAGAGGGCGTGGAAAAAGGCGTTTCGGACTGGTGGCCCGCCTGGCACGCGGCATCGCAGCGCCTGCTCGGTATCGGCCATACCGTTCCCTACAGTGACGACAACATCCCCGGGCATGCGGTGTCGCGCAGCACGGCCTACGCGGTATACGACGATGAAGCCGGCGCGTGGTCGCCCTGGCAGGCGCTCGAAACGCCGTTTCCCGAGGAAGGCGCCGGCAGCGTGCAGCGCCTGGACCTGCCCAACGGGGATATCCTGCTGCCGACCTATTTCGTGCTGCCGGAGATGTTCAACCGCGGCATCGAGAATCGCTGGTATTCACAGTTCGGTTCTGCCGTCATGCGCTGCCGCTTCGATGGCGAGACGCTGCGCTACATCGAACACGGCAATGAATTGACCCTGCCCGCGGACGGAAACATGCACCCGGGTTTCGTCGAGCCGTCGCTGACCCAGTTCCAGGATCGGTATTTCCTGACCCTCAGGAATACCCGGCGCGGCTATGTCACCTCCGCTAAGGACGGGTTGCATTTTGACGAACCGCGCGGCTGGACCTTTGACGACGGGTCGGACCTGGGCAATTACGAGACGCAACAGCACTGGCTGGCCATGCCGGATGCCCTGTACCTGGTGTACACCCGCCGCGGGGCGGACAACGACAACGTAGCGCGGCACCGCGCCCCGCTGTTTATCGGGCAGGTCGATCCGGAGCGACTGTGTGTCCTGCGCGATACCGAGCAGATCCTGGTTCCCAACCGCGGCGCCCGCCTGGGCAATTTCGGCGTGACCCCGATCAGCCCGACCGAGTCCTGGGTCACCGTCGCTGAATGGATGCAGACCACGCCCCCGGACCCGTTCGACTGCACGGTCTGTGAGCAATACGGCAGTGATAACAGCGTCTTCGTGGTCAAAGTGCGCGCCAATAAGTGATGCCATGCGCGCAGGCCGCAGGAACGTTGCGATCGGCATGAAAAACAGAGGACAGAACGATGTTGAATATAAAGGGACAGGTTATGCGAATGTTGGCTCGTTGGATGCCTGGCAAAGACATGAAAACGTTGCTGGCCGCCGGCCTGATCGTTGCGGGGTTCGTCTTGAACGCTGTCGGCGCTGACGGTCTGCTGGCCGAGTGGCGTCTGGACGAGGGCCAGGGCCAGCTTGCCCGCGATTCGAGCGGCCAGGGCCGTGACGCCCGGATCGAGGGCGGCGCCTGGACGCCGCTGGGGGAGGGATACGCCCTCGCCCTTGACGGCGAGAACGACCATGTCGTTTTCGACGGCCTGCCGCCGTTGGGACTGAATGGGCCGGTTTCAGTCGAGGCGTGGGTCAAGCCGGAAGCCGCAGCCGAGCGGCTCACGATCCTGTTGGGACAGGATCTGCACAGTTACCTGCTGGCGCTTTACGGTTCGGACCGAATCGGCTGGTACATCGGGAGCGGCGCCAACCAATTGGCGGCCAAGATCCAATTGAGAGAATGGAACCACATTGTCGCCACGTTCGACGGCCAGGAGATGCGTCTCTGGCTCAACGGCCGCGACGCCGGCCGCCGGAAATCGGCCGTTGACGCCTATCCGCTGCGCGACAAATTCAGCATGGCGTCCAGTGCGCCGCAACTGCCGCACTTCCAAGGGTTCCTCAGCAACGTGCGCGTTTACAACCGCGCGCTTTCGCAGGATGAAGTCATGGCCCATTTCACCATCGCAGCCGCCGCCCACGGGCTGAACGTGGCCCAGGGAGGCAGAGCAAACACGTCGCACAAAGAGGCCACCCGCTTTTTCAAAAGCCACCCGAATGAGATTGACGTGGTCGCGAAGGATGCCAGCATTCTTTTCGCCAATCGCCAGGTGGGTCTCGAGTTCGTGAAATCGGCCACCGGGTTTGAGATCATCCGGCTCTATGGGATTGGCGCAGAGCAGGATTTCCTGGTCGCCCCGACGTCACCCATGCCGCGCGACCTGTTCGCGATACGCATGGCGACCGATCCGAAATTCGTCCCCCGCGATGATCGCGGCACCGAACAGGATTCGCACATATCTGCTATTTTGGACCGGATGGCGGAATTGGGGGATGTGGTTCGCATCGGTTCGCAGGCCGCAAAGTCGGTCTCCTGGCGGGCTGAAACCGGCGCCGACTCAACGACGTTGCATCTCGAGTGGCAGGGCATGGACGTTCGCAACGAGAAAGCGGTGCTGGACGCGACCGTTTCGATAACGCTCCGCGCCGGCGATCCGCTGTCTTACTGGCGGGTTGCTCTCAAAAACCGCAGCGCCCGCAACGGGATCGAGCGGGTGCGCATGCCGATCCTGCCCCTCGCGCCCATCGGCGAGGCGACACAGAACGTTCTTGTCTATCCCAAGTGGCGCGGCGGGTATCTCGAAGATCCCTTCCATGCCCCGGCGGGGCTCGGCGAAAACTATCACACCACCGGCGCGTACTATCCTTATTATACGGACATGCAGTTCTGGGCGCTGTACAACCAAAACGACCGCCAGGGAGTGTATGTCGGCACGCAGGACCCGACGCCGAACATGACGCATATCCTCGTTGCCAACACCCCTGAGGAAATCAACTGGAGCATTGCCCACTTTCCGCCGAACATGAGCTTTGCGGCCGAGGATTTCGCCCTGCCGTACGACTGCGTGGCCGGCCCCTTCCGCGGCGACTGGTACGACGCCGCGCAGATTTACAGGGCGTGGGCGGTGCAGCAGAGCTGGTGCCGCAAGGGCCCGCTTTCGGAGCGCGCGGATGTGCCGGTGTGGTTCAAGGAGACGCCGCTCTTCCTGTACACAATCATGAACGATTCGGCCACCGGCACGTATTCCATGGATGAGAATCTACAAATCGCCGCCGACCAATTCCGGGAGTGGCTGCGATGGACGGGAGTGCCCCTGCCGCTCAAATTTTACACCTGGCACGACTACGACCCCGGCAAGACAGCCAGCAACGTGCCGTTTCACCACCGCCGCGACATCACCGCGCCCGGGCAGCGGTGGAGCGGTTTTCCGCTCACCTATTCGCCGTTCGGGAACTACCCGAAAACGCCCGCCATGCCGGCTTTGTCCGAAACACTTGCGAGCCTGCGCAAGCAAGGGGGCATGGTGACCCCGTACGTCTGCCTGCAGGTGTACGACCCCGGTCCGCTCGAGAACTCGCCCTACGCGAAAGAGGGCAAGCCGAACATGGTGCTCGATTCCTATGGACGCATCCATAAGTATCCGGGCATGAACATGTGGTATCCCTGCGTTGCCAGCGCATGGTGGCAGGAGCGGCTGATCGAGACGTGTACCCTGCTGGTGGAACGCGAACATGCGGCCGGTGTGTACCTCGACGTCATGCACGGCGTCGGCATGCCCTGTTTCTGGCGGCCGCACGGCCATTCGCACGGCGGCGGCAGTTCCATGACGGTCGGCATGCACACCCTGTCGGATCGAATCCGCGACGCTATCCAGGCCAAAGATCCCGACGCGATCACCACCGGCGAAAGCTCCACCGAGAACATGATCGATGCCATTGACGGCGTGATGTACCAGTACACCCTGCGTCCCGAGAACAAGGTCCCGCTCTTCGGCGTCGTTTACAACGACTACATTACACGCACCGGGCGTGAAATGTCCGTCAGCCGCCCGAGCGACTTCTTCATCGAGGCCGCTTCGCTCTTCGTCGAAGGCGCCCAGATCGGCCGGTTTCGGACTCGGCCAAGAAGCGATATCCTTCAGTTCGACAACCCGGCGCACAAGGAAATGTTCGACTTCCTCGGCCGGATGGTCGGCTACTACAAGCAGGAGGGCACGATGAAATTCCTCGCCTACGGCCGGCTGCTGCGACCGCTGGCGTTCACCGCGCCTTCGCCGATGCCGCAACTCGTTTACGGGACCTCCGAAGCGGATGCCCTGACGGATATCGGCGCCGGTCTGGGAGAAGCGGCCGGTCTGCGCTACCCGGCGCTGATGAGCGGCGTGTTCCACACAGAGGATGGCGAGTATGGGATTTTCGTCGCCAACCCGAGCGCGCAGGAGCTGGCGTTCAGCGCAGAGTGGAATCCCACTCAGTATGGCGCGCCGGCCGACGCGGCTTTCGACGTGGATGCCATTCAGCCTGACGGAACTTCTCGGCGCGCTCAATCAAATCACCAGGGCGCTGTAACATTGCATGAGACGCTGCCGGTCCGTGGCATTGTCATGTTCCGGATTGCGCCGGCAAGTCGCTGATCCATGAATATTGAGGAGGTCGGCGTGAAGCGTGCCAGGATACAAGTCACCGACAGTTGCGTCGCCGCGGGGGATGTAACGCCGACTGCGGATTCGCTGTTTCACACGTTTCCGTCGCTGACACGCTGTTCGGATGGCGCGTTTCTTTGCGCGACGCTGGTCGGCAGCGAGAAGTCGGGCCCGGACGGCCGGATTCGCCTGTTCAGGTCTGCAGACGGGTGCCGGAACTGGTCGCCCGTCCCGTCCCCCACCGCTGCCGACGAAGCGGAAAATCCCGGCTGGGGGTACCTGGTATGCCACATTGCCGAGACGGAGCCGGGTCGGCTTCTGGCGGCCTATCTGCGGGCGGATCGTTTCGACGCGGCGCAACCGCTCTTTCATCCGCAAACAAGTGGCATGCAGCGCACCGTCGTTCGCCTTTGCGACTCGGAAGACAACGGGCGCAGTTGGTCGGCGCCGCGCGATCTCGATTATCGCTTGCCGGACCTGATCGTCCCCGGCCGTTTCGTGCATCTGCCGGATGGCGCGCTGGGCATGCCGTTCGAAGTCTGGCACGAGTGGGACAACGGCTGGCGCGAAGGCCCCTCCACGCGGCTCGCCCGGTCGTCGGACCTCGGCAGAAGCTGGCCCGAGGCGGGTTTGATTGCGCGCGACGCCGACCGGGCGCTGATCTACGGCGACCCGCGCGTCACCGAGCTGGCGGACGGGCGGCTGGTGGCGCTGCTCTGGGCGTACAATATTAAGACGGAGAAAGACCTTCCCGTGCATCGGGCGGAATCCGCCGACAGCGGCCGAACCTGGAGCGGGGTTCAGGAAACCGGGCTTGCGGCGCAGATTACGAGTCCTGTGTCGCTGCGTCGCGGCCTGATGCTGGCGGTCTATCAGAAACGCTTCGGCGCTGACGCGGGCCTGCGGGCTCTGTTGAGCTACGACGAAGGGAAGAGCTGGGACGTTCAGACAGACGTCCCCCTCTGGGAGATGGGCCACCATACCGACGCGAACAATCCCTTCTCGGGCTATCAGGAGTACGCCTTCGGGTATTCCTTAGTCCTTAGACTGGGCCCGGAGGAGGCGATGGTCTCCTTCTGGGTGAGCAACGGCAAGACAACCTACGTCCGATTAATCAGGGTGACCGTCGAAGGACAGAACGATGTTGAATAAAAGGAGACCGGTTATACGAATGTTGGCTCGTTGGATGCCTGGCAAAGACATGCAAACGTTGCTGGCCGTCGGCCGGATCGTGACGCTCGGCGCCGCTCTGGCCACGGGCCTGTGGGCGGGCCCGAGCGTCTCGTCGGCCGGCCTGGCCCCGTTCACCATGACGCTCTGGGAAGGCGCGCCACCTGGGCTGGTCGCGGATGCGGGCAAGGAGCTGACCTACGCGCAATGGCCGGGCACGGTGGGCAATGTCAGCGTGCCGGCCATGACGGTCTATCTTCCGCCCAAAGACAAGGCGACCGGCGTCGCGCTCGTCTACTGCTCCGGCGGGTCCTATAACAAAGTCTCGAGCGCATCGGACCACATCGCCGACGCCGACTACTTCGTAGCCCGGGGCATGGCATTGATCGTGGTGAAATACCGCACGCGGCCGCCCGCGGAAGACTACTCGGCCGCCCGCGCCGATGGAAAACGCGCCGTGCGCATCGTGCGGCATCACGCGCGCGAGTGGGGCCTCGACCCGGCGAAGATCGGGATGCTCGGCGGGTCAGCGGGCGCGAACCTCATCCTGAATGTGGCGACGCACTGGGACCGCGGCCAGCCCGAGGCGGAGGACTCCGTCGAACGAGAAAGCTGTCGGCCGGATTTCATCGCGCTGCTCTGCCCCTGGCCGGCCCGTCAGCCCCTGTCCGATTTCCCCGTTGACCAGGACACGCCCCCGGCCCTGTTGTGCTCCGCGCGCGACGACCCCATAGCGCCGACCGCATTCGCCGAGGGGCTCGCGGCGGCCTACGAGACGGTCGGCGTGCCAGTCAAGTTGTGGACCATCCCCAAGGGCGGCCACACCGCCTTCACGCAGGGCCGTCCCGGCGAGGCCTGGAGGGAACACCTGTGGGACTTCATGAAGCGCATCGGCCTGCTGGAGCCGTTGCCGGCGTGCCTGGCGGCCGCGGCGGTCCCGCCCGAAGGCGAACCGCTGGTATGGTACACCTTTGATGAGCCGCGGGAAGGCCGCGTGACCGATCGCAGTGCCTGGGGTCATGACGGCATCCTGGTAGGCGATGCATGGGAGTACCTGCCGGAGTCCGGCGGACGGCGGGGCGTGCTGCGCCTCGATGGCCATTCGTACGTGGAGATCCCCAATTCCGAGGCGCTCGACTTCGGCGGCGATATGAGTTTCGAGATGTGGACCCGGCTCAACGCGCCGGTCACCAATCGCTGGGCCGCCATCTTCGGCGAATGGCCGGCGACCGACTGGTACGTGGTCCTCGCCCACTGGCACACCATCATGCTGTATCACGGCGACGGCGAACACCGCGGCCTGGTGCCGGTCCAGCGGTCCCTGATCGACGAGGAATGGGCGCATGTGGCCATGGTCGTGGAGTACCCGCGTTGCCGGTTCTACCGCAACGGCGAACTGGTGCGCGACGCCTTCATGGTGGCGCCCGGCCTGGCCAACCGCGCCGCCTTGCCAAAATTCCTCGGCGGTAACAAGAATGCCGGCATACCCATTGACCTGGATGAGTTTCGCCTGTACCGCCGGGCCCTGACGCCCCAAGAAGTGGCCGCCCACGCGCGGGGGCAGGCAGCCGACCGGCGGCCGGCACTGTCGCTGGGCGTGGAAACCAACTGGTACCATCACACCCTCACGCTGCGCTTGACCGGGAAGCATGCCGATTACACCGGCCACACAGCCCATTTCGCCGTGGATAGAAAAGAGCAGGAAGCGCCCATGGCCATGCCGTTTGAAAGCTGCGGACGTTTCACGGCGGAAGCCGTGTTCCCGCTGCCCGACCGGGACCGTGCCGACATACGGGTCCGCGCGGCGCTGCATGATCCCGAGGGGCGGGTCACCGAAACGCTGATTCGCGACCTGGCCATCGAGCAGCCGCGGTGGGTGGATAATACCGAGGGCCTTGGAGACGATGTGCCTCCTCCGTGGACGCCGGTACAAACGGAACGCCGGGAGACCGGCATCCGGGTTGGGGTATGGGGGCGTGATCAGGTCTTCGGCGCTTCACCCCTGGTCCGTAGTCTTCGCTCCCAGGACCGCGAACTACTGGCGTCTCCGGTCACCTTGTCCGCGGCGGCGGACGGCGTCCCCGTGCTGACGGGCGAGATGCAGGTCTCCCTGGAGCAAGCCGACGAGCCGCGGGCGGTCGTCCGGCAAACCACCAGCGGGGAGAAGCTCCGGCTGGATGTGCGCACCGTCGTCGAATACGACGGCTACATGACGGTGGACTGCACGGTGGAAGCCCGGCAGGCCTTGAAACTGGAAGCGTTGACCCTGGATATCCCCCTGCGATCGGAGTTCGCCGAGCTGTGCTACGGCGACCGCGTCTTGCCTGCGCAGCCCGGCGTAGGGATATCGCCATGGTTCAGCGGCGCCGTCGAGGGCGACCTGGCCTTTCGCTTTGGTCCGACAATCGTACTGAGCGACAGTCGGCGCGGGCTCCTGTGGCAGGCGGAGAGTGATGAACACTGGCATAACGCCGACCCGCAGCAGGCGATCAAGATCCTGCCTCGGGGCGACACGACCTACCTGCGGCAGCACTGGGTTGACCAGGACATTGAACTCAGCGTCGGCGACACGTTGCGTTACCGGTTTGCTTTGCAGGCGCTGCCCATCAAGCCGCTCGCGCGCGATGCCTGGGACCTGCGTATCGTGCGCTATGAGCCGTGGGGCCGGGAGTTCGAACTGCCGGACCGCCGACTCGACGGTCGGCCGGCCACCGACGTGCTGCGCGAGGCCGGCGTGCGCCGCCTGTTCACCCGCAAGGCCGACCTGTGGCCGTGGCCCATGCCGCTGCGTGAATCGTTCAAACGCGACCTGCACCGTCTGGTCGGGGCGGTCCATGACGGAGGTCTGAAGCTGCATCCGTATGTAATTCACCAGCGGGTGCCGGTGCTCACGCCGGCGTACGATCCGCATGGCCGGCACATGGCGCGTTTCCCGATTCGCCAGTATTTGCAGGCGGTATCCGGCATTCCCGCTCGTCCTTCGGCTGTCGATTCCGGCCCTGATGCCCCGCCCCAGGGTTGCATCTTCATGTGCCCCAAGAGCGGCGCGCTGCAGGACGCCTATATCCAGGCCCTGGCCGACCGTGTCCGCACGTTCGGCGAAGACGGCATCTACTTGGACGGCACCGTGCACGTGCCGCCCTGCGGCAATGGCCTGCACGGCTGCGGGTACACGGACAGCGCCGACGAACAGCATACGACCTACCCGGTTTTCGCTGTGCGCCGGTTCATGCAGCGGATCTACAGGGTCGTCAAGAGCGAAGATCCGGATCACGTGATCGATAACCACTGCTCCTGGGGGTACAACCCGGCCGCGCTGGCCTATGGCGATACCCTGTGGAGCGGCGAGCAGTGGCACCACCTGCGGCATACCCACGCGGACCACGTGGCGGACGAACTGACCCTGGACCAGTTCCGTACCGAGTTCACCGGCTGGCAGGTGGGCGTGGCCGCGGAAACCCTGTCCTACCGCCTCGGCTCGCGCATGGAGGTCGCCGCCGTCTCCCTGCTGCACGACATTCCCGTGCGCCCCTCCCTCCGTGAATCGGTCGAGCCCGGCAGCTATTGGCAGGCCATCATCCAGATCTGGGATTTGCGCGACCGCTTCGAGGCGTCCCGGGCCGAAAAGCTGTACTACTTCGAGAATGAAAATGTGGTGCAGACCTACCCCGAGCGTGTGCACGCAACCCTGCTGCGCCACCCGGAAAACGGCGTGCTGGCGCTGATTGCCAACCTGCATCCGGACCGACAGCAGGCCACGGTCCATTTTGACCTCGAGGCGCTGAACCTGTCCGAGCATGTCCTGTCGGTTTCGAATGGCCTGACGGGGGAGACCCTCGAGCTGTCCGACGGCATCCTGAGCCTGGCGCTGGATTCCCATGAATGGGTGTATGTATGGCTGCAGCCGGGCGACCGGCGACCGTCCCCGGCGGATCCGTCCTTCGGTGAACCGGGAAAGATTGAGGATCATGACACGTATGAAAAGTAATCGGACGGGCGCCGACCTGCAGCCGGTCGGGGTATTATGGGACCGGTACCGGCCGGACCAGGCGCGGCGGCGTTTCACTGCCAGCGAGCAGCACGAGGCCCGCCGATGGCAGGCCGCTACCCGTAAAGCGCTCGCGAAGAGGCTGGGGCTGGAAACGTTGGCGTCGGCCGCCCCCGAGCCCCGCCTGTTGGAAGAGGTGGATAAAGGGGATTACGTGCGCCAGAAGATCCTGATGCGCACGGGACCGCACAGCGTAATGCCCTTCTATCTCCTGCTCCCCAAAGCGGCGCCGCGGCCCCTGCCGGTGGTCCTTGCTTTTCATGGACACGGCTATGGCGTGAAAGACATTGTCGGCCTATGGGAGAACGGAGCGGAGCGTGATACGCCCGACGGGTATCACCGGGATTTTGCGGTCGCCCTGTGCCGGGCGGGTTTTGCCGTGGCAGCCCCGGAAATCTCCTGCTTCGGCGAGCGGGCCACGGACTTTTCGGATCTCGATACCACTATCGGCCAGGAGGTGCCGCCCACTTGCACCCACGCGGCCATGCTGGCGTTCCACCTGGGGCTGTCGGTGGTGTCGCTGCGCGTGCATGACGGCCTGCGGCTGGTGGACTACTTGGCAACCCGGCAGGAGTTGGATACGCGGCGCCTGGGCGCAATGGGGATTTCGGGCGGGGGCATGCACACCTTCTTCTCCGGCTGCCTGGACACCCGGATCCGGGCCAGCGTGATCAGCGGGTACTACGCCACGTTTCGCGACAGTATCCTGGCCATCCATCATTGCCCCTGCAACATCGTGCCGGGGCTGGCCGAGTTCGGTGAGATGTACGACCTGGTCGGCCTGATTGCCCCGCGCCCCCTGCTGATCGAGTCCGGGACCTACGATCCAATCTTCCCCGTCGGCGCCGTCCGATCCAGTGTGGCCAGGGCGCGCCGGGTGTATGACGTGTTCGGCGCCAGGGACCGGGTGGCGACCGACATCTTCGAGGGGCGACATCGGATCAACGGCCGCAAGGCCTATGACTTTCTGGCGGCCGCCCTGCAGTGATGCCGCGCGGCGCGGCTGCGGTCACCGACTCCGGGAAGGGCTCTCGGGTATGGGCCGCGTGTGCGGACGAGACGATGACCTTGGATGAATGGCGCAGGGTCATGGATACGAATCTGACCAGTTGCTTTCTGACCTCGAAGTATGCGATCCCTCATCTCCGCGGGGTCGAACAGGCAGCTATCGCGTTCGATGTTCTTACCCTTCATGGTGTGGCCTCTCTCGGTCTTGAAGGCCGGGCTTCGATGGCCGCTTGTTGTGCAATATGGAACGGTTGCCCCCCCAATATAGCAGAAAAGATACAAATGGAGAAATATAGCTTTTATTGTCTGCCGCACTTCATGGCCTGAGGGCGAATAATAGACCGGAAGAAGCTAGTTTAAAGGGCCTTTCTGGCCGTGCAATAATAAATAAATATATTGACATGATCTGTTGACAAGGCGGGGCGGCTGTGGTAGAAAGCGCTCATGATATGGGCAGCAGTAGCCCATTAGAGGATGACAGCATGAGTAAAATATGCAGAGTCGCATTCGGACTGGTGGAGTCGGTATTGGTGGCCGCATCCGTGGCCTGGGCCTCCCTGATCAGTGTCATGGGTTTCGGGTTTTTCTCTTTGGCCTCATGGAGCAGATTGCGGCCGTTGAGCAGCCTCGTCCTGGTGTTTGTCGTGGCCTGCCGTTTCGTTTCGGTCGTTTCCGCGGACGATCCATCCCTACTGCTGCATTACACGTTTGACCGGATCGAAGCGGGCCGAGTGGTGGACCATGGACCGCAGGGCCATGACGGCCGTGTCGCCGGCCAGGCCGAGCGGCTTGACGAGGTAGACGGCCGGTCCGGGGTGCTGCGGTTGGACGGCGATACCGGGCGGGTGAATGTCCCGGCCGTTCCGGCGTTGCATACCAGGGGCGACCTGACGCTGGAGATGTGGGCGCGCCGCAATGACCCGGATCACAAGGGCGGCACCTACCTGCGCTGGGGCAATAGTTTTGTCTTGTACGGGTTCGGTGAGCCCATGGTGCAGTATCGCTGGGGCAAAGATACCATTCGCACCCGGCTGGCGCGCCACAGCATGTTCGGCGATGACTGGGCGCATCTGGCCGTCGTGGTGGAATATCCGCGCATCCGGCTGTACCGCAACGGGGTCCTGGAGGGCGACGCCTACATGCCGATCCAGGCCATCGAGCCGGATAGCGCCGCGCGCATCATCGGCGCCAAGTGCCCGATCGACCTGGACGAAGTGCGCGTATACAGCCGGGCCCTGACCCGCAAGGAAATCGAGGCGCATGCCCGGCGCGAGGAGATCCCCATCCCGCCGGAAAGCGAGATGCACGTATATACCGATTGGTACGAAGAAACGATCACGCTGCACTTGTCCGTCAAGGGCCGGGACGCGGCAGGGCACGAGGCCGAGCTGGCGCTGGTGGATGGCAGGGAAGATCCCGTCGCGCCGATGCAGCGCGTTCCGTTGGAAGAGTCGTACCCGGATGCCAGCCGGTACGTCGCGACCGCGGCCTTTCCACTGGCCGGGCTGGAGGGGCGGTCGCTGGATGCCGTCGCGCGCGTTTTCGACGCGGGCGGGGGGAAAGCGGAGACCGTCTTTCGCCACGTGTGGCTGCAGAAACCCGAATGGGTCCACAGTCCTGAGGGCCGTCTGACCGAGGTGCCGCCGCCCTGGACGCCGATGGAAGCGGAAAAGCGGCCTGACGGGTCGGTGGAACTCAGGGTCTGGGGCCGCCGCCACACCTTCGGCGCCCATCTCTTTCCAACGCAGATCGAGACCCGGGACCGCGAAATCCTCACGGCGCCGATTTCGTTGACGGCTCGGACCGACGGCGACGCCGTAAGCTGGAACCGGGCCGAAGTCGAGCTGGTGGAGGCCTCGGAGGTGGCGGCCACCCTCGAACAGCAGGCCGATGGCGGGAGCCTCGCGTTGCACATGAAAACGCTCATGGAATTTGACGGCTATGCCATTTTCGACTGCACGGTGACGGCCAAGCGCGACACGACCGTAGACCGCCTCGTCCTGGACATTCCCCTACGTTCCGAGCACGCGACGCTGTGCTTCGGCAGTAACGTGTACGAAGAGCAGCAGGATCCCCGCATACCGATGAGTGTGCTGCACATGGGGGCCGTAAACGGAGATCTGGCCTTTCGCTTCAGCCCCAATATCTGGCTCGGCGATGAAAGGCTGGGGCTGACCTGGCAGGCCGAATCCAACCAGGACTGGCGCTATGAAGATGCGCAGCACGCCCTGGAGGTGCTTCCGCGCGGAGAGACGACCCACCTGCGCGCGAACTGGATCACGGTCCCGACCCGGCTGGCCGAGGGGCAGACGCTGCGCTACCGGTTTGCTTTGCAGGCCACCCCCGTCAAGCCGCTGTTGCGCGAGGCATGGGACCTACGGATTCTGCGCAGCGGTCCCCTTGCGCCGTTCAGCGATCCCGCTCTAAATCTGCCGGACCGCTGGATCAAGCGCGACCACGAAAAGGTGGACCGGATCTACAGCACGATCGTGCCCGAATTGAATCTGACCGAGCCCGGTCCGGGCCGGGTGCCGGCACTGGATTTCTATGCCGAGATGGGGGTGCGCCATCTGTTCATTGATTCGAGCGATAACTGGCCGTGGCCGATGCCCGTGGGTCCCGAATTCGCCCGGCGGCTAAAACGCCTCATCAATGCCACGCACGCTGCCGGATTGAACATTTACCCCTACCTGATTCACGAGCGGATGCCCACCGACGTGCCCGAATACGACGTGCACGGGCTCCATATGTCCAACACGCCGCTCAAACCGTACGAGTGGACCGTGGGCTTCTGCGCCGGGAGTGAGGCCGCGCAGGATGCCGTGGTGCATAGCTTGGCGCAGCGACTGGACCAGTTCGGCGACGATGGGGTGTACCTCGACGGCACCGGGGTGCACATGAAGTCCTGCCAGAACCGGTTGCACGGCTGCGGGTACCGGCCGACTGAAGGGGCGATCAGCGTCCACGGCACCGTGGCGCTTGACGGGATCGACCGGGGATCGACGGACGATGAGGCGGTCTACCCCACCTATCCGGTGTTTGCTGACCGGAAGATGATTCAGCGCATGTATATCGCGGTCAAGAAGCGGCGGCCGGAAGGTGTGCTGGACGTGCATTCCTGGTACTGGAACTCCGGCGGGTTGGCCTATGCCGACGTGCTGTGGACCGGCGAGCAGTGGTGGCAGCATCGCGGCAAGGGGGTCGATTATGTCGCCGGCGAACTGACGCTGGACGTGTTCCGTACCGCCTTTATGGGCTACCAGTTCGGCGTGGCCGCCGAGACCCTGCCGTACCGCCTGCTGGCTAACAACGCCCGCAACAGCACCGTGGCAGCCATTTCGCTGCTGCACGACATACCGGTGCGATTGCGCGACCAGGATACGGAATGGTTCCATATCATCAGCCGGCTGTGGGCCTTCCGCGACGCGTTCGGCGCCAAAGAGGCCGAGAAGCTCTTCTACTGGGAGAACGAAGACTATGTCACGGTCGCTCCCGAAGAATGCTATGCGACCCTGCTGAAGCACCCGGACAACGGCACGCTGGCCTTCATTTCTAATCTGCAACGGGATTCGGCCGCGGTGCGCGTCCGGTTCAACCGCGAAACGCTCGGGTTGCCGGATGCCGGTGTCGTTGTAGAAAACGTACTCAGCGGAGAGACCGGCCCGCTGCCCGCCGATGGGGTCATGAGTTTTGATCTTGGCTCTCACGAATGGGTGTATGTGTGGCTGAGGTCGGCGCCTTAGCATGAGCAGGGAAAGAGATAATGTACGGGGGATGCTTGAAGTCATTCCCTCTTCAGGGTATAACGAACGTGGATCGCAGGCGCGACGGCCAGACACCGTGAGCCTTGTGAAACAAGCAGAGTCATCAACGGATGCGGAGGATTCCATGACGCGACTGGTAGTACTGGACGGATACACACTCAATCCCGGCGATCTGAGCTGGGATGCCATGGCCGCGTTGGGCGAATTGGAGGTGCATGAGCGCACGCCGCCCGACCAGGTGCTTGAACGCGCCGCGGGCGCGGGGACCGTGCTCACCAACAAGACCGTGCTGGGCGCCGACCTGCTGCAACAACTGCCGGATCTCCGGTACATCGGCGTGTTGGCGACCGGTTACAACGTGGTCGATATCGCGGCCGCGGCCGCGCAGGGTATTGTGGTTACCAACGTACCGTCTTACGGGACGGAGTCTGTGGCCCAGATGGTCTTTGCGCATGTCCTGAACCTGACGCAGCGAGTGGCCGACCACGCAAAGACCGTACACGACGGGCGCTGGTCGGAAAGCAGGGATTTCTGCTACTGGGACTACCCCCTGCTGGAGCTCAGCGGCCGGATCATGGGGGTCGTCGGTCTCGGCCGGATCGGTCGCCGCGTGGCGCAGATTGCGGCCGCGTTCGGCATGGAAGTACTTGGTTTCGATCCCGCCCTTCAATCGGCTGACTCGTTGCCGGTTGAGTTGGTGGATCTCGATGCCCTGCTGCGCCGCAGCGATGTCGTCAGCCTGCATTGTCCGTTGACCGATCATACCCGCGGCTTGATCAATCGCGAGCGCCTGGGGTGGATGAAGCCGCGCGCCTTCCTGATCAATACCAGCCGCGGCCCCCTGGTGGACCAGCAGGCCCTGGCCAAAGCCCTGGCGTCCGGCGACCTGGCCGGGGCCGGGCTGGATGTGCTGGACGAGGAGCCCCCGCCGGCTGACAACCCCCTCTTATCCGCCCCGCGCTGCTTCGTCACCCCGCATATCGCCTGGGCCACACGGGAAGCCCGGCAGCGGCTGATGAACATCGCGGTCCAGAACGTACAAGCGTTTCTGCGCCATGAACCCGTGAATGTCATTACCCCATTCGGGTAAGTCAAGGTGTGGTGGTTTTCATCTTCATCTGGGGAGAGATTAATGAATCGGCGATGTAGACAGAACGTAGGCCACGGCTTCACACTGATCGAGCTACTGGTGGTGATCGCTATCATTTCGGTGCTGATCGCGCTCTTGTTCCCGGCCGTGCGGAGTGCCCGGAGCTTGGCTACGACGGCGCAATGTGCCAGCAATCAGCGCCAGGTGGGTGTGGCGTTTCATATGTACGCCACGGACCACCGCGGCAAGCTCCCGCTGTATGTCGATTGGTCGCATGCCGGCGGTCAAA
The DNA here is from genome assembly GCA_021734645.1 of Fidelibacterota bacterium. Taxonomy (GTDB): domain Bacteria; phylum Verrucomicrobiota; class Kiritimatiellia; order JAIPIQ01; family JAIPIQ01; genus JAIPIQ01. Next base: position 3,796 of record JAIPIQ010000016.1, on the reverse strand, counting down.
CTTGGGCGCAGACTCTGTTTGACCAGAAATATCTGTCGGATGGCAGCGATGCCGTCGTGTGCCCCGGCTTTGCGCCTAAGACCTACGTGCATAAGTTCCGCGTGTACGGGGTTCCGCTGTACTCGAAGCTGGTGTCCCTGGGAAAGGTTGACTTCACGACGGGCCGTCATGTGCAGGACTCCGTGATTCTGTTCAGGATCAGACGGCCAACGCTGACCTTCCTGCTGTGCGACAGCATCCACATGAATGTCCAGTTACAGAGCGTTTACGTGGATGCCTACAACCCCACCGTTGTGGTCCATTTGCGTCACCAGGATGCCGCCAATACGCTGATGGCCGACGGCAGCGTGTCGGGCCAGGGGTCAAAGTACTATGCCGAGGGCAACCTTATTGACAGTTGGTGGTATTCCACCAGTGACGGCGTGCTCAGTAAGGCCCCGTGATGTGGCGCATTCCACGAGTTGGCCGCCAGTCCATGCGCTGGCATGCGCTGGGGACATAGAAGTTGTGTCCGTCAAGCTTTGTCGCATGCGCTGGGGACATAGAAGTTGTGTCCCCCCCCAAAGCCGTCCCACCGGGCTTCTTTTTGGCCTGTAGAAGCGGCGCCCCGCCGCTTTCCGAGCGGTTTTCACCCGGCGAGGGCGCCGCGTTTACGAGCAGCCACCCGAGCGCCCACAAACTAAAATCGGGGTCGGCGTCGGGATCGGAATCGGAATCGAACGGACCGAACTGGAAATCGGCCTACACCCCGGTTCCTCTTCGCGCTCTTCGCGGCTTCGCGTGAGCCTCATTGCTACAGCAGCGGGACTCCTGGGGGCGGAGGGCAACGAATCTCAACTGCGCGCGGGAGCAACCGCCATGCCGCTTTGTACTTGAACGGGATTGAGCTGGGCGCTAGGGTGGCCGGGTGCGGGGCGCGTGGGCGCGCGGGCCGCCATGAGGATCAAGGCAAATGGAAAATCGTATTCGGCGGGCGCTGGTCAGCGTTTGGGACAAGACGGGAGTGGTCGAATTCGCCGCCGGGCTGGCGGCGCAGGGCATCGAGCTGCTTTCGACGGGCGGCACGGCCACGGCGCTGCGGGCGGCGGGGCTGACCGTTCGGGATGTTGCGGATTTCACGGGGTTCCCGGAGATGTTCGAGGGGCGGGTCAAGACCTTGCATCCCAAGGTGCATGCGGGCCTGCTGCACCGGCGCGACGTGCCGGAGGATCTGGAAACGCTGGCCGCTCACGGCCTGGAACCCATTGATCTGGTCTGCGTGAATCTCTATCCGTTCGAGGCGACCGTGGCCCAGCCCGGGGTGACCTTCGCCGAGGCCATCGAGCAGATTGACATTGGTGGTCCGACCATGCTGCGCTCGGCGGCCAAGAATCTCGCGGCGGTGACGGTGGTCTGTGATCCGGCGGATTACGGCGCGGTGCTGGCGGCTATCGCGGCGGGGCAGGGGGCCACCGCTGAACCGTTGCGGCGGCGGCTGGCCCAGAAGGTGTTTGCCCGCCTGGCCACCTATAACGCGGCCATCGCCGAATACCTGGCCGACCAGCTTGCCGAACCGGAGCAGGCGGCGCGGCCGCTGGTGATTGTCGGCGGTCCGGGTCAACTGCTGCGCTATGGCGAGAATCCACACCAAACGGCCAGTCTGCATCTGGCGCCGGCCTGCGCCGAGGCCTCCGTGGCCCACGCCGAAGTACTGCACGGCAAGCCCATGTCCCACAATAATTACCTCGACGGCGAGGCCGCGCTCGAATCGGTCAAGGAACTGGCGGGTTCGCCCGGCGTCTCGATCGTGAAGCATGCCAACCCCTGCGGGTTCGCCACCGGCGCCACCCTGGCCGAAGCCTTCGAATGGGCCTGGGCCGGCGATCCCGTGTCGTCCTTCGGCAGCGTGATCGCCGTGACCCAACCCGTGGACCTCGCCACCGCCCAGTGCCTGAAGGGCCGCTTCGTCGAGGCCTTGATCGCGCCGGACTTCGATCCCGAGGCCCGCGCCTGGCTCACCACCCATAGCAAGACCCTCCGGCTGCTGAAGCTGCGGGCGCCCTTTGGTCCGCCCCAGCCCGGCCGCGTCCTGCGCGCCCTGGTCGGCGGCTGGCTGCTCCAGGACCGGGATGTGATCACCGAGGAAAGCTGGCATTGCCCCACTTCGACGCTTTTCCCGGACGAGAAGAAGAGCCTGGCGCTGTTCGGCGTGAAGGTCTGCCGCCACCTGAAGTCCAATGCCATCGCGCTGGTGCGCAGTCCGGCGCCGGGTCAATTCCAGTTGCTGGGCATGGGGGCGGGCCAACCCAACCGGGTGGATGCCGTGCGCAAACTGGCCCTGCCCAAGGCCCGCGAGAACCTGGAACTCCAGTACCAGACGGGGAATGGCTATGGCCAGTCGCCGGTCGAGTTCATTGCCCGCCAGTTGGCCGAATGCGTGCTGATTTCCGACGCGTTTTTCCCTTTCCCCGACAACATCGAGGCGGCGGCCGAAGCGGGCATTCGCTACGTGGTGCAGCCCGGCGGCTCGCGGCGTGATGAAGAGGTTGTCGCCGCCTGCGACCAGTTCGGCATCGCCATGGCTTTCACCGGCGTCCGCCACTTCCGGCACTAAGCGCCATGCCGGCCGCCCGACTCGAGATTGCCCTGCGTTCCGGCGTACCCGACACCCGCGGTCACAGCGTCCGCGAGCAGGCCCGCCGCCTGCTGCACCTGCCGCTGCGGGCCTGCCGCACCCGCGAGGTCTACCTGATTGACTTCACCCTGACCGTAGCCGAACGCCGCGCCCTGCGCGCCGCCTTCACCGACCCGGTCACTGCCCGCGCCGCCTATGACCGCCTGCCGCCCCCCCCCTGCGACTGGGTGCTCGAAATCGGCTTCAAACCGGGCGTGACTGATAATGTCGGCCGCACGGCCCGCGCCCTGACCGCCGATGTGCTCGACCGCCAGCCCGCACCCGGCGAGGAGGTCTTCACCGCCACCCAGTATTTTCTCAGCGGTCCCGGCCTCGAGCGCGATCAGGTGCTGCGCCTGGCCTCCGAGGTGCTGGCCAACCCGCTGATCCAGACCATGCGGTGCTGGCGCCGCGCCGAATGGCTCGCCGCGCCGGTTGACCGCACCCCGCCGCGCTTCACGGAAACGCCGGAAATCACCGCCCGCACCATTCCGCTCGATGGCGGCGATGCCGCCCTCGAACGCATCAGCGCCGAGGGCATTCTGAGTCTGTCCCTTACGGAAATGCATGCCATTCGCGACCATTATCTGGATCCCGCCCGCCGGGCTGGCCGGGCGGCCGCCGGGCTGCCCCCGTGGCCCACCGACGTCGAACTCGAATGCCTGGCCCAATCCTGGTCCGAGCATTGCTGTCATAAAATCTTCGCCGCGCGGGTCCGCTATACGGATTCGGAGGGCCGGACGGCGCTCATTGACAGCCTGTTCAAGACCTATATCCAGGGCGCCACGCGCGCCGCCCAGCGTGACTGGCTGGTTTCCGTCTTCACCGACAATGCCGGGATCGTGCGTTTCAACGAGCGCCTCTATCTGACCTACAAGTGCGAAACCCACAACAGCCCCTCGGCGCTGGATCCCTACGGTGGGGCGATCACCGGCATCGTGGGCGTCAACCGCGATCCGCTTGGCACGGGCCTGGGCAGCGCCCTGCTTTGCAATACCTGGGGCTATTGCCTGGGCTCGCCCTTCTATTACGGCGATCTGCCCGCCGGCCTGATGCACCCGCGCCGCATCCGTTCGGGCGTTCATCAGGGCGTCATTGACGGCGGCAACCAGAGCGGGATCCCCTATGCCCGCGGCTTCGAGC
>JAIPIQ010000015.1 GCA_021734645.1 Fidelibacterota bacterium | reverse complement strand
CCCCCCAACACGATTGTGCAGAATCCGGAGTCGCAGCAGGCCCTGCTGAACATGGATTTCTCCGTGCCTGTCAGCGTGCCGTTCGACACGCCGGTACTCAACGCCACCCCCCGCGATGTGGAAGACCAGATGCGGGAGTGGCACGGCCAGCTTGTGCGCCTGCGGTTCACCGGGCGCGGAGATTTGCAGCGCCTCGAGGAACAGCCCGGATATGCAGAGGTGGTTCTTTGGGACCGACGCGGCGGCATGCGTTGCCTCCTCCCCGCCCTCGGCCTGTCCTGGATCCGCGACATCCGCCCCTACCACGCCGACCGCCGCCGGTCTGTATATGGCGTGGTTGATGCCCATCGTGGCGTCCTGCGACTCATCGGCCGCACCCAGAAAACCCAGATGGGCAATCAACCCACCCTCTACTCTTGGTAGCTCCATTGCCATACAGAATTGTAACAAGCCGGCCCGCGACTATACAGAATTGTATCTAATGCTGAAGAAAGACCCTGCGCACAAAGACCCCCGGCCTGTGAGGACATTTCAGAAGTACTTCACCATGAGTTGGTTAAGCCTTTTCCCCGGAACCGTTCGCCCTGTTTGGCACGGCGTGTGCTAAATAGCCTGCAGAGAATGGAATCAGGTTCGGGGCGGTCAGCGTGACTGCCAAGCTGACGCAGTTCAGAAATCATAACACCTGGCAAACAGGAGGAGCAAAGCAAATGAAAGAGTTGAAGACACCGACGGAGGTGCTGGACTTCATCGCCGCCGAAGGCATCAAGGTGGTTGACTTGCGGTTCATGGATTTCCCGGGCATGTGGCAGCATTTTTCGATTCCGGCCCACGAGCTCGAAGAATCCACCTTTACGGAGGGCCTCGGGTTCGACGGTTCGAGCATCCGGGGCTGGCAGGCCATCAATGAATCGGACATGTTGGTCAAGCCGGTGCCGGAAACGGCGTTTGTGGACCCGTTTTTCGAGCATCCGACCCTGGTGATGGTTTGCAATATCTGCGATCCGAGCACCGGGATTGACTATAGCCGGGATCCGCGCAACATCGCCCGCAAGGCTGAGCAATACGTCCAGAGCCTGGGCCTGGCCGATACCGCGTTTATCGGACCCGAAGCCGAGTTCTTCCTGTTTGACGACATTCGCTTCGGCCAGGACGTGAACCATGGGTTCTATTTCATTGATTCCGTCGAGGGCCGCTGGAACACGGGCCGCGAGGAGAACCCGAACCTGGGCTATAAACCCCGCTACAAGGAAGGGTATTTTCCGGTCCCGCCCACGGACAGCCAGCAGGACATCCGTTCGGAAATGATGCTGCTGCTCGAAGACATGGGCGTGGCCATCGAGGCCCAACACCATGAAGTCGCCTCCGGCGGCCAGGCCGAGATTGACATGCGCTTCTCGCCCCTGGTGCGGATGGCGGACAACATGCTCAAGTACAAGTATGTGATCAAGAACGTGGCGCGCCGGCACAATAAGACCGTGACCTTCATGCCCAAGCCCCTGTTCAATGACAATGGCAGCGGCATGCACGTGCACCTGTCCCTGTGGAAAGGCAAAACCAATCTGTTCGCGGGTGACGGCTATGCCGGCCTGTCCCAGGACGCCATGTACGCCATCGGCGGCATCCTCAAGCATGCCCCGGCCCTGCTGGCCTTCTGTTGCCCCACCACGAACAGCTACAAACGCCTCGTGCCCGGCTTCGAAGCCCCCGTCAACCTGGCCTACTCGCAACGCAACCGCAGCGCCTCGGTCCGCATCCCCATGTACTCCCATTCGGCCAAGTCCAAGCGCTTCGAGTTCCGCTGCCCCGATCCCAGCGCCAACCCGTACCTGTGCTTCTCCGCCATCCTCATGGCGGCCATTGACGGCATCGTCAACAAGATTGATCCCGGGCAACCCCTCGATAAGGACATCTATGACCTGCCGCCCGAGGAACTGGCCAAGGTGCCCAAAACACCCGGCTCCCTCGAGGCCGCTCTCGATGCCCTGGCCGCCGATCACGACTTCCTGCTCAAGGGGGACGTGTTCACGCCCGACGTCATCGAAACCTGGATCCGCTACAAGAAGACCAACGAGGTCAATGCCCTGGCCCTGCGGCCCCATCCCTGGGAATTCGCACTCTACTACGACGTGTGAAAATGCAGCGCCCCGGCCGGCGGCCCCGCACCGCGTCCCTCCACCCGCTCGGTATGGTATTCTTCGCCTGCTGAAAACTGTTCTGCATGTGCTTCTGTTGCACATTCTGGCACACCTTCTGCAAGCAGGGAGAAAACGGCAAGCTTAGCGCCGCTGCAAGCCGCCGCACGAAGTCCGGCACAAGCTCAGAATGTATTCGTGACGGTCATCTTTTCTTTCGATTCCGCCGACGGGCCCTGTCAGCCTGCTTTCGTTTGGCCTTGGCCTGCTTGACGGCGGCACGCGGACGAGCCTGCAAACGAGATCCCGGCTCCCGCATTTCGCTTTCGACCACCATGTCCATGACCTGCTCGTTCTCATCGAGAATGTAGGTCGGTTTCTCGCCGTTCCATGTACCGAAGTAATCTGGGTCCTTCTTGCCAAAATGATCCACGCCCACAACCCGTCGGAACCGGTATCCGGCCTTCATGCCGGTGGAAATCATCTGCTCGTCCACAATCACGGTCCGACACGCCAGGCAGAAGAACCCGGCGGGCACAAGCATCGCACGGCATGCAATATCGGTGGCGTAGATGAAATGAGCGGTCTGTTGTTGAGTTGGAGAACCGCAGCGCGGGCATTTTTCCGTATTGCCCGAGAAGACCTTCGAATACCCGTGCGTAACACTGCCCTCGAAGAGAGGAAGCGCCGTACGACGAACTATCTCTTCGGTCAGCTCTGCGCGACATTCGGGGGCGAAGCTGTCCAAGTCAACGGTAACCATTGCTTCTCGTCTTCGTAGGCGAATGCCCGACGGGTCTTCGCCGACCAAGGAGGTATAGTGCTGCTTCTTGGCCGCCTTGCCAATTCTGAAGAATGACAGCCAGCTCATGGCGCGCCTTCCTGAAGTTCTTTCCGTTTCTCGCCGGTCGGCGCGGCCCAATCCTGCCAGCGATACGGATGCGCCAGCGAGGGCCTGAACGGCACGCCCAGCGCCTCGGCCTCGTGCTGCTCCCGTTCCTCGCGCTCGTCAAGAATGCGGAGGAACAGTATCCACGTCAGCTCCGGAACATACTGCAACGCGCCCGCACAGTTGCCTCGCCGCATGATGTCGCAGATGGCTTTAACCGCTTGATCCACCGACTGTTGGGTGGCCAGCTTTTTGCCATTTATTCCGTTTTTCACCACCAAGGCTCCAAGACTCCAAGTTGAATCCCTTTGTGTCTTTGTGGGTAGAGCGCGTTGCGGCTCCGCGGCGAGGGCGCACCGCGCGCACTTCTCGAAAACGGCGCGAATCGCGGCATCTTGGTAGTAGCGTCGGGTTCCTTCACCGCCCGCGTAAGGTTGCAGGAGCGGTTTTGCCTGCGACGCGGACAGGGAAAAACCCATTCTTTCTTCGTAGCGGGCGCGGAGTTGGTCGGGGCTTGGGAACTCGGATAGTGGGCGCGGAGTGCTCGTCAGCCCTCTGAAATCGTCAAACTCGACAAACATGTGCCCATTGGAGGAGAACACGAACGGCACGTTCAATCGCTTGCATGCGGCGTACCCCTTGGCCTGGTCGAGTCCATGTCCCGGCGGCAAGGCGTCCTTCTTTGCCTCGATGAGAGCGACGGCAACGGGCTGCGTGTCGGGATTGATCTTCACGCGGAGCACGTAGTCAACCTTCCCGCGCGAGCGGCGGCGGGCCTTGCCGCTGATAATCTCCACGGCGCCAGCCGTCTCCTCGCGGCGGATTAGGTCCTCCGGCCATCCGCATTTGTGGATAGCCGGATCAATCAGCTTCGCCCGCGTGTCAGCTTCATTGTATCCGAACGGTAAAATATCCCAATCAATAACTGAAAATTCCCGATTGCGGAATGGGGGTGGTCATCTATACTGGGTAGCCATATGACAGCCCGTATGGGCGGTGGTACAACCAGGAGATGAGAACATGCCAAGTCATTCCGCGCTTCGGAGATCACTTCAACGACAGATTGTTTTGAGGGGTGTCGGCGCGCTGGTGGCGCTGTGCCTTTGGGCGGGCGGCGCGCGGGCGGATGACGCCTGGTCGCGGACCTTCGAGGCGGGGATTCCGCTCCTGGGCGCGGCGCCGCAGATTGACGGTCAGGTCCAGGATGCCGAGTGGGGGTTGGCGACGCGCCTGCCGCCCCTGTTATCGGGTGACGCGGATGGCTTCATTGATGAGCTGGAGGCCAACGAGATTTTCATTGGGTATACCGCCGAAGCATTGCACATCGCCTGGCGGGTGCGTCGGGAGGGCGAGTTCGTGTTGAGGCATCTCGAGCCGGGGTACCGGGAGGGCCGCGCGGTATGGGCCGATGATCACATCGAGCTGTTTCTGGACGTGGGGCGCGCCGACCGGCGCTCGATCACCTTCGTCGGCAATGCGGCCGGCGCCTATGGCGACGGAACCATTCCCTTCACGGGCAGTGGATGAGGGCATCATCTACAGCCATGCAGGCGGATACCTGGCCATGGAAGCGTTTGTCAGCGTCCGGCATACCGGCGAGGGCGGCGGCTGGGAATATTATGCCCAACCGGAAAGCTACCGGGCCAGCAACGATCCCGCGCAATTCGGCATCCCCATTGAACATGCCTGGCGCCAGCATCATCCGGTCCCGCGCAACCTGGCCTGGGGCATGGCCCTGATCCACGACAACCGCCTCAAAATGTATCCGGGGCACTATGACCCGCGGCACCCGCACATGCGGGACCACTATGCCGACAATGGCGGCATTGATCACCGCATGTGGGTGCCCCTGCAGTGGTTCGACTGGACCCAGGCCCACACCTGGTATCCCTATTACCGGAACGCGGCGGTGCTCTCCGGCGGCGGCGAAGATATCTTCGCGTCCTTCCGCGTGAATGCCGGCGGACAAATCATCTTCAATGTGCTCAACCTCAACCCGCAGGCACAAGAGGTCTCATTCCGGCTCAACACGGCCGCCCTCGGCCTGCCGGACCGGCTCCAGGCCCGCGATGCGGTCACCCACGAAACCTTCGAAATTGCCAACGGCGAATTTAGCCTGCCGATTCTGGGGCACCGCCCACGCATCCTGATGATCGCGCCCGAACCCGTGCCGCACATCGTCACCGCCAGCGAGTGAACCCGGCCCGGCAACTGCGCGCCGCGCGCCACCGCCCTCAAAGGCGTACGGGTGTCGAGTGCAGGTTGTGCTCGCGCGGCCGGGCGGGCCGATCAGGCATCGTGACCGGGCGGTCCCGGGTATAAATCCGGATCTGCTCACCCGCGAGGATGGGGATATCATCGAGCGGGCCACCCAGCAAGGGTTCGGGGGGCAGTATGCGGCCGAGCTGGTCGGCGGCGCCTCCCTGGGGGGGATCCCAAATCCCCGCCGGCAAGGGCGCCACCAGCCGACCGCGGGCATCCCACAAGCCGGCGGCCTCCGGCGTACTGCGCCGCAGACAGAGCAGATCCTCGCCCCCGGCCGTCCAGGTGCACGGCGCGCCACCCTGGTTGCGAAAATCCGGCTGGCCCCGTTGGAGGCATTGTCCCCGGCTGTCGAAGAGCGCCAGCACCCCGTAGCCGCGATGGCGCGTGGCCGCCCAGATTTGACTGCCCGGAAGATCCCGCCGGTAGGTACTGACACTGTGGCCCTGCACGTGACCGAAGGTATGATGGGCAATCAACCGCCCGTCCGCCGCATCAAGCAGAAACAACCCGTCGTCCCCGGCTGACATAACGACGAAATAGCCGTCCCGGGGATCGTCACTTTTGCGGCCGATAGAGACATTGTCCACGTGCCGCCCGGGACCGAACAGATCCATTTCCTTGGCGCCGGGCGCGAGCCAGATTTGCCGGCCCTCGCAATCCAGCAGCCGGGAACCCAGCAGGATTTCATCGTACCCATCCCCGTTGAGGTCAAAGCAGAAGGCGTGATGACCATGCTGGGGCTGCTCATTGAAGCGCTGGAAACGCAGGCGGAGTTGTGCGTCGTAGACCCAGAGGTTCCAGCCGCCAGCCGGCAGGCAGTCAAAGAAGAGGATATCGCGCGGCTGGCCGGGTCCGCGCAGGCGGGGGAAATACCAGCCGTAGGTTTGTCCGTGGGGCCGCGCCTTCTCGGGCATTCGCTCCATCATGAGCCCGCGGGGCGGCGCCGGTGTTTCCTGACGCAAGGCGCCCGTGGCCGCATCGAGGATCCGGATCAGCCCGTCGGCCACCACCACCAGTTCCACACGGCCGTCGTCATCAATATCCCAGGCGCGCAGCCGGGTGGTCCCGCCCCAATACAGTTGGGCGGCGTGCGTCCAGAGGATCCGGCCCTCGTGATCCACCGCCGCCAGCAGCTCGCCCGCTCCCGTGGGCTGGCGGCAAATCACCAACGCGCAGGGCCGGGCGTGGCCGGGCAAGTCCACGAATTGCACGGCCAGTCCTGCCCCTGGCAGGGGGATCGTGTGCGCCAGAGTGGGTTGCGGCGTGGCTTCCCGCACTGCTTGCAGGGCGCGCGCGGCGGCCGCCATTCTTTGCTGGCCGCGCGTGAATTGCGGCGGGGCGGCATCCACCAGGATATCGCGGTAGGCGGCGAACCCCGCAGCGCGCAAACCGGCCGCCCCCGCGGCAAAGGCTGCATCCTCCACCGCAATGATCGGCTCGTCATTGAGGGTGCATTCCAGGCGCGGGCCGTCACCGGTGATGGCCAGGCGCTGATAGGCGCCCAGCAAGTCGCCGCTGGCGGGTTCCCAGGCGCCCAGCTCATCGAAGCGCAACATGTCCTCGCGCCGGTACAAGACGACGCGCCGCCCCGCCTCGATACACAGAAAATAATACCGATACATGTCTTGGAACCGAAAGATCAACCCGCTCCGGTTCACGAGCACGCGCCCGTTGCCCGGCTCGGCGGGCGCCAAACGCCCCAGCACCCGCACCGCGGCCGAAATCCGATAATCGCTCCAGCCTGTCTCGCGGGTCAGCAGCGCGGCATCCCCCCCGCTCTTGATGGATTGCAGGGCCATCCGGCCCTCATCCGGCGTAAAGGACCACTCGGTGGCGCCCGCCCAGCGCGGATGAAAAATCGGATCCTGCCAGGCCGCCAGCACCCCGGCTTGCAGCCGCGGCGACAACGCCGAATCCCCCGCAAAGGCATACCCCGTCTCCGCCTGTTCCAAATCAATTGCTGCGAGCACTATGCGTTGTTCTGTTTTCATAGTCATCACACCCGATAGGATTGGTTGACCCGATCTACGATTTCTCGGGCTTCGACGCCATCCCGGCAGCGCACCGTCAGCAGGCACCGTCCGGTCGCCCAGTAATCGGCGGACTTCCGGAACTCGTCGGCGGTGACAATGAAGCCCAGGGGCAGATCAAAGGTCGAACGCAAGTGCTCGTCGCTGACTACCTGGGCCAGATGGGGGGTGTTGGGATCGCGGTTCAATACCTGGGCTGAGATGCCCGGGCAGCGCGACCAGGGCAGAATCTGGTGAATGCCCAATTCATGGTGGTGCAGGTAGGCGCCGCCCAAGGCCGTGGCCAGGCGGCCGGTATAAGGCACCGCCCACTCCGTCACCACCTCCGGACCGCTCAAATCACCCGCATCACACGAAAGGTATTCGCCCGGCGTCCAGAAGGTATGGCAAACCCCCGGAATGTCATAGCCCGCCAGCACCTCGCTGCGCAAATGCCGCGCCAGCGCCAGCAGTTCGTCGGTCAGCGTTTCGAGCAACTCCCGCAGCGCGTCCGGCCGGTCGTAGAAATCATAAAACAAATCATTACCGCGCAGTTGATTGGCCAAATCCAGCGGATCGAAGAATGAATAAGGATTCAAGCCAAAGCTGCCGTCCCACTGCTCGATCCAGTAGCGCAGGACATCCACGTGAGTGCGATAGTAGGGATTATCCGGGTCAAACCCGATGCGCTCCAGGCCCGCCGGCCAGTCGCCGATGACCGGATCCAGGTAATTCGTGTTGTCTTCCTCATTCAAGCGGGCATCGCGAACCAGACAGGCCGCGACCGCCCCAGTGCCCAACAGGGCGGATATGGACGGAATCCAATCATTGCCGGATTCGGGCAGGTGCGCCCAATAGGCCCGCATAAAGGCCAAATGCGCGGCGGCAAACCGCCGCGCGCTGGCCCGGTCGCCCCACTCGATTCCCTTCAGCGACTGCCGCGCCGGCAACTGCCAACCGGCCTCGGAAACCGTCGTCCGCACCATGAATCCCGGACGGGACGCAGCATAAAAAGCCCGGTAGCGGGCCAGAATGTCATCAATGCGGGCGCGTGATAATTCCATAGCGGCACTCTTTCCTTTACATTGGAACGGGCGACCAGGCCGCCCCGCTCCGTCCCCGTTTTGGACCCGTATCTTACGCGCTGGCCGCCGACCCGCCAAGCCAGCACTTGCGCATTTCAGGTACGTTTTTGCGCACGGCGCGGTTCGCCCTGTTTCCGCGCTTTACCCACATGAGTCGTTGCGGCGCAATCATGGTTGAAGGGGAAGAATTCGATGTTCAATAGGCATTGCGTATGCTATGGACAGGACTGTACCAGAAATGAAGGAGAGCGAGATGGCGTATCATGATTTCATGTCGAGCCTGCACAAGCGCACGGCGCGCGATTATGTCGCGCGGGTACTGGAACGGCCCAAGGCGGAGGTGGCGCGGATTGCGAAGCAATTCGGGCGTGATTATTGGGACGGGGATCGTTCGACGGGTTATGGCGGCTATACCTATGACGGCCGCTGGCGCCAGGTCGCCGGGGAGCTGGCGACGCACTACGGGTTGCAGGCCGGTCAGCGGGTGCTTGACGTGGGCTGCGGCAAGGGCTTCCTGCTGTACGATCTGACCCAGGTGGTGCCGGGCCTCGAGGTCCAGGGCCTGGACATTTCCGAATATGCCATTGCCCATGCCAAGGAGGAGGTGCGCTCCCGACTCGAGGTGGGCCGGGCCCAGGCCCTGCCCTACCCCGACAACTCCTTCGACCTCGTGATCTCGATCAACACGATCCACAACCTCTATTGCTTCGATTGTGACGCCGCCCTGCGGGAGATCGAGCGCGTGGGCCGCGGCGCCAAGTACCTGTGCGTCGAAAGCTACCGCACGGAAGAGGAGAAGGTGAACCTCATGTACTGGCAGTTCACCTGTGAGATGTTCTGCACCCCGGAGGAATGGGCCTGGTGGTTCAAAACCACGGGCTACACCGGCGACCATTCCTTTATCTACTTCGAGTAAGGAGCGCCCCATGCAAGCCCGCGCCGCCATCCTGGTTGCCCAACACCAACCCCTGGTCCTCGAGACCATCACGATCCCTGAACCCGGCCAGGGCCAGGTCCTCGTCCGCCTCCTGTGCAGCGGCATCTGCGGCTCGCAGCTCGGCTAGATCGACGGCGTCAAGGGACCCGACCGCTTTCTGCCGCATCTCCTCGGGCACGAGGGCACCGGCCGCGTGCTGCGGTGCGGACCCGGAGTCCGCACCGTCGCGCCGGACGATCTGGTGGCGCTGCACTGGCGGCCCGGCGCCGGGCTCGAAGGCCTGCCGGCCCACTACGATTCGCCCCGCGGCCCGATCAACGGCGGCTGGGTCACGACCTTCAACGAAGCCGCCCTGATTTCTGAAAACCGCCTCACCCGGCTGCCGCCCGATTTCGACCCCGCCTGGGGCGCGCTGCTGGGCTGCGCCGTGACCACCGGCTTCGGCGTCGTCAACAACAACGCCCGACTGCGCATCGGCGAATCCATCCTCGTCTGCGGCGCCGGCGGCATCGGACTGAATATCGTCCAGGCCGCCGCCCTGGTCAGCGCCTGGCCCATCATCGCCACCGACCTTTTCGACAACCGGCTCGACCTCGCGGCTTCGCTGGGCGCCACCCATTGCTTCAATGCCCGGCGCGACAACATCGAAGCCGCCGTGCGCGAACTGCTCGGTCCCACGGGCGCCGATGTGGCCGTGGACAATACCGGCCACCCGGAAGTCATCGCGGCCGCCTATCGCCTGACCGCGCCCCACGGCCGTACCGTGCTGGTCGGCGTCCCCCCGAAGGGCCGGGAAACCACGCTCAATACCCTGCCGCTGCATTTCGAGAAATCCCTGACCGGCTCGCACGGCGGCGACGCCCGGCCCGACCGCGATATTCCCCGCTACGTGCGCCTGATCCAACAGGGCCGCCTTGATCTCGCGCCCCTGATCGGACGCCGCTATGCCCTCGATCAAATCAACCAGGCCATCGCCGACATGCGCAGTGGCGCCGTCGCCGGCCGCTGCCTGATTCAACTCGCGTGAATCGCGGCAAATCCCGCCCCCGCGCCCCCGCCGCCGACCCGGCCTTTCTGCGGCTGCTCAAAACCGGGTTGGGCTTGGTCCTCGTGCCCGTGACCATAACCGGCGCACTGGCCCTCTGGGATGTGGCCCTGGCGGCCCGGGCCCACATCGCCTGGCCGGCCGCTTGGTTCTGGTTTCTGGGCGGCTTCGTCATCTGGCTGCTCCTGTTCTACGCCCTGCCCCAACCTACCCGCACCTATATTCTCGGTCACGAGCTGACCCATGCCCTGTGGAGCAGCCTGCTGGGCGGGCGGGTCGGACGCCTGCGCGTCACGCGGGCGGGCGGCAGCGTCGAAGTCAGCGAAACCGGCGCCTGGGTCACCCTGGCGCCCTACTTCTTCCCCTTCTATACCTTCTGCGCCCTGATCGCCTACCTGATCCTGTCCCTCTGGCTACCCACCCAGGCCTATACCCGCTTCTGGGCCGGACTCTTCGGCCTGACCTGGGCCTTTCACTTCTGCTTCACCGCCGCCGCCCTGCGCATCGGCCAGCCCGATATCCGCGAACAGGGGCGCCTCTTCTCCTACAGCTTCATCCTCTTCATGAATGGCCTGCTGATCACCGCCTGGCTGACCCTCTGTGTCCCTCTGCCCGCCCGGGCCCTCCTCGCCGCCTGGCTGCGCCGCCTCGCCCAACTCATCGCCCTCGGCCTCCCCTGAACCGGCCTGCCCGACGAAGAACTTCAGGCCTGCAGGCCTGGACCCCTCGGGCCTCAGGCCGTCTACCCGGCCGCCAGAAGGCGCCGGACCGGATGACCGCAGCGGATCGCCCGGCCCGCGGGCGCCGCATGGCTTGTTGCTATTCCATTGATCCCTGGGCTTCAAGATTCGCGATCGCTTCTTGGGCGCCCAGCGCAAAGGGGTGGTCCGGTTTCATTTCAACGAATTGTCTATAGGCCGCAATGGCCTTCTGCTTATCGGCTTCATCCTGCGAGAACTTCCACTTCTCTTCATAAGCTGTGCCGACGCTGTACATCTGGCCGGGCTGGTCATCAAAGTCATCATCCGGCTTTGCCTTTTCAAAAGCCTGCTGGTAGTAGTCGGCCGATTGCTGATAATAGGCAATCCTTTCCTGATCCGCCGAAGTGCGGGCGCCCTTGCTGAGCCAGTAATGGGCATATTCAGTGTAGGCCATGATATCATCAGGCGCATTCATGATGTTCTCTTCATAGCAGGCCTCGGCGCGCTCATCCTGTCCCAGCTCGATATGGATGCTGGCCATTCTTGAGTTCAGGGCACTGTCCCTGCCGTGCTTTTCCGCGATCCGCTCCAACAGTTCAAGAGCCGCTGCATGCTCGTCGCTGTATGCAAGAACCTGCGCGTTCAGGCGCATGACCTCCCGGTCCTCAGGCGTATTCGTGAGGGCCATCTCCGCCATTTCCCTTGCCTGAGCATAATCATCAACATAGATGAATGCATCCGCCGCCATTACCAGGGCCTCGTTGTCGTCGGGCTTCAACAGGGCGGCTTCTCTGAACTTTACGCCCGCCTCGGCCTGCTGATCGTCCGCTTCGAGCAGTTGCCCCCCTTCAGCCATCAAGCGCTGGTACGCCGCCGCCGAATCCTCCACCGGAACCGACAACCGCGCAGACTCCGCCTCCCGATCTTCCGCCTGTGCCGGGGGAGGCGCCGATGGCTCGGTGCTCCGCGGAGTTCCGTCACAACCTCCCATAAGTAAAGGGATCACTGCCGTACAAACCAACCATGTTCTCTGCTTCATCCTGTTTAGCGCCTCCTGTCAAAAAGCGCTCTTCGGACGACGCAGGCACCTGCCCGCTAACATCGGCCAGAAACAGCGCTTTCTCATGACCATGCATAAGAGACCACGCGCCACCGTGTCAAGCAGAACCGGAAAAGATCCGCAACAAAAGTGTTGCCAGATCGCTGTTCTGTTGTATGTTCAGTATTATATTCACAAGGCAGGGTGCGCTTTTGTTGACATCTACGTCTTTCTTATGTGGCGTGGAACGGAACAAATGCAGTGCCGCAACATGACAGGAGAAGAGTTATGGCAAACCTGAACAAAGTGCTCGGAGATGAAATCCGGCGGCTGGCGCGCAAGGAAGCGCGGCTGGCCGTCAAGGGCGTGCAAAACCGCGCCGCGGAATTGCGCACCGGACTGGCAGCCGCCCGTAAGCGCATCGCCAGCCTCGAGCAACAGCTCAAGCAGATGCCCCGAACGGCCGCGGCCCCGCGTGCGGCCACCGCACGTACGGCGGAAACGACCGAACGCCGCGGCGGCGGCCGTCGGCCCACGGGTCAACGGGTGGCCGCGCATCGCGCCAAACTGGGTTTGAGCCGCAAGGACTACGCGCGGCTGGCCGGTGTCTCCGAACAGGCCATCTATCGCTGGGAAAACACCGAGGGCCCGCTGACCCTGCGCGGCCAAGCCAAAACCGGACTGGCCAAGGCCTTGACGTTCCGCAAGCGGGCCGCGCTGGCCCAATTGGCCTGATCCCCGGCCCGACTCAAGCGGCGAGAATCAACGGGGGGCGCGGCCAACCCCGTGGCCGTCCCATCTGCCGCATGACTTCGTTCAGGTAGGTCAGCTCACCGGCCCGGCACGCCGCGGGGCGCAACAAGCCGTGTACCTCGAGGGCGCGCGGCGGCGTGGCATCCCAGAAACAGCGCGCGCATACTTCAAGCAAACGCTTCCAACCGGCCAGGCGGGCCAGCTCCAGCAGATCCGCATCCCCCTCGCGTAGACGCCGGAAATCCAACCGCCACACCGTGTCGGCGGGCCAACCAGAACGTGCCACCGGCCGCATCGCCCCTTGCCGCCATAAACGCCAGGCCAGCGTCAACCAGGCGCCGTCCGGCGGGCGACAGGCCCGCCACGCGGCCGGCAGATCCGCCGTGACGGCCTCCGCCATGGCGCCCGCATCCAGACCCCGCAACGCCTGGGCCAAAAGCAGGCGCCACAATCCTTCGCTGGCGCCCGGCTGCAAGCCCAGCGCTACCCCGTACTGCGCCACCGCTTGCGGCGCCCCCTCGACCACCGCGCTCGGCGCCGCCGCGGCTTCCAGCCAACCCGCCAGCGCCACCCGCGCCTCCTCCTCCGGTACCACCCAGTTCATGACCGCGCAATCAGTCCTTCGACTTCATTCAAAAATTGATTCACATCCCGGAACCGCCGGTACACTGACGCAAAACGCACATACGCCACCTCGTCCAACCGGTTCAACCGCTCCATGACCTTCTTGCCAATAACCGTGCTGGGCACCTCACGCTCGTATTCCGCCTCGACTTCACTCAATACCCCGTCCACCAGCGCCTCAATCTGCTTCAAGCCAATCGGCCGCTTCTCGCACGCGCGCTCAATCCCGCTCATCAGCTTGTGCCGGTCCAACTCCTCATGGCGCCCATCCCGCTTGACCACCCGCAAGGCACACCGCACCACTTCCTCGTAGGTCGTGAACCGCTGGCCGCACGCCAAGCACGCCCGCCGCCGCCGGATCGCGTCGCCGTTGCGCGCCCCCCGGCTGTCAATCACCTTGTCGTTCTGCTCGCCACACTTGGGACACCGCATGTCATCGTCTCCCGCGCGACCCGCCGCCGCGCCCCGATAGCACAACGGCCCGGACCGGTTGCCCGGCCGGGCCGTCACGCATGCTCGGGCTCGCCAGCCGCGAGAGCCTGACGAGCCCGCAGCGCTCGGTCACTTATTTCTTCTTGGCGACCTTCTTGGCGACCTTCTTGGCCGGCGCCTTCTTGGCGACTTTCTTGGCAACCTTCTTGGCCGGCGCCTTCTTGGCGACCTTCTTGGCCGGCGCCTTCTTGGCTACGGCTTTCTTCGCTACTTTCTTCGCCGGGGCCTTCTTGGCCGCCGCTTTCTTCGCTACTTTCTTCGCCATGTGCTTCCTCTTCCTGAGCCGGAATTGTCCGGCGGGTTACCGACCATGCCCGCTTTCACCCACGGTGAAAAATGATCGCGCACAGTCTGCTTCTGCTTTCATTCAGTACGCCCTTGCCGTGGCCGTTGTAAAGCCGAATCGTGTCCGGACGCCTGCAATCTCCACTTGCCTACAATTGTAGGCGATAGGCCCGCGACGGGACTAGGCCCGGCGGCGCTCGGCCAACAGCAGATCGCGCAGGACCTGTTGGGCCCGCGCGAGGTCGTCATTGATCACCAGGTGACGATAACGAACCGCGGCCTCCATTTCGCGCGCGGTGGCCGCCAGCCGCCGCTGAATCACTTCCTCCGCGTCGGCTTGCCGTCCGCGCAGGCGCCGCTCCAATTCGGCCAGACTGGGCGGCGCGATGAAGATATCCACGAAGCCCCGGCGCAGGGGATCATCCGTCGGCAGCCCGGCCACGCGCGCGCGCAGTGTGTCGGCGCCCTGGACATCCAGGTCCATCAGCACGTCCTCCCCGGCGGCGAAGGCTTCGAGAATATTTTCCCGGCGGGTGCCATAGTAATGACCATAAACTTGGGCGTATTCGATGAACTCATCCGCGGCGATCCGGCGCTGGAATTCGGCCAGCGAGAGGAAGTGATAGCTCTCGCCGTCCACTTCATTGGACCGGGGGGGTCGCGTGGTGCAGGAAATGGAATAGCGCAGGCGGTCAACGGTGGCCAGGAGACCGCGGCAGAGGGTGGTTTTCCCGGCGCCGGAAGGCGCGGAGATCACGACCAGCAGTTGGCGGGGGGCGGGGTTCATTGCAGGTTCTGGACTTGTTCACGCCAGCGTTCGAGTTCGGTTTTGAAAGCGACGACGGACCGGGCGATGGCGCCGTCGTTGGCTTTGGCGCCGATGGTATTGATTTCGCGCAGCAGTTCCTGGGCGTAGAAATCGAGGGTGCGGCCGGCCTCGGCATCCCGACGCAGGATCCGGCGCGCGTGAACCAGGTGCGTGCGCAGCCGTTCCAGTTCTTCGCTGATGTCGGCGCGGTCGGCAAAGAGGCCCACCTCACGCAGCAATCGCTCATCGGGCAGGCCGGGTGCGGCTGCGGCCTGCATGCGTGCGGCGAGGGCCGCGGGGAACCGAGCGCAGAGCCGCGGTGCGGCCGTGGTAACGGTTTCCACCAGCGTTTGCAGTCCATCCAGCCGCGCGCCGAGATCCGCGGCCAGGCGGCGGCCTTCAAGCCGACGGCTGCGCGCCAGGCCGCGCAAGGCGCGGGTCAGGGCCTGCTCGATCAACGGCCACAGGGCCTCCGGATCGGGGCGGATGGTCTCCGCGCGAACTACGCCGGGCAGGGCCAGGATGCACGCCGGATCCAGCGGCGCCGTGCGGCCGGCTCGCGCGGCCCATTGGCGCGCGTGCGCCAGCAGCTCGGTCGCCCGTCCCGCATCGAAGACCGGCGCTTCGAGCGCCCCCCCGCGGCGCAGGACCGCCAGGCTCCCCTGCACCCGCCCGCGCCGCACCACCCCGGCAATCATCGCCTGGATCCGACCCTCGAGCGCGACCAGCCCGGCGCCCGGCGAAAATTGAATGTCCAGTTGTCGGCGATTCACCGACTGCAACTCGACCGTGACCTGCCATTCGCCGGCCCGGGCCTGCCCCCGGCCAAAACCGGTCATGCTTTGCGGGCCCGCCGTCCGGCCCGCCGCCCCCCGCTGCTGTTCAACCGCCTTATGCATCTGACTTCTCCATGGCATCACCTTGCCCTGTCGGCCGCCCGGCGTCCAGCCATTGCTCGAGGGCCGCGCAGCCGTCCGGGGTGCCCATATCCAGCAGCGGCGGCGGCGCGCGATGGGCGTAAAGCCGACCGGCGGCGGCCAGGGCGGGAAACACCTGGCGTTCAAGCGACAGGGGTTCATCGGCGGGCCAGGTCTCGATGAGTTTCTTCCGGAGCAAATACACACCGCCGTTGACCCAGCCCGCGGCGCGCGCAGTCTTCTCGCCGAAAGCCGTAATCCGGTCAGCCGCATCGCAGTGCACCGCCCCGTAGCGGCTGGCCCCGGCGACCGGCGCCAATACCAGCCGCGCGTCCGCCGCCCGGGGAATCCCCGTGGTCAAGAAAGCCGGCCAATCAAGGCGAGGCAGGAGACTGTCGCCATTGCAGACCACAACCAGCTCATCCGTCAACCAGGACGCGCATTGCGCGAGTGCGCCGGCCGTATCCAAGGGCCGCGGTTCCCGGCTGATGGTCACCGCCCGCCCGGGCGGCTGACCCGCCAGCCAGTCGGCGATCTGCGCGGCCCGATGGCCGGCCGCGAGATGAATGCGGTCGCAGCCCCCCCGCGCCAGCCAGTCAAGCTGCCAGGCCAGAAAGGGCCGCCCGGAAATCGGCGCCAGCGCCTTGGGGCAATCCGGATACAGCGCCGCCAACCGCGTGCCCCGCCCCCCGCATAGAATCACCGCTTGCATACGGGTCAGGCAACGCCCGCCACCTGGCGGCGATAACTTTCCACTTCCCAGTTCTCGATAAAGCGCCGCGCCGCCGGACTGAGATACCGCACCCCGCCAAACGCGGCGGTACATTCCAGCACCCGCGCGCCGTCGCGCGCCAGCGCCAAAGCCAGGCGCGCGCTCTGTTCACTCGGCCCCAATGCCAACACCACGTCGGGCAACACCACAATGCGCGGGGCGTAGCCCGTCTCCGCCTGAAAAACCCGCAGAGCCTGCTGCGTCGGCTCCCCCACGAACGGAAATGATTTCTGATAGACGATATGATCCGGCGAGAGCGGTCCCGCGGCCACTTGAAAAGGACCCTCGGCCAGCACCACCGCCGCAGCCGGCCCCAGTTCCGCTTGCAGCGCATCCGTCAACCGCGCCAGGCGTTCCGGCGTCGGCCGCGGACCGACCGTCAATGTCGGCGGCACCCCCGCGGCCGTATAGGCCCGCTCGAGCTGGGCGCGGATCTCAGCATAGGCGGCGCGGATGTCGTCGGGTTGATCCGCGGCAATGAATACGCCGTGATTCTCGAGCAAGACCACCCGTGGCTCATGTCCGTGACGCTTGCGATACGCTTCGAGCGCGGCCCGCACGGCCACGGACAGGGTATAGCCGGGGTCGGTATAAGGAACATAGAGGGCGGCGGGAAACAGGCGGGCGGCGGCGGTGGCGCTGTCCCGGGCGCAGGTCAGCCCATTGATCCAGGCCGGATGCGTGTGAACCACGTAGCGCGCCGCCAGGGCGTGGTGCAGCGGCGCCTCGACCGAGGGCCGCCCGGCGGCGCCCGGCGCCAGCGCAGCCTGCATCACTTCCTGCACCCAACTTTCCCGCGCCGCGGCCTCCGCGGGCGGCGCCAACGTGAAGAGCCGTTCGATGCCAGCACGCGCCAAGGCCGTGAAATCCGCCGGCCGGAGTTGCGACAGTATCGTGCCCGAGGGCTTGACCCAGAGAAACTCCGCATCCTTGCAAGAGGTGTTCCCCCCGCCGCCCAGCACATACTCAGGCCCCCCGAATTCATGGGACAAGGCCGCTATCTGCTCCAACATCTCCTGACTCTTCGCATTCATGCGCTGCTTCCTCTCTTTGACGGCCGCCAGTTTGCGACGCCGCGCACGCGGCGTCCAGCCCTTTCCGTTCTTGACATGCTCCCGGCGCCTCGCATGATGCGCCCATGTCCGCCGCCCCCGTCACACAACTGATCTTAGCGAGCCAGTCGCCCCGCCGCCGACAAATGCTGGCCGCGTTGGGATTGCAATTCCGCACGCGCGTGCCCCAGGTGGATGAAACGCGGCTGCCGGACGAGACCGTGGAGGCCTATGCGCCCCGGGTAGCCGAGGCCAAGGCCCGCGCGGTGGCGGCCACCCTCGGCGACCGCGATACCCCCTTCGCCATCATCAGCGCGGATACCGTGGTGACCCTCGGCGAGACCCTCCTGGGAAAACCCCTCGATACCACCGAGGCCCGCGCCATGTTGTCCCGGCTCAGCGGACGCACACATGCCGTGCTCAGCGGCCTCTGCCTCTGGATCGCACACCCCGGCGCCCCACCCCGAATCCGCTCCGCTCTCGAACGCACCACAGTCACGTTCAAGCGGCTGTTGCCCGCGGAAATCGAGGCCTACGTCAACACCCCGGAACCCTATGACAAGGCCGGCGCCTATGCCATTCAGGGCGGGGCCGCCTATTTTGTCGCCCGGCTGGACGGTTCCTACACCAACGTCGTCGGCCTGCCCCTGACCCGCCTCGTGGAATGGCTCGAAGCCGAAGATCTCTGGCCCCCGGAATCCCTGACGACATGAGTCTTGCCCCACTGGAACCCATCCGCGGACTGGACGAACAGGATCTGGCCACAGCCCGCGGTTTTCTGTATCTGGGCCTGGGCGGCACGTTGTTCTGGCTGTTGCTCCTCGGCGCCGTGCGGCTGCCCTATTGGGATGCGCAGCGCCTGCCCACCTACATCCTGGGCTCACTGCTCCAGTTGCGGGGCGTCCACGCCCTGGGCCAGACCCACCCGCGGGTATCCCAGGCCCTGGCCGCTCCACGCCGCCGCCTGCTGTGGGCCCTGCTCGGCCAATGCTACCTCGCCCCCTTCATGGCCGCCTGGTGGCGCCTGCCGGAAGCCGCCTATTTTCTCGCCCATGCCGTCGCCCTCCTGAGCCTGGGCATCTGGACTCTTTTCCTGGTCGCCCAGGCCGCCCGGCACTGGGCCCGCTGCCTCGGGGATCGCGCCTTCGAGCTCGAAAGCGGCCTGACCGCCGCCTGCGTCATCCTCCTGCAGGCGATCCCCTGCTATCTCGGACTGGCCTGGGCCGTCTGGGCCACTGCCCGCAATGGCTCCAACCTCTACCTCGAAATCCTGTTCTGGTTCGAACGGGCTCCCGGACCGCTCTTGTCCCTGCTCCTCCTGCCCATTCCGTTCCTTCTCATCATCGCCTGGAAGGCCCGCCTCCTGGCCTTGCGACCCCACCCCCTGGCACCCTAACCGCCCGCGCGGCGACGGGACCGGAAAGTTACCACCATGCGATCAGGCAGTGTTCACTGACCACTGACCACTGTTTACTGATCACTGCTTACTGTTTACTGATCACTGCCATCTTCCCGCTCGTGCACCGTGCATTTTTTCCGCTCGCCCGGCCAGGCCAACCGGGCTAGGCTGTCAGCCATCATGAGCACCAACCTGAAAACGAATGCCGCCCCCAAACCGTGGACGCCCGTGGCCCTGGCCGGTCTCAAGGGCCAACGGCGCCTGACCTGTCTTTCGGTACACGACCACCTCACCGCGCGCCTCGTGGATGAAGCCGGCATTGACATCGCCTTGGTCGGCGATTCCCTCGGCATGACCGTGCTGGGATTTCCCAACACCCTACCGGTCTCCATGGCGGATATGTTGCGGCATACGGCCGCCGTGGCGCGCGCCTGCCAGACCGCGCTCGTGGTGGCGGATATGCCCTTCATGTCCTATCAAGTCTCCGTCGCGCAGGGCCTGCGCAACGCCGGGCGATTTTTAAGCCAGGCCGGCGCAAGCATGGTCAAGATCGAAGGGGGCGCCGGACGCGTCGAGCTGATCAGCGCCTTGACCGCCAACGGCATTCCCGTGATGGGGCACATCGGCTTGACCCCCCAATCCATTGCCGCCTTGGGACGCTACCGGGTCCAGGGCCGCACGGCGCCCGAGGCCGAACAGCTCCTGGCCGATGCCCGCGCCGTGACGGCGGCAGGCGCCAGCCTGCTGGTCATCGAATGCGTGCCCGCGCCGTTGGCGCGGGCGATCACGGCCGCGGTCTCCTGCCCGACCATTGGCATCGGCGCGGGCCCCGATTGCGACGGGCAAGTATTGGTGCTCGCGGACTTGCTGGGCCTGACCCCGGATCCGGCGCCGCGCTTTGTCCGGCGCTATGCGGACTTCCGGACCCAGGCGCAGCGGGCCTTGGCCGCCTATAAAGCCGATGTGGCCAGCGGCGCCTATCCCGCCGAGGATGAAAGCTATGCCTGAACCGCCGGTCATGTCCCGGCTCGAGGTGCTTCGGGATCCGGCCGTCATGCAGACCCGGGCACTGGCCTGGCGGCGGGCGGGGCGCCGCATTGGCCTGGTGCCCACCATGGGCTATTTGCACCCGGGTCATATCTCCCTGGTGCGGCTGGCCCGCGAACAGGCGGATGTCGTGGTGGTCAGTATTTTCGTCAATCCAACCCAGTTCGGTCCCCGCGAGGATTTCGCAACCTACCCGCGCGATTTCGCGCGGGATCTCGAGCTGCTGGGCGCGGAGGGCGCCATCACCGTATTCGCGCCGGAGGCCGCCGCGGTCTATGCGCCGGACGCCAGCGTCCAGGTCTGCGAGGAGCGCCTGGCCAGTTGCCTGTGCGGCGCCACCCGGCCCGGGCATTTCCGGGGGGTCCTGACCGTCTGCGCCAAACTGTTCCATCTCGCGCTGCCGGATGTCGCCGCCTTCGGCCGCAAGGATGCCCAGCAGCTCCGCCTGATCGAACAAATGGTCCGCGACCTCAATTTCCCGCTCGCCATCCTGCCCGGTCCCATCGTGCGGGAACCCGACGGCCTGGCCATGAGCTCGCGCAACGTCCGCCTCCCGGCCGCACACCGCGCCCAGGCCACCTGCCTGCATCGCGCCCTCAGAACCATTGAG
The DNA here is from genome assembly GCA_021734645.1 of Fidelibacterota bacterium. Taxonomy (GTDB): domain Bacteria; phylum Verrucomicrobiota; class Kiritimatiellia; order JAIPIQ01; family JAIPIQ01; genus JAIPIQ01. The sequence continues at coordinate 1,691 of JAIPIQ010000015.1, read as the reverse complement.
CAGGCCGCCGCCCGCGGTGAGCGCCGCACGGCCGCGCTCGAAGCCCTCCTGCGCGCCACCATCGCCACCGCGCCGGACGCCCGGCTGGAATACGCCGAATTGCGCGATTGGCACACCCTCGCGCCAGCCCCCGCACAATGGCACGCCCCGACCCTCGCCGCCCTGGCGGTCCACTTCGGCGATGTGCGGCTGATTGACAACACCCTGCTGACTGCGTCCTAGACATGCCCGCGCCACTAACCCTTTCCGTCATCATCCCGACCCTCGGCCGCCCCACCCTCTCGCGGACCATACGTTCCCTGCTGGCCCTCAACGAGGCCGTCCCCCTCGAGATCATCGTAGTCGGCCGCGTACATACCCCCAGCGTAGCCGCCGACCTCGAGGCCCTGTGCGCCGCAAACAACCACCTGCGCCATTTGGCGGTCGAGTTCCCCACCGGAGACTCGAGCCGCAAGAAAAATGCCGGCGCCGCCGCCGCCCACGGGGCGTTGCTCGGGTTCCTGGATGACGATGTGGTGGCGCCGCCGGACTGGGCCGCGCGGATCACGGCGCCCTTCACCGATCCGTCCGTGGGCCTGGTCAGCGGCCCCAGCCTGATTCCCGACGATTTGAACCGGTTCGGGCGGTGGGCCGGATTGGCGCTGGCATCACGGGCGGCGGGATATGTCATGCATCGCTACCGGGCGGGAGACCGCGCGGCCTTTGCAATCTCCTGGAGCCGCGTGATTGGCTGCAATGCCGTCTATCGCCGCGACGCCTTCGAACAACTGGGCGGCTTCGATCCCGGCTTCTATCCGGGCGAGGAGCTGCTGGCGGCCTACCGGACCCAACAAAACGGCCAGGGCCTGCGCTTTGTGCCCGGCGCCGCCGTGTGGCATTATCCGCGCCAATCACCAGGCCGTTTCTGGCGGCAAATCTGGGGCTATGGCGCCACGCGTATCCGGCTGTTTCGCGCCGGAGCGCCCTGGGAACTCACCACGCTGCTGCCCGGCCTCGCCGTGGCTGGACTGGTCCTGTTGCTGCCCCTGGCCTTGACCGCACCCTGGGCCCGTTGGACCCTGGCCCTGGCGTTCGGCGCCTATATCCTCGGCGCCCTGTTGGCTGCCGCCGAAATGGCCTGGAAAACCCGGCGGCCGGACGATCTCCTGCTCGCGGCCCTGATCCCCTTCATGCACCTGAGCTACGGCCTGGCCCAATGGCACGAACTGCTGCGCCCCAACCAGGATCTCGGCGTCCGCCTGCCCCGCTGAACCCCGGCGCCACCAAACCAAATCCCCAGCGCCAATTGGAGAGGGACAAAATTGGAGAGGGACACAGAAATAGTGGCTTTTTTTTGGTGCCAGCCCAATTTTTTTTCGTTCGCTTGTGCGTTACTAGACAACGTGTTGCGCGTACTTTACCCCTCCCTAAAAAAATAGTTCCGGAAAAAATGCCTCCTTGTTTCTTTATCTATGTGACGGACATGGTGTTCGTCCGGAGGAAAGAGACTATGCGAAAGGCACGAATCAAGATCGTCAGCGGCGCTTCCTGGACCCATTGCTACAACCGGGTGGCGGGTACAAAACGTGACCGGCCCCTGGGGGACGCCGAGAAGGAGCAGTTCATCCGGATTCTCAAGCGGGTCAGCCAATTGTACTGCATCCGGGTGGTGTCATACCAGGTCATGTCCACACATTTCCACCTGTTGGTGC
>JAIPIQ010000014.1 GCA_021734645.1 Fidelibacterota bacterium | reverse complement strand
CCCAGACGGGCCAGTCGCCCGGCGAGGATCGGTCCGTCTGGCGGAAGAAGAGGAAGGATTCGCCATCCGCGCTGCTGAAGGGACGCTCGCAGTAGATATTGGAAACGATGGCGTCGCCCTGCGTCACGGCGTGAATCTCCACACCGGGGTAGACGATTTCGTTCTTCAGGCGTAGTAACATGATGATGTGCTCCTCGCAGCGAGTTTACCCTACGGACTCTGAAATACAACCACGCGCGCTTCGAGCGTCGGGCGGGCCCGCCCAAGCCCTGTGGGCGCAGGCGCGGCCGGGCCGCGTTTACGCTGATCGTGCTGCCGACTGATCCTGCTTCCGCCGAGCAGGTGGCGGCCGATGACTTGCGGGATTTTGTGCGGGCGGCCACCGGAGTGGAATTGCCGGTGAAGAGGGAGGATGCCCTGCCGGAGGAATACGAGGGTACGCTGCTATTCATCGGCCGAACGCAGGCCCTGGAGGCCGCCGGATTGCCCGGCGACCCACTGGAACCGGAAGAATATCTGATCGCCGCCCAGGGTCGGGCGATTTTCCTGGCTGGCGATGATTCGGTGGCCAATTTGCAGGCTTCGCCCGCCTGGACCCTGGCGGACCGCGCCGGCAAGCGGGAACGGCCGCGCTGGCTGACCGGCGAAGGGGAAACCTATTTCAAGAAAATTCTCCCGGATCTCACCGTGCGGGACCTCTTGTCGCTCGACCCATTCAACGCGAAATACAGCCCGGTGGTCAGCGGCACGCCGATGCTCTGGATGTCGAAGCCCAGCCGCGGCGGGTTGGATTTCGACGCCAACACCGCCGTCACCCTGCAATTCGGAAAATTACCGATTGATCATTCTCTCAGAAAGCGCCAAAGAACAGGAATGAATCTCGTTGGAAAAGAAGGTGAGGCAACTGCGAGGCGGGGTATTACCTTGGAAGGCGCTTTCGGACGGGCCGTCGTGGATGGATCCGAGCCATGTGTGCGCGAGCTGTGGCTGCGTCAGCCCGACGGCGCGCTGGCGCCCAAGAACCTCCTGAACCTGCACCCGCCCGCCAGGGACGGCTTTGATTGGGCCGTAGGCGGGATCAGCTATGTTGTCGGCGCCGACGATGTGCGCTATGAAAGCCGTCACTCGACGGGACATCGGGTGGCCCGCCGGAACGGCCGCCTCACTTTCAGCGGCGTCAAGCTCGTCGCGGGGAACGGGAAAGCGGCGCCGCTGACCGAAGACTGGGAGATCGGCGTCATGACGGATGGCGCGCTGGCCTGGCGGATCGAGCGCCGCTGGGCAGCAGAGTTCTCCGGCGTCTTCTCCGGGGCCCCGGCGCTGTTTTTCAACAGCCGCCCGAACGTTACCGACATCCGCACGGCCCGCGGCCGCAACGAGCGCCCGAACCCCGGCGGCAATGGCGTCATCACCTCGCTCTGGTTCGCCGGAGACGGACTGGACGGGTTCTGGAGCGCCTACTATTTCTGCACCCCCGGCGGACGAACCGCCGAGCCGTTCGCCCGCCATCTCTGCGTGACCGTCAAGGACAGGGATGCCTGGGCCGTAATCAAGCTCTACCCCAGCTTTCCACTGGACGCCGACCTGGCCGTGGCCACCGGCGGACACCTCTACCGCCGCGGTAGCTACGACAACTTCTCGGAGATCGGCGCCGTGGCCGCCCCCGGACAATCGTTCGCCGCGGTCGCCGGACAGGTCGAATGCACCGCCCTGACGCTCGCCGCTCACCCCCAGACGGAGACCGGCTACAACCTCGAAGTGGAGATCCCGGACGCGACGGTGCAGCAGAACCTGCGGCGCTACTACAACGGCCTGCTCAACGGCGGGACGCTCTGCGACATGAAACGGCACGACTTCGGGAACGAGACCGATGGCTGGCGCGTCGGCTTCACCCCGGCGCTGGTCGCCATCGCCATGGCCGCCGGCGTGCCGGGACCGCAGCCCGCGTCATCCCGGCCGGTCTCGGTCGCGCAGGCGCTGCGCGAGTCGCTCGAAATGCGGCTCGCCGCGCTCCTCCCCGACGGTCGCCTCGATTGGGGCTTCACACACGAACCGGGAAAGGTCTTCGTTGATTACCAGTATTCCCTGCCCCTGGCCGCCGACAAATACTGGCTGCACACCAGCGACACCGGCTGGCTGCGGCGGCACTTCGACCCACTCGCACAGGCCACCGAAGTGCTCGTCCGGAATGCCGAAGCCAATGACGGGCTCGTCGGCTGGAGCATGGACTCCACGGCGGCTCATCCCAACTGGTATTTCGACGGCATCAAGGCCAGTGGCACACTGGCCTACCACAATGTCTTCTACTACGCGGCACTGCGCGCCATGGCGCGGCTGGCCGCCGCCGTAGACAAGCGGGAACAGGAATCGCGCTATGCCCGGCTGGCCGATGAGGTGCAGACCGCGTTCAACCGCCTATTCTGGAACGATGCTGCATGTGGTCTGGACAACCCGGCCTATTTCGACTGGGTGGACAACGACGGCGTTGGACACGGTCACTTCATGTCACTGGTGCAGTATCCCGCCATTGTCCATGGGCTCGCCTCGAAAGAACAGGCCGTCAAAATGCTGGACACGGCCAATCGTCGGATTCTCGTGCTGGAAAAGGAAAACGGCTATCGGGGCGAAGGTACGCTTGATCTGCTCTGGCCTGTGCCCCAGGAAATGTGCTCCGGCGGGGTGGCCCGCGGCGGCTTCGGCAAATATCAGAACGGCGGCATGCTCCTGACCTGGACCTATTGGGAAATCGTCGCCCGCGCCCAGAGCGGCGACGCCGCCGGCGCCTGGGAACGGCTGAAACGCTTCGCCGACCGCGCCGGACGCACCAACTGGTTCGAGGGCGAGAACTCCTTCACGATGGATGGCCAACCCTTTGGCTGGGGCAGCGAACCCTATCTGTGCGACCAGATCACCGTGCCCGCCGCCCTCGTGGACGGCTTCCTCGGCCTGCGACGCGACCGCCAGGATTTCACCCTCGCCCCGGCCCTGCCGCCGGGCTGGCGCCAGATGTCCGCGACCATCCAGTTCCTGGGCCAGCGCCACCATCTCACCGCCAAGGCCGACGGCACCTGCAGCAGAGAAGAACAATCATGAAAATCACCGCAAAACAAAGCGCTATCGAATTCACCCGCGACGGAATCAGCCGCCTGGGTGACCCGGCATCCAAACGAACCTATTTCGAGGCGGGCGCGGATTCCGCCAAATGGTTCCACCTCATCGTGCCCACTCCGACCTGGTCAAGCCGGGCGGTCACGCCTGCGGAGGCCGGAACCTTCGAGCTGAGCGAGCAGGCAGACGGAAAGATCCTGCGCTACGCGGATTTTACGGTTGCCGGACAACAGGTCGCTCTGCAGGTGGACGTTTTCGTCACGGCGCCCGCGGGCGCCGACGAGATTCGTCTGAAACTGAGCGTGGTCAATCGCGGATGCGAAGCGGTGACCGGCGCCTGCTTCCCCTGGCTTGTCGGCTGGCAGAGCCCCGGCGATCCCGCGCGGGACCGCGTGCTGCTTGGACCCGGCGCCGCGCCGGTCGCTCCAGCCGCGTTGTCGGCTGACTGGCGGATCGCCTGGGCGAACGGTTTCGGGGAGGAGCGCGAAGGCAATTTCCCGGTTCAAACCCATGTCCCGTGGCTGGATATTTCTGGAGAAAAGGGCGGCGTCTCCTTCATCAACTATCAAAGCCACCCCCGGCAATGCTACTCAGCCATAAAAAACCTGGCCGGCTTCCAGGGCGCCGCCTGCACGCCCGCGCTCTTCTGGGGCTTCTATGCTTACATTCCTGCGGGTCAGGAATGGACCAGTCCGGAAATCGGGATCGCCACCCACAACGGCGATTGGCATCGCACGGCCGACCGCTACCGCGCCTGGGCCGAGACCAGGATTCCTCCCGCACCCGTCAATCGTCGCCTGCGGGAATCCATCGGCTCGCTGCACGTGTGGTTCGAGGGCTTCGACGGTTCTCAGCACAACGCCGTGGCGGACTTGCCCCGCATCGCCGCGGAAGCCCGGAACTGTGGCGTGCACGAATTGTGCGTCTGGGACCGTTTGACGATGGGCGTCTATGGCACCGCCTACCAACCGGAAGAGGATGTCCTCGCATACCCGGCGGAAAAAAAGGCTGCGCTGGCAAAAGCGATTCAGGCTGCGGTGTACGCCGGCAGCGATGTCAGCGCGCTGATCAATTTCCGACTCATGAATCCGTTGCGCCAGGTTTTTCAAGTGGAGCATCTGGCCGAAGATATGCAGGCAACGCTGCTCGGCACCGGGAAGATCGAAACTTGGCCCGTGGCCCATATCCCCGGCAAATTCTATCCAACAGCGCATCTCGGTCCCGGCTGCCAGGTCTTCAGCCCCTTTTCGGAGAAATATCGCCGGCGCGTGGCGCGCCTGATCGCCGAGTATCTCGATTTCGGCTATACGTCCTTATTCTACGACCAACCGTTCGAGTATCTTCCAGACTACAGCCGGAAAGAAGCCGGCGGCGTCCCGGAAATGACCTACGCGGCGACGTTGGACCTCATCCGGAACGCGCGCGACCAGTTAAAACATCGGCATCCCGACGCGGCGATCATGGGCGAACAATGCGATGTGTTCGGCTCGGAGGTGATTGATCAATGGATGACTTGGGCCTGGAGCGATCATCCGAATGGCCTCCAAATGCTCCGGCAGATGCACTACGCGCTGCCGACAACCGTTTTCAATTGCGTCATCTCGGTGGATTCGGGCGCGCCGCAGGCCGCCTGCGGCCTGGCCTGCCAGGCCTTCGCCATGGGGCTGCACCTCTTCCTGGCCGTGGACGCGCTCACCGGAACCCTCGGAGATGTGCCCGAACTCGGCGCGTATGTGCGTCAGCTCGCCGAATTGCGAAAGCACTGCGCCGCACGGACCGTCCATGGCCGCTTCCGCGACGACCAGGGCTTCACCATCGAAACCGGCGACGGTCTGGTGGCCTACAGCTACGACAGCCCGGCCGGCCCGGCGCTGATTGTGGCCGCACCCCGGCAGGCGGGCTCGGCGGTCATTCGCCTCGAGCGCGAGGCCTTCGCCCACCCCGGCAACCCCCGCGCCGGCCGGATTGTCTCACTCGATCTCTTGGAAAGCGCAACCTCCGGCGACACCGGGATTTTCGAGCTCAAACAGAACGAGGCGCGCGTGTGGCTGCCATGAGATAGGAGCGAGGAAGCAAGGGGGACAGACACCATTCCCTTCTAATCGTTTGTCATTGTCGGCACCAGCCGGAGGGCCATGCTGTCAAGCAAGTTGAGATGCCTTTTGCGCGGGGGACTGTTGCTGTCCTCAAGAACGCGCGATAAGGGTCCTGCCCAGGATGGAAATAACGTGGATGAATGGAAACGGGGCGGTGCAGGGCGCCATGAGACGCCGCGGGTTTACACTGATTGAGCTGCTGGTGGTGGTGGCCATCATTTCCATGCCCTTTCCGACCTTCACGACATACGTTTTCAGGTTGCTGAACCCCGTCATGCGCGCGAAGGCGATTCCGCGGCGTTCAGGTTGGGGCGGGGTTGTCGTCGCCTTCGAGTTGCGCGAGGGCCCAGGTCATGTCGTCGGCTTGTTCCCAGACGGCGCGGCTGACGAGGATGGGGCAGCCGGCTTGCAGGGCCAGGGCGATCGAGTCACTGGGCCGGGCATCCACTTCGATCAGGTTGCGTCCCAATTCATTGGCTTGCTGAATGCAGAGCCGGGCATAGAACGTTTCCTGGCGCAGGTCGTTGATTACCACTTTTTGGATACGCGCGCCCAGTCCCGCGAGCAGGTTGGCCATGAGATCGTGGGTCAGGGGCCGGGGACTTCTGATGCCGTGTTGATACATGGTGATGGCCGCGGCGACGGCATGGTCCACGAAAATGGAAATCACCTTGTCTTCGGCGCCCAAGAGCACGCCCACCCCGTTGGGCGTCGGCAACAGCCCCCGGATTTCGACTTGCAGTTCCGTACTCATGGCGCTCCCTTCTTTCAGGTTTCGGTCTGCCGCCAGATCCAGGCGGCGCGCTCCGGGTCATAGTCCAGTTCGAGCGCGCTGCCCGCGGGCGCCCCATCCGCCAACAGCCGCTCGGCCAGGGCGTCCACCACCCGGCGCTGAATGACCCGCTTCAAGGGCCGGGCGCCGTAGGCCGGATCATAGCCCTCGGCCGCCAACTGCCGCCGGGCCGCCGCGCTGACCGTCAGCGTCAAGCGCCGCTCCGCCAGGTATTGGTTGACCCGTTCCAATTGCAGGCCCACAATTTCCTCGATCTGCTCGCGTGTCAAGCTGTGGAAAACGATCAGGTCGTCCACCCGGTTCAAAAACTCGGGCCGGAAATGACGTCGCAGGATATCGAGCACCTGTTCCCGCAGGGCTTCGTAGCCCGGATCGTCGGTCTTGAGCTCGGGCTGGGCGGCCAGGGTTTCATGAATCAGTTGGCCGCCGATATTCGAGGTCATGATGATCAGGGTGTTGGTGAAGTCCACGGTGCGGCCCTGGCCATCGGTCAGGCGACCGTCGTCCAGAATCTGCAACAGAACGTTGAAGACGTCCGCATGGGCTTTTTCGATTTCGTCGAAGAGAATGACCGAATAGGGCTTGCGGCGCACGTGCTCGGTCAGGTAGCCGCCTTCATCATAGCCCACATAGCCGGGCGGCGCGCCGATCAGGCGGCTGACGGAGTGCTTTTCCATGAACTCGGACATATCCACCCGCAGCAGGGCGTGTTCGTCGTCGAACAGGAACTGGGCGAGGGCGCGGGCCAGTTCGGTTTTGCCGACACCCGTGGGGCCCATGAAGATGAAGGAGCCCATGGGCCGCTGGGGATCTTGCAGGCCGGCGCGCGCCCGGCGGACAGCCCGCGACACAGCCGTGACCGCCTGGGTCTGGCCGATCACCCGCTGCCCCAGGCGCTGTTCCATGGTCCGCAGTTTCTCGCGCTCGGTCTCGAGCAGGCGGCTGACCGGAATCCGGGTCCAGTGCGCCACCACCTCGGCGATATCCTCGGCATCCACTTCCTCCTTGAGCATGCGAACGTCTTTTTGGAGCTCGGCCAGCTCGGCCTGGGCCGCCGTGATCTGCTTCTCGACCTGGGGCACGCGGCCATACATGATCTCGGCGGCGCGTTCGAGCCGGTTTTCGCGCTTGGCGGTTTCCTGTTCGGCCCGCAGCAGATCGAGGGCCTCGGTCAGGGAGCGGATCCGCCCGATGACGTCCTTTTCTTTCCGCCAGTGGCTTTGCATATCGGCGCTCCGGGCGCGGGCATCGGCCAGCTCATTTTCGATCAGCCGCAGGCGCTCGCGGGCGGGCGCGTCGCTTTCCTTGCGCAGGGCTTCGCGCTCGATTTCCAACTGTTGGATCCGGCGTTCGACCTCGTCAATCTCCGTGGGTAGGCTGTCAATTTCCATGCGCAGGCGGCTGGCGGCCTCATCAATCAGGTCAATGGCCTTGTCGGGCAGAAACCGGTCGGCAATATAGCGATGAGAGAGCTGGGCGGCGGCCACCAGGGCGCTATCCTGAATGCGGACGCCGTGGTGGACTTCGTAGCGCTCGCGCAGACCGCGCAGAATGGCAATGGCCGCCTCGACGCTGGGCTCGGCGACCACGATGGGTTGGAAGCGCCGCTCGAGGGCGGCATCCTTCTCGACGTACTTGCGATATTCCTTGAGGGTGGTGGCGCCCACGCAACGCAGTTGCCCCCGCGCCAGGGCCGGCTTGATCATATTCGACGCATCCACCGCGCCCTCGGCGCCTCCCGCGCCCACCAGCGTGTGCAATTCGTCAATGAACAGCACGATCTGCCCCCCGGCCTCCATGACCTCTTTCATGAAGGCCTTGAAGCGGTCTTCAAACTCGCCCCGGTATTTCGCACCCGCCAGCATGGCCCCCAGGTCCAACGCCACCACCTGTTTGTCCTTTAACCCCTCCGGCACATCGCCCTGGACAATCCGCTGGGCCAACCCCTCGGCAATCGCCGTCTTGCCCACCCCGGGCTCGCCGATCAACACCGGATTATTCTTCGTCCGCCGCGACAGCACCTGGACCACCCGCCGAATTTCCTGGTCCCGGCCAATGACCGGGTCCAGCTTGTTGGCCCGCGCCAAGTCCGTCAGATTCAACCCGTACTTCTTCAACGCTTCATACTTGTCCTCCGGCGCCTGGTCCGTTACCCGCTGGCTCCCGCGCAGCGCCTGCAAACCTTTCAACACCGCCTCGGCCCCCAGACCCAACTTCGCCAACCGCTGCGCCAACCCGTTCTCCTTGACCCCGATGCACGCCAGGAACAGATGCTCGACGCTGACATACTCGTCCTTCATGTTCCGCGCCTGTTCCTCGGCCGCATTCAGCGCCTCACGCAACGCCCTCGATAAATAGGCCTCGCCACTGCCCCCCGAAACCCGCGGCAACTTCGCCAGCCCGGCCTCCAGTTCCGTCCGCACCGCCGCCGTTCCCACCCCCAGCCGCTCGAGCAGCGCAGGGACGATCCCGTCCGCTTGATTCACCAGCGCCAGCAGCAAATGCTCCGGCCGCAGCTCCGGTTGGCCCTGTTGCTCGGCCAACCCGCGGGCCGCCTGCAAAGACTCTTGCGCTTTGATCGTAAATTTATCCAATTGCATCGTTACCTCTCTATTCTGCCAACACTAAAAAGCAGGTTGCGGGCCAAAATACGCGCATGCCGCTTGAGACACCCGCGCAACACCCCGCCATCGGTGTGGTAAACGTTCCGCAAATGCCTGCAAATGAACGGTTATTCATCCATTTCGGAGAATCCGGTTCCTTGATCCCCCATTTTCAGTTACGATTTCTCCGGCGTTGCAATTCCATGCTGGCCGGCCCGAATCGAGACATAATGGCGCTATTGCACCGCGCTTGGTCTTTCTTCTAGTGAGTCACGATGACGCAGTTTCGGGCCCGCCCCGGCAGCTCACCACCTGACCCCCAGCCCTTCATGCCACCACCCCCGTGACGCCCCTACTTCCTTAAAGTTTTATCGAATTTAAATCTGGACGCATTGGGTACCGGGGGCTCAGGATTCGTTGTGGAAAGGCGGGACGACCATGACGGAAGCAGCTCTGAACCTGGATACGCTGGCACGCAACCTGGGCCCGCAACCCCTGGCGAAACTGCTGGCGGAGCGCGGCTTGAAACCGGCGGACTTGGTGGCGGCCGTTCCGGTCGGCCTCACGTTCAAGATGTTGGCGCGGGCCTGCAAAGGCCGCCGCCTGACACGCCACGCCCAGACAACAGTCCTCACGGCCTTCAATCGGGCCGCGGGGACGAACCTCGCGCTCCGCGAGCTGTTTACCTACGAAGCCTGACACCCGGCTGGCGGGTCGGACTCAGATCGAGATTTTCTTCTTATCCCGTTTCTGCTGCTTCTTTTCCTTGGGGCTCAACTTGGCCTGTTTCTTGGCTTCTCTGCCGCCCTTGTCTTTTTTGCCTGCGTCGCCCATGACCGGGTCTCCTTGTGTTGGCCTGTGAGAGGCTGCTTGCGATGCGTTCAAGATACCGCAGGCCGGCCGGGATTCAAGCGCGAATGGCGCGCAAAATGGGACTGCCCATACCGGAGCTTTCCGAAACGGCAACGGGACAACCTGCTGCGCGCCCTGCGGATCAGCAAGGGCCGCGTGGACGGACCCGGTGGGGCCGCCGAACAGCTCGGCTTGCGCCCGACCACCCTCCGTTCCCGCCTGAAAGCGCTTGGTCTCGGAAAAGCCGACGGCAGGGGCTTTCCCGCGCCGTGACGAACCGATCCGCCGCCGGGGCCAGGCTCGACTGGTCGGGGCGGTGGGATTCGAACCCACGACATCCCGCCACTATTTCTGTGTCCCTACTCCGCCAACGACATCCCGCCACTATTTCTGTGTCCCTACTCCGCCAACGACATCCCGCCACTATTTCTGTGTCCCTACTCCGCCAGGGATCTCCGGGGGGGCAAGCGCGCCCTGTAGTTTATCAATCTCGAAAGCCTTGGCCAAGCGGTCCAGTTCATCGAGAAAGAGCGTGTGCCGTGGATGGCGGCTACGCAACAGGGGAATCTCGTCGTGTACCGTGGCGAGATCACCGATGCGGGCGGCTTTGATCAGGGGGGTGTAGTCGGCCGGCAGCGGATGGGGCGCCTGAATGGTCGTGGATGCGCGGGATGGAGAATCCCCCTGCGGGGGCAACGCCGGGGACTGTCCCTCGATGACCCGGAAGGGAAGGCGAAACCAGAACCGGCTGCCGCCTTCCGGGAGACACTCCCCGCCTATCTCTCCACCCATCCGGCGGGCCAGATTGCGGCTGATCGACAACCCGAGCCCGGTGCCCTCGCCTGCGCGCGCCGTCGAACCCTGTTCAAAAGGCTCGAAAATGCGAGTCAAGTCGTCCGCCTTCAGTCCGGGGCCGGTGTCGCTGACGCTGAATTCCAAATGCGCATCCCGGTGCGATACCTCCAGTCGCACATGGCCGCGTTCGGTGAACTTGATGGCGTTCCCCAGCAGATTGATGAGAATCTGGCGCACCCGGCGTCCGTCGGCCTCAATGACTCCCGGCAGCGGGGTTGGCGCCTCGAATTGCAAAGTCAGGCCCTTGCGCTCGGCGCGCTCGCGCAGCATGGCGACCACACCGGAAAGAAGAGCGGGGAGATCAACCTCACCGGCCTGGATCTCATGCCGTCCGGCTTCGATGCGGGCCAGATCGAGCACATCGTCAATGAGGGTGAGCAGGTATTCCCCACTCTGGCGAATGATTTCGCCCCGCTCGCGGTTGATCCGGGGCGCTGCCGCGTCGCCGCGCAACAACTGTGCATGGCCCAGAATGGCGTTGAGGGGCGTGCGCAGTTCGTGGGACATGTTGGCCAGGAACTCGCTTTTGGCGCGGCTGGCGGCCTCGGCCGCGCGGCTGGCCTGGCGCCACTGTGCGGTGCGGGCTTCCACCTGCTCTTCGAGATGAGTCTGCTGGCGGTGCAGGGCCTCGGCCTGGCGGCGCAACAACCGTTGTGCCTCGCCCGCGCCGCGCTCCTGATCATAGGCCAGCAACAGAACCAGGCTCAGGAGCCCGATGGGATACAACTCAAAGGAGAGGGGTGGGCAGAGAAGCGTCCGGGCGATGTCGAGCAGCCCCGCCAGGGAAAACAGGAGGATCCCGAGGGCGATCCATCGTTGTGAGGCGTCGCCCCGGCGCGCGTATCGTGCGCCCATCCATAGGCCCACCCCAAGTTGCAACGCCAGCACGCCGTTGCCCGCCAGTTGGGCGCCTGCGCCGAAGGGCCGCAGCCCGAGGACATCCGGCAACCACAAAAGCGCCGCGACAAAGAGTTGTAACTGCCAACAGCGGCGGATGATTTGCCCGGGGCCTGCACCCAGCGACTCTTCCATGAAGCGCCAGAGTGCCGCTGGAAAAAGCAGAATCAGCAGCAGGCCGCCGTAGTAGACGCGCGCGGCGTAGACAGGGGGAAGGAACTCCATGACCGTGGCAGTCAACAGGGCCAGGCCCGCGCTGATCGTCAGGCCGGAGAACCAGGGAGAGAACCGGATGCCGTAGCGGCGGCGAACCACCCAGGCCAAGCCGGCGTAGAGGCCCACGAAGAGAAAGAACAGCGACTGGGCGGCCCGGCCGATCGCGGCCCGGAGCAAGTGGCGCATCACGGGGGTCGCCGCGGCATAGAGCGCCATGGGGGGGGCAACGGCCGGATCTTCTTTCCGGGCCGCATAGGTCCGGATTCGCAATTCACTGCCAGCGGCGTGGGGCGGGATGGGGATCCAATGCAAGGCATTTGCGGCCCGGAGCGCGGCCAAGCCGGGCCGGAGCTCGCCGAATTCGTACAGCGTCTCTCCTGCGAGTTCAACTTCCACCCGGTCCGCCCGCAGATTCGCCAGCACGAGTACCGGGTCAGAGAACGTGATTTCGGGCAAGGTCCGCCGCCATATGGATCGGCCCTCCAGGTGCTCCACGTGCCAATCGTTGTTCAGGGCGCTGACCGTGCCGGAAAGCCGGGCCGCATCGCTGGAGGCGGCCCGCCACAAGGCGGCCGCGCCGTCGGGCGCATTGTCTGCCCAAAGCCGGAGAACCATTCCAAGGAAGATCACCACTTTAAATGGAAATCTGCGCATCCATACCGATCGTGGCAGTTTCATGTTTGATAGCGTTAGAGGTCATGAAGGTGGGTGTCAAGTTCAGGGGAGCAGTGCATGGGCCAGGCGTAGTTCCATCTCCGTCAGCCAGTTCGTTGCGGATGCCACCGCATCGGTGTTGATTTGGAAGGCCACGGTGAGCCCGTGGCGACTGTAGTGGCGGAGGCTGGACACATAGCCGGGAATCCAGCCGCCATGCCCCCACGTTGGCCCCAGGGGGCCTTCCGGATAATGGCTCACACCGTGTCCATACCGGGGCGCAGCCGGCTCATTCGTGATGGGGAACGTACGGTGCAATTCCTCGCGCGCCGCCCCGGGAAGGGCTTCGCCGGCATACAGAGCGGCGCCCCAACGCGCCAGATCTCCGGCGTTGCTTACCCATCCGCCGCCAAAATTCTCGATCCCGGGATGCCATCGTAAATGCCCCCTTTCATCGGTGGATTTGACCGGAAAGTCGAAGGGATTCCGGGTGTTTGTGTATCCGGGCGCGAGCTCGGGTAGCAGCCGCTGATTGGAGGGACGGGTGCGCGTCAAGCGCAGGGGTTCAAGAAAACGCGCTGTTACCTCCGAATACAGCGGGCGGCCGCACACCTCCTCCAGAATCAGCCCCAGCAGCACGTAGCCTGTATCGCTATAGGCCCATCCTGCCCCGGGGGGGCATGCTCCCGGTTGATCCAATACAAAGCCGATCAGCTCCTCGGCGGTGAACGGGGGGGCGTCCGTCCGCCAGCGCCGCTGTAACGCCGCCCTGAAGTCTGCCTGGTGAACATGATCCGGCACACCCGCGCGATGCGTGAGCAGATGACGCACGGTGATTGACGCGCCCTGCGGCAGCCGGGAAAACCAAGGCGCCTGGCCCAGCCAATGGGAGATGGGCGCCTCCAGGTTCAGTCGGTTTTCGGCCGCCAGCGCCAGCGCGACGGCGCTGACAAAGGTTTTCCCGATACTCGCGGCCAGCAGGCCGTGCCGCGGGGTCATGGGATCTCCCGTCTCACGATCCGCCAGCCCCACCGCGACCTCGCCGAAGGTTCCGTCCCGCAGCACGAAAGCGGCCGTAGCCCCCGGAAAGTCCAGTTCCCGGCGCAGCGTCTCCAGCTCCGCGCGTAGCGCATCCTCCGGAGAACGGCCTGGTTCCGCAATGGCGGACAAGCTCAAGCACACAACGCACGCGGCCCGGGCAAGCGCGTTCATGACAAACCGCCCGCGAGAGCCCCGGGACAGACCTTGGTTACCGCGTCCACCCCGCCCCACATTGACTTCCAGTTCAGCCAGGTGACCCCCGCCGCCAGCAGGACAAAGAACAGGGTGTCAAACGGCTGACCGTCCGGCCAGAGGGGGTTGATCATCTGGAAATGGAAGAGCACCGGCACCAGGAGACTGCCTTGGGACAGGTTGAACAGGGCGGTCACAATCACACTCAGCGCGATTGTGCCCACAAAGAACGCCCCGAAATGCCAGGCGCTTTGCGGGGTTCCGCTGAGCAGGAAGGCGGGGTAATGCCAAAGCCCCCAGGCAACGCCCAGCACCAGCGCGGCGGCCAGCGGGCGCATCCTGCGCTGCAAGAGCGGCTGGGCCAGTCCCCGCCAGCCGAGCTCCTCAATCGGGCCCTTGATCAACATCATGCCCATGAGCGGCAGCAGGGAACGTGGCGCGTCGAGCGCCCAGGCACTCAAATGACCCTGGACCAGCGCGCCCAGGAAGAAGGGGATCGGGAGCCCCGCGATCAGAAAGAGCGTCCAGGCCTTCGGCAAACGCCAGACCAGCAGTTGGGAAAGAAAGCGCCGGAGGCCAGGTATGCCCTGTCGGCGGAGCACCAGGACCAACGCCGCGATGGCCGGCGCGTAGACCGCCAGATAGAACAGTGGATGTTCGCCCGTCAGATTTCCGAACCGTCGGACCATCATCTCCGACGCAAAGATATAGAGCGCCAGGATGCCCCAGGCGATCAGGAAGGTCAGGCCGAAGAACGGGAGCAAGTCGCGCGGCCGCAGGTCGGCAGGTCTGTTTTCAGGTTCGGTCTTCATGGTGTCAACTCCTTCTAGGCATGTGTTCAAAATGGCTTCCGACAGGCGATTTCGATGCTGGGGCCCCGTTCGATATCCACCGACCGACGGTTGCCGCCGTCTTTGTCGTAGATGTTCATTTCCCGGTGGACGCTGTGTCCGATACCCAGGGATACATCCAGGTCATCCCCAAGCCGCGTCTCCAGGCGCAGGGTCAGCGAGGCATTGGACAGCTCCACGTAGCCACGCTCCCGTACCGGACTGTCGTTCGCCAGCCGGGTTACCCCGCCTCCCAGCGTGTTCAAATCCAGCACCAGGCGGGTGCGCTCGGTGAAATGCCAGCGGGCTTGGGTCTCGGGAAGACCCAGTTGGGCCGAGAATCCACGCTTTTCGCCAGGGTTCCAAGCCACCCCCAGGATCGGGACCAGATCGAAATCAGTCTCGATCTTCTGGTGCCGCGAGTAAAAGACCCCGGCCAGCACGAACAGGCGCGGATTCAAACGGCATAACCCGTAGCCGCCCAGGTAGCCGGTCAAGCTGTCCGACGCTTCCTCTTCGAATCCCAGCGCGCCGCCCGCCAGCATCTCAACCATCCAGCGCGCCGACGGTCTGTACTGATGGCTGAATCCCACCTTCACCCGGTTGAAGAACGACCACGGGTCACGCCCGCCCGTCTCCTCCACGAAGGCCGCCGCGCTGCGCCACGCAAAGAACTGGCGCTCCAGTCCCAAGCGCCACTGGCGGTGGCCCAATTCCAGCGCGACGTGGCTAGTGGCGTAACTGGCGGCGCCCTCCTTCAAAGCCGAATCTCCCAAGGCGTAAACCCGCGCCTGCCAAAACGAAGACGGCTCGGGCGCCTCCGCTTGGTTCTGTGCTTCATCCGCCAGCAGACCCCGGCTCGTGCAAAGGGCAAGTCCTACGGACATCATCGTAATCATTCGATTTCTCATCACGTTCCTCCTTCTGTGATTTTCGTGACGGGTTCCTGTTATGCATGCTCCGTGCCAAGTGGCCCGTGATTCTATATGTGCTTGATAATCAACATAATGATTGAATACTGGTGGCAAGCGGCGGGCAATGAAGTTTCGTCGTTCGACGATTTTACGTTGCGATATGTCGTCTTTTGCAGCATATCTGTGGCATGCAAGCAAATACGGAGGAAAAGGTCGGCCGCCGGGCGCCGTTGGGGACGATTCTGGTGGCGGATGACAAGCAGGAGAACATCCGACTGCTATTCGAGACCCTGCAAAAAGCCGGTTATCGCATTCTCGCCGCCACGAACGGGGAGCGGGCGGTACGGCAGGCGGAGTTGGCGCAGCCGGATCTGATCCTGATGGATGTGCTCATGCCAGGCATGGATGGCTTCAACGCCTGCCGCCGCCTCAAGGCCAATCCCGGGACCCGCGCCATTCCCGTCATCTTCATGACGGCGCTGAACGAGACGGTGGACAAACTGCGCGGTTTCAGCGCAGGAGGCGTTGACTATCTTACCAAACCCCTGCAACACGAGGAAGTGCTGGCCCGGATCGACGCCCACCTGGGCCGACACCGCCTCTGGCGGGATATAGATACCTACAGTCATATCCTGCTGAACATGGGCGTCGCGGAATCACTGGCCGCGGCTTGGGCGGAGTTGGATCCGCTGATGAAGATGAGCGGGGAGCTGGCCGGATTGGCGCTCTGGGAGGCGGAACCCGACGGAACAGGTCTGCGGCTGGCCTGTAGTACAGGCTTCCCGAAAGGCGGTCCCGCTACCTGGCGACGGGTCGGCGGAAACGCTGCGGCCGCGGCCCGCCGGGATCCTCTGCTCGGGGACGCTTTTACGAATCAACGGCAAGTCGCCGTACCGGATCCGGACACCTGGATGCCTTATCCCGGTTGGGCACAGCGCGCGGGATTGTGCGGCTACATCGCCTCGCCCGTGACGTGCCGGGACCAGAACTACGGCGTGCTCCTGGCGGGCCTGGCCCATACGGTCCGAACAGGATTCGAGGCGCACTGCCGCTGGCAGAACATCCTCGCCCAGAGTCTCGGCAACGTCCTTTTTCAGACGCGCTCCCTGAGCGCCATCCGCGAGCTCAGCGAGCAGTTGCGCTGTGAAAACGAGGGACTGCGGGCGGAAATCGCCGAACCCGAAGCCCCCGCCGGAGGCTTCATCGGTAACGGGCCGGCCTTCCGGCGCGTGCTTTCCCAAGCGGAGCTGGTGGCGCCCACGGAAGCCGCCGTACTCATCCTCGGGGAATCCGGGACAGGCAAGGAACTGCTGGCGCAGCACCTGCACCGGCTCAGCCCACGGGCCCAGGCGCCGCTCATTCGCGTGAATTGCGCGGCCATCCCCGCCGAACTCTTTGAAAGCGAGTTTTTCGGCCATGTCAAAGGCGCTTTTACCGGCGCGGTAAAAGACCGGGTGGGCCGCTTTGAACTGGCTGACGGCGGCACCTTGTTTCTCGATGAAGTGGGAGAGATTCCCATGGGGCTGCAAGGGAAGCTGTTGCGCGTTCTGCAGGAGGGCACATTCGAACGGGTGGGCGAAGAAAGGACCCGCCAGACAAGCGTACGCATCGTTGCGGCAACAAATCGGGATCTGCACGAGGCCGTGCGCCAGGGCCGTTTCCGGGAAGATCTCTTTTACCGACTCAGCGTATTTCCGTTGACCTTGCCGCCGCTGCGCGACCGCCTCGAGGACTTGCCGGCCCTGGCCCGCCATTTTTCCGCCCGAACCGCGCGCAAAATGGGACTGCCCATACCGGAGCTTTCCGACCAACTGCTGGCCCCCTGGTTGGCCTACGCCTGGCCCGGCAATATCCGTGAATTGCAGAACGAAGTCGAACGCGCCATGATCCTGTCCCGCGGCCGGCCCAGTCAGCTTGCCCCCCCCGGCGCACAACCAACCGGCGCATGTCCCGCGCGGCAGGCCGTGGTCCGGGTTATCCCCGAATCCGAATGGCAGCAACTGCAACGGGACAACCTGCTGCGCGCCCTGCGGATCAGCAAGGGCCGCGTGGACGGACCCGGTGGGGCCGCCGAACAACTCGGCTTGCGCCCGACCACCCTCCGTTCCCGCCTGAAAGCGCTTGGTCTCGGAAAAACCGACGGCAGGGGCTTTCCCGCGCCGTGACGAACCGATCCGCCGCCGGGGCCAGGCTCGACTGGTCGGGGCGGTGGGATTCGAACCCACGACATCCAGCTCCCAAAGCTGGCGCGCTACCAGGCTGCGCTACGCCCCGTTCGGCCGGTGTTCCGCGGCGGGTGCGCGGGATACACGGATCAGGGTCTATATACGGGCGTAGGACGCCAAACTCAAGCCAAACTGTGACGTCGAACATCGAACGTCCAATTCAGAATGGACCACGGATGGACAGGGATGAGGAGACGGGATCACTGCTTACTGGTCAATGATCACTGCTTACGGCCACTCCCCCTGTCCCTGCGCCCGGCATCACGCATAGCGCCCGTGGCGCTGGATGGCGGCCATGAGCAGGCGCATACCGGTCAGTCGGCTGCCGTTGTTGATCGAGCCGGCGGTGGCGAAGCGCAGGCCGCGGTCGGCGCGGGCCTGACCGAAGTCACGCAGGAATTCGGCAACCAGGTTGGGTTCGTCGTTCCGGCTGAATGTAAAGGGCGCCAACTGGCCCTCGATCACGGCGTGCGGGCAGTGGCGCCGAATCTCGGCCACGGACAGGGTGGGACCGAAATTCGTGCCGGTGAGATCGAGTTGGCCCAGGAGGGGCAGCAGGTGAGCCATATTGGAATCGCTGTGCTGGTAGCGGGTATGTTCCGGTTTGGGGGCGTAGGCGCCGAATACCGCGCGATGGATGGGCATGGCGAAGACTTCGTACATGGCGGGCGTGAAGAGGCATGAATTGTCATCGGCCCAGGCCCAGCGTCCCTGGGCGGTCTCCGGGGTCAGTCCGGCTTCGACATCCAACACGCGGGCGCGGGCCAGGATGGCCCGGCCCAGGACTGCGCTGAAGCGGGCGAAGAGTTTCGGATCGTCATAGGCCAGGAGCAGCAGGTTTTCGGGACCGTAGATTGAGCAGGCGAAAGTGCAGGGACCGCGCTGGGCTCGATAGAGCGGCGGGGGCACGCCCAGCGCCCGCAGGCGGCGCTGCTCGGCTTCCCAGTTGGCGGGCAGCATGAAGTCCCGCAGCGTCTCGAGCCGGGCTTCCACCCGGTCCAGCAGCGCCGCCAGTTCGGCCGGTGTCCCCGCCGCCGGCCGCAGCCACCAACTGCCGTTGGCGCCGCCCTCCCACACGTTTTCGGCCTCGAAAATATCGTGCAGGGCCTTCACTTCCGGCCATTGGCGCTCAGGCTGATCGGGTTCCTCGGACAGCAATCTGCGGCCCACGATCTGCTCGGCGCGGTCGTTGTATCGCCGGCTGATCTCGAGCGCCCAGGCGCGGTCTGCATAGAGAAAGCGCCACCAGTCCTGCGCGATGCCCAGTTCGTCGAAAATGCATTCCCAGTTGCAGATGGCGCCCAGAGGCACTTGGGGAATATCCGCGCCGAACGGATCCGCGCGCGCGATTTCCTGGTCGCGCCAGAAGGCCTCGAGATCAACTGGCGCCAGGCCCTGGTTGGCCCGGGTATCCGCCAGCAGGCGATCCACGGCGCTTTTTTCCGCCTGCGGCAACATTTCATAAGCATTGGCCATGATATTCCCTTTCCTTATAGTATGTTTTCACTTGATCATTGGTTCATTTTAGGCAATTATTCAATGGAAAGAATTGACATGCACTTGTCCAAAATTGATACTGTGGGGTACGTCGCATCGGGTCAGCCCCGTAATGGCCCGCATTTTCTGGACCTGTTTCAGGAGGGGGTTTGCTACCGGTATGAGCTGCTCAGCGCTCATCTTTGGGAGCAGCACGTAAGCCGGCGGAGCCCGCGGGCGGAACATGTCCACGATGTGTACCACCTGGTGTACTACTTGGCGGGGCGCGGCGTTCTGCGCCTCAAAGGGCAGACGCACCCGGTTGGCCCCGGGCTGTTGGTGTGCACCGCCCCCAACGAGCCCCATTGCTTTACGC
This sequence comes from Fidelibacterota bacterium, assembly GCA_021734645.1. Classification (GTDB taxonomy): domain Bacteria; phylum Verrucomicrobiota; class Kiritimatiellia; order JAIPIQ01; family JAIPIQ01; genus JAIPIQ01. Next base: position 5,569 of record JAIPIQ010000014.1, on the reverse strand, counting down.
CACCGGGCGGGCGGGTCACCTATCACGCCCTGACCTTTGCGCTCCGGGCGCAGACATCGAGCCTGAAATGTTCTTTTCAAGCCCTCCTGAGCGCCTACCTGGGACGGGCGGTGCGCCTGGCTGACCGGTCCTGGCCGGCGCCGGAGATGGCCGATGGCATCCGGCGGCGAATGGAGACGATCGGGCATGGCTTGCGGCGGGCGCCGGCGGACGGCTGCGATCACGCCCGGAACATGATCGGGCTTCTGGCGCTCCTGGGCGCGCAGGAGGAGGCGCAGGCTCCGCGTTCCCTGGTGGCGCGCGCCTGCCAGGAACTCGAAGCGCGCTTTGCCGATCCGGCCTTGACCCTGGCCGCGCTGGGGCTGACCCTGCATGCGGCGCCCGAGCATATCTGTCGGCAATTCCGCCGGGAAATGGGCGTCACGCCCATGCAATATCGGCAACAACTGCGCATCCAGGCCGCCGAAAGCCTGCTGCGCTACACGCACTTACCCTGCAAGGCCATCGCCGACCGCGTGGGCTACCGCGATCCCTATGTCTTCGCCAAGGCCTACCGCCGCCATACCGGCCAGCCCCCCACGCAGGCGCGCCGCACGGGTTGACGGCTTCATGTTCAGACGTGGGACCGGGGCGCGCGCCCGATGGAAAAGACGTTGAAGCCCAGGTCGTAGAGGGCTTGGTGATCAAGCAGATTGCGGCCGTCAAACAGGAACGGCGGCTTGGCCATGCCCGCGTGGATCCGGGCGAAATCGAGGGTGCGGTATTCCGGCCATTCGGTCAGGATGGCCAGGGCGTGCGCGCCGGCCGCGGCGCGATAGGGATCCGGTTCCAGGACGATGCCGGGCAAACCCTCGAGGTCGTGAGCGGCGTTTCCCAGCGCCTGGGGATCCGTCACCACCACCTCGGCGCGCTCCTCGGCCAGCCGGCGGCAGACCCGAATGGCGGGACTCTCCCGGGTGTCCCCCGTATGGGCCTTGAAGGCGAAGCCGAACACCGCAATGCGCTTGCCGCTCAGGGTGTTGAACATGCGCGCGATCATATTGCGCACGAAGCGGTCCTGCTGATACTCGTTGATCTTGATGACCTGCTCCCAGTAGGCCGCCACCTCCGGTAAACCATAATGTTCACATAAATACACCAGGTTCAGAATGTCCTTCTGGAAACAGGACCCGCCGAAGCCCACGCTCGCCTGCAGAAACCGGGATCCAATCCGGCTGTCCATGCCCACCGCGCGCGTCACTTCGGCAATATCCGCCTCCGTCGCTTCACAGAGCGCCGAGAGACTGTTCACCGAACTCACCCGCTGCGCCAGCAAGGCGTTGGCCGCCAGCTTGGACAGCTCGCTGGACCAGACATTGGTGGTCAGAATGCGCTCGCGCGGCACCCAATGCGCATAGATATCCACCAGGGCCTGCACCGCCTGCCGCCCCCGGTCATTGTCCCGACCGCCGATCAACACCCGGTCCGGCCGCTCGAGATCTTTGACCGCCGTGCCCTCCGCCAGAAATTCGGGATTGGAAAGCACCTCGAAGTGCACGTCCTTTTCGCCCGTGTTAAGAATGCGGGCCATGGCATAGGCCGTGCGAACCGGCAGGGTGCTCTTCTCCACAACGATCTTGTCGGTCTTGGCATGCGCCAGGATTTCCCGCGCAGTCTTCTCCCAATATTGCAGGTCGGCGGCCTTGCCGGCGCCCTGGCCATAGGTCTTGGTCGGGGTGTTGACGCTGACGAAAATGATGTCGTTGGCGGCAATCTGGGCGGCCACATCCGTGGAAAAGAACAGGTTCCGGCCGCGGGCGGCGCGCACCAGTTCGAGCAAACCCGGTTCATAGATGGGCAACCGATCCGATTGCCAGGCCTTGATCCGCGCCGCATTGATGTCCACCACCGTCACCTGATAATCGGGACAACGCGCCGCAATCATCGCCATGGTCGGCCCGCCCACATATCCCGCCCCAATGCAAAGTATCTTCCGGCTCATCTCGTGTCCTCCTGTCCTGTCGGCCAGGCAACAACCCTAGGCGGGTTCCCGACGGGGGGCAATGCAAAACACACGACCCCGTGCTCGATGGGGCGGACAGAGAAGTTGCCGCTGAGGCCCTTTCATGGGCAGGACGCCCATGCTACGAAAAGTTTCGCAAAAGCCTCTGGTGACTCCATGACGCAAGCTTTGTCGTGCCTTTGTGAGAAAGAAACTGCCGCACCGACAAAGCTCGCGACGAGGCTCACGGCAAAGATTGGGGGGACTCCACTTCTGCGTCCCCAATGCCTCGATTTCTCTCACCGCCCCCGAAAAATCAGATCGTGCGGCGGACGCCGCACGATCTCAGCCCCACTGATCACTGGTCACCGATCACTGGCCCCTGGCCCCGCCCCTCCCCTCCGGGCGCTCAGGACGCGCGCCGGGGGTCGGTCTGTTCAATCGCGGACATGTCCCGCAGGGCTTGGGCGAATTGCGGCACCCAGGCCCATCCCTGTGGGCGGCCCAGGTAGTACGCGGCGTCCGGCGCGATGAAGCTACCCCGGCATTGCGCGCCCAAGCCGCCGCGCCAATACATCCACCGCAGCCCGCGCCAGGCGCGCTGGAGCATCTTGAGGTAATCCGCCCGCGGCAGCCAGCCGGCGCGGACGCAATGGGCATAGACCACGACAATCCCGCAGGTGGCGGAGCTTTCCACGCGGGCATCCGGGTGCGGGACAAGGTTGCGCCAAAGACCGGTGTCCGCATCCTGGTACCGGCGCAGCGCGCGCCCGACGTCATCCAGGACGCGCACCAGGACGGGGTGCGCTGGATGACCCGGCGGCAGTTCCTCAAGGATATACAGCAGGCCGTAGAGCGCATGCGTCTGGCCGCGCCCCCAGGCGCCACCACGCGCGCGGCCGTCTTCGCCCGCATGCATGAACAGGCCGTCCGGGCGGATCAACCCGGCACGGAGCGCTTCGGCCAGGCGCAGGGCCTCGTCCAGATAGCGTGTGTCCCCGGCGGCGCGGGCGAACGCTGCCAGGGGTCCGGCCTGCATGTGCAGCGTTTCGGTCCACAGCATGCGCCCCGCGCCCGGATGCGGGAACGCCCCGGCGGCCGCTTCCGGCGCGGCGGGCTCATTCAGGACGCGGGGCTGCTCGTCCCAGGTCGTGCTCCCCGCGTGGACGCCATCCACGCGCAAGCCCCCGCGCAGGTAGGCGTCGAGCGGCCCCCGGGCCGCTTCCAGCGCGGAATGATCATTCCTTTCCCGGGCCAGCCACGCGGCGCCGAACAGCGCTCCCAGGTGATCGTGATGCCGCGGCCGGTACGGGCCGTCAAATACACCGCGGATGAACGCGGCATAGGCTGCCGCCACCTCCTCGTCTCCCCGGGCCGCCAGCGCGGCGGCGGTCTTGCCCCAGTGCAACTGGTATTCATTGAATGGCCGGGGCCGGGCCAGGTACGCCAACAACTGCCGCCGAATGGGCGCCAGCAACGCGGCCGCGGAGCGGCTTTCCTGGCGCTGCCTGAGCCCCGCGGGGAAAAGACCCAACTTGGGCGCCCGGCCCAGCAGGGTCATGACCCGGTGCTGGTTGTCCACATCATAGAGCACATTGCGGTAATACCCATCGAGCCCCGCGGCGCCCGCCGGCGGCGCGACAACCTGCAGGTAACCGCCACCGCGCAGAAACGCCTCCACCCGCGCGCGCGCTTCCGCGCCGGAACGCCAGAGCGCCGCCCAGGCGTCCGCGCTCACCAGGATCGCGCGCAAACCACTCAAGTCCGCCGGCCATTCCACCGGCAAGTCCTGCTGCTCGTCGCAGACAAAATACACGCCGCGTTCGAGCAAATTGGCGGCCAGGGACAACCAGAACGGGTCGTCGGACGCACCAACGGCGCCCGCCAGCAACAGCACCTCCGGCGAATGCCGGTCCGGCGAACGGCGCTCAACGTCCGTGGGCATGGGCTGACCCCTTCCCGCGGGCTTTACCGGGGGCGCAGTTCCTCGATGCGCACGGCACGTTTTTCCTGCGCCGACCGGATGGCGGCAAAGGCCACTTCGGTGGCGGCCACCGCCTCGTCAATGCCGCAGACCTGGGGTCCCCGGCCCCGGATTTCGTCCACGAACCGGTCCAGGGCGCGGGCGTGGCCCTTGTCGGGTTCGGCCGCGAAGCTCAGCATGGGATCACCGCGTTCGACGGCGTCCTGGCAGGCCGCCTGCTTCTTGGCCAGCCAGCCGGCGAGCCCGCCCTCGGCGCCCACATCCGGGTGGCGGTCGTTGAGCAGCGGATAGACCATGCGGGCGGGGACGTCCGCGAGGCCGGCGGTCCGCACTTCGAGCAGATGGTCAATGATCACGGCCCCGCCCCGGCCGAACAGCTCGTACAATTCCTTGGGGTAGCCGAAGGTGCCGTTCCCGGTCATCATCAGCGTGGCCAGTTCGCCGGTCTGATACCGCACGACGATCCCGCTGGCCAGCGGCCCCTGTTCGAGCGCCGTCACTTCCTCGGGTTCCGCCGCCAGGAACCAGTTGCAGATGTCGGTGAAATGCGTCATCTCGAAAAGCATGGGCCCGTGGGGCGCCTGGGCCGCATCGAAAACCCACGCTTTCCAACTGTACCAGTCGTCGTTGACGCGGACGGCCATGGCCGCCGTGCCGTCGTCGGCCCGCGGCGGCCGGGCCGCCCCCTCGCGGTCGAACCGCCAGGGGCAGGGCCGCGGCTGCTCCATGTGCGCGCGAAAGATCTTGCGGGCGTCCAGCAGGGCCGGCGCGCTGCGGCGGTTATGCCCGGCGCAGAACGGAATGCCCGCGGCCCGGACCAGCCGCTGAATGGCGTACAGCTCCGCGAGCGTGCGCGCGACCGGCTTCTCGCAATACACGGGTTTGCCGGCCGCCGCCGCCGCCTCGATCACCGGCAAGCGGAACTTCTCGGTGGTGGCGATGCACACCGCCTCGATCTCGGGATCGGCAATGGCCTGGTGGTAATCGGCGGAGACTTTGGCGGGGTGGAACGCCTGGCGGCAGTGCGCCAGGATTTCCGGCGACAGGTCGCAACAGGTGTGCAGCGCGGCCTGCCGCGAGCGGACCAGATTCGGCAAATGCTGGCTTTGGGCCAGCATCCCGCAGCCGACGACGGCAAACCGTAGCGGCGGGGCATCCTCGGGCCGGGTTTCCTTATGCAAATTCATGAATGGACCAACTCCTGGTAGTGTGCACTCGGTTCGAATATCCCGCCCGCGGTGGCATAAAAATCATCGCCCAACGGAAAGCAGCCGTTCCGGATTCGGGTCCAGGGGGCGTCCGCCCGAGGATGAAAAGCCCGCATCCGCTCCCAATCCCGGTAATGCTGGTGGCCGTTGCTTTCGAGCACCCCGACCCGCAGGCCGGGCAGCGGCGCCAGGCGCGCCGCCACGTTCTTGTTCCAATCCACCAGGATCGGGTTGACGGTCAGATCCGCGCAAAAACAGGGAATCCCCCGGGCGTGCGCCTGCTGCGCGATCCGCAGGCTCTGGCTCAGGGTCTTGGCAATCGGCTTGAGCGCAATCGCGCCGTACCCAAGATCCATGCGTTCGGCCGCCTCGCGCTCCGAATGCGCGCTTTCGTCG
>JAIPIQ010000013.1 GCA_021734645.1 Fidelibacterota bacterium | reverse complement strand
CCCCAGGTGGCACTGGCGCTCGATCTGCAGCGGGAATCCGCCGCGGCGTTTGATGAAATGAGCCTGGCGCGGGGGGCGTTCTTTACCTCGGGGTTGCCCGCCGGGGATCTCTATGCCGCCGCCCGCCTGATTCAGGGGCGGTTCGCGGTCGGCGGTCTGCTCCTCGGCGCCCTCCTGGCAATGACCGTTGTCGCCCGCTTGCTGGGGCTTTCCATCTGGCGCTCGCGGACGGACTATGAGCCGGACCGGGCTCGTTGTTTCAGTTGTGGGCGTTGTTTCTCCTATTGTCCGGTGCCACCCGCGGCCGGGGGCCGGGCGTCGCCATGACCATCGGGCCGGCTGCTCCTGATTCGGCGTCGTCCCTGGCTAACCGGCTGGGCCGGCGGTTGGCGGTGGTCTCCGGGATCTTCCTGATGATCGTCTCCAGCATCATGCTGTTGAATGGCTATCTGCTGCGCGCCGTGGATCCGCTGGACTCGCCGGCGCTCCGGACGCTGAGCGCGCAGCTTGCTCAGGATGCCGACAATGCCGAGCTGCGGCAGCAGGTGCGCGAGCTGGACTTGCTGGCGCGGCGGGCTTTCTTCGTGCGGCAATGGCAGATCCGAACCGGCGGCATTCTGCTGGCGGTGGCCGGCCTGGTGTTTATCGTATCGCTGTACCTGATGACCGCCGGAAATCGGCGACTGCCTGACCTGAAGCGATGCCCCGGACTCGCCGCTCCCTGGTCGGGGGCGGCACGCGCCCGGCGGATGATCACGGTTGGCGGGGTGTTGCTCATGATGGCGGCCTGGGGCGTTTACCTGATTGCCGGGCGGGAGGCCCTTGTCAGTGATCCGTCTCCTGCCGTGACGGAGACCGGCGTCTTGCCTCCCTCGGTTGCGGCGGCGCCCGTTGAGGCCCCGGCCGGGTCCGCGGCATTCAGGCGCCACTGGCCCGCGTTCCGTGGACCGGGCGGATTGGGGTGGGCGCCCGACGCCGAGCCGCCAATCGCGTGGGACGGCCGCACGGGGGAGGGGGTGCGGTGGAAGGCCGAGGTACCGCGGCGCGGTTTCAATTCTCCCGTGGTATGGGGCGCGCGCGTGTTCCTGACCGGGGCCGACGAGCAGACGCGCGAAGTATACTGCTATGACGCGGATACGGGGGCGTTGCTGTGGACGGCCGGCGCCGACGACGTGCCGGGCGCCCCCGGCCAGCCGCCGAAGGTAACGGCCGACACCGGTTATGCGGCGCCCTCGGTGGCGGTTGACGGCCAGCGGGTCATCGCGATATTCGGTACCGGCGTTATTCTCGGGCTCGATTTTGAGGGCCGCCGCCTGTGGGCCCGGTATTTGGGCACCCCGGACAACCTCTACGGCCATGCCTCATCCCTGTTGATCTGGCACGATACGGTGTTCGTGCAGTTCGACCATTTCGGAGGGGCGCAGTTGATGGCCCTCGAGGTGGAGACCGGGCGGACGCGCTGGACGCGGCCGCGGGCGGCGGACACCTCCTGGGCTTCGCCCATCCTGGTGGAAAGCGCCGGGCGCATGAACCTGATTCTGGCCGCCGCCCCCATGGTGGCCGCGTATGACGCGCTGACCGGAGAGGAGCGCTGGAGTCGGGACGTCCTGAGCGGTGAAATCGGATCGTCACCGGCCTATGCCGGCGGCCGGGTGTTCGTCGCCAACCAGTATGCCCAGGCGGTCGCGTTGAATGCCGACACCGGCTTGACCTATTGGGCGACGCCCGAGATGGAACTCCCGGATGCCGGCAGCCCCGTGGCCACCGATCGTTATCTGTTTCTGCCCACAAGCTACGGGGTCTTCTCCTGCGTTGACGCAACGGACGGCACGGTCGTCTGGGAACACGAGTTCGCGGCGGGCGGCTATGGCTCGCCCATTCTGGCCGGGGATCGCCTGTACTGGGTTACGGAGGAGGGGCAAACGCGGATCTTCAAAGCCGCGGGAACCTTCGAGCTGATCGCCGAACCCGCCCTGGGCGAGCCCAGTGTCTGCACCCCGGCGTTTGTGGGGAGGCGCCTGTACATCCGGGGCGATCAACACCTGTTCTGCATCGGGAGCGAATAATGTTGAACCCGGCCCAGATCCCCGCTGATCCCGCCGTACTGGACCGGATCCTGGATGAAAAGGGCCGGCACAGTGGGGCTGTGATCGCCGTTTTGCAGGGTGTGCAGGCCCATTACAACTACCTGCCCGAACCGGCGCTGCGCTATATCGTCGAGCATTCGGAAATCACGGCGGCCGCCCTGGTCGGCGTGGCGACTTTTTACGCCCAGTTTCGTCACCAGCCGGCGGGGCGGCATATGGTGAGTGTCTGCGTGGGCACGGCCTGTCATGTCAAAGGCGCCCCGCGCATTCTGGACGCGTTGCGCCGCCACCTGAAGCTGGCGGAGGGGACCGACACCGACCACGAGAATCGGTTTACCCTGCGGGCGGTCAACTGCTTGGGCTGTTGCACGCTGGCGCCGGTCGTGCAGGTGGACGACGTGATCTATGGCTATGCGACCACCGACAACGTGGGGGGTATCCTGGAAGATTTTCTGCGGCGTGAAGGTGACGGGGGCCGCGGGGCCTGGGCGGAGCAGATGCCGCCCGGCCGGGTGGCCGGTGACATCCGGGTGGGCATGGGATCCTGCTGCGTGGCCAGCGGGGCTGCGACGATCGAAGCCGCGCTGCACCAGCGCGTCGCGGCGATGCGCGCGCCCGTGCGCATCCAGCGGGTGAGTTGCCTCGGTCTTTCGTATGAGGAACCGCTGATCGAGGTCGCGCTGCCGGACCAGCCCCCCACTTTGTACACGAAGGTCCGGGTCGAAGACATCCCCACCATCCTGCACACGCATTTTCCCGCCCCGCGTCGGCGCGACCGTCTGCGACAGGCGGTCGGCCGCGGCCTCGAGAAGCTCTATACCGACGCCGCCTGGACAGGCCCCCGCCGCTTCGCCGCCAACACGCGCGATCCGGGCATCGCCTCCTATCTCGATCCCCAGGTGCATATCGCCACCGCGTCCTGCGGACAATGCAATCCGGTTGATCTGGCGGCTTACGTCTCCGCGCAGGGATTCGAGGGCTTGCGCCGGGTGTTGCAGGCTTTGCGTCCGGAGGACGTACTCGATCAGATTGACGCCAGCGGGCTGCGCGGGCGCGGCGGCGGCGGGTATCCCACGGGCCGCAAATGGCGCGCGGGGGCGGGGGCGGGGGCCGGGGTGAAGTATGTTGTTTGCAACGGTGACGAAGGCGATCCGGGGGCTTTCATGGACCGCATGCTGCTCGAATCGTATCCGTATCGGATTATCGAGGGGATGTTGATTGCCGGGTATGCGGTGGGGGCGTCGCAAGGGGTGTTATATATCCGGGCGGAATACCCGCTGGCCATCCAGCGGGTCAGCGCCGCGCTGGCGGCCTGTCGTGCGGCCGGGTGGCTGGGGCCGGATATCCTGGGCCGCGGATTCGCATTCGACCTGACCGTCATGGAGGGGGCCGGCGCGTTCGTCTGCGGGGAGGAGAGCGCCCTGATCGCCTCGATCGAGGGCCGGCGCGGCATGCCCCGTATGCGCCCCCCCTGGCCTGCGGAGCGCGGCTTGTACAACCGTCCCACGCTGGTGAACAACACCGAGACGTTCGCCCTGGTCCCGTGGATCCTGCGGCAGGGCCCCGAGGCGTTCGCCGCGATCGGGACCGCGCGCAGCAAGGGCACCAAGGTGTTCGCCCTGGCCGGCAAGGTCCGGCGCGGCGGCATGATCGAGGTGCCCATGGGGATGACGATCCGCCAGTTGATTGACGACATCGGCGGCGGGATCGCGGGCGGGCGCGCACTCAAGGCCGTGCAGATCGGCGGGCCCTCAGGCGGCTGTATTCCCGCGCGACTGGCCGATACCCCAATTGATTACGAGGCCCTGGTTGATGTGGGCGCGATGATGGGCTCGGGCGGACTCGTGGCCCTGGATGACACCGATTGCATGGTCGAAATCGCCCGCTACTTCCTGGCGTTCACCCAGCACGAGTCCTGCGGAAAATGCACCTTCTGCCGGATCGGGACCAAGCGCATGCTGGAACTGCTCGAACGCCTGTGCCATGGGCAAGGAAAGGCCGCCGATCTGGATGAACTCGAGCATCTGGCCGCCATGGTCAAACGGGGCAGCCTGTGCGGCCTGGGCAAAACCGCACCCAATCCCGCCCTGACCACGCTGCACTACTTTCGCGCGGAATACGAGGCGCACATCGCCGGGATCTGTCCGGCGGGACAATGCAAGGCGCTGATCGCCTACGAGGTGACGGCTGACTGCATCGGCTGCACCCGGTGCGCGCAGCACTGTCCGGCGGATGCCATTCCGTCTACCCCTTATGAACAGCATGTGATCAATGCGGATCAGTGCATACGCTGCGATGCCTGTCGGCGGGTTTGTCCGTCGGGGGCGATTGTGATTACATCGTGTGGACGGTGGGGGACCGGGATTGCCGCCAATGGACCCCGAATTCGCCCCCCCGCGAGGAACGTGCCCCATGCCGACCTTGACGATTGACAACCAGCAACTGACGGCGCCCGAGGGACAGAACCTGCTGGCGGCTGCCCGGGGGTTGGGCATTGACATCCCGACCCTCTGCTGGCGGGAAGGGCTCGAGCACGTGACCTCCTGTATGCTCTGCGTGGTCGAGGACTGCCGGACGGGCATCCTGCATCCGGCCTGCTCGACCCCGGTGGCGGCAGGCATGCAAATCGCGACGGCCAGTGCGACCGTGATCGAGGCGCGCCGGATGGCCCTCGAGCTGTTGCTGGGAGATCATCTCGGTGATTGCGAGGGCCCCTGCCGCCGCGCGTGTGCGGCGGGCATGGACATCCCGCTCATGCTGCGGCAGATTGCGGCGGGCGACTGGCGGGCCGCGGTGCGCGTCGTGAAGCGCCATATTGCGCTGCCGGCCACACTGGGGCGAATCTGCCCGGCCCCCTGCGAGAAAATCTGCCGGCGCGGGGCGCATGACGCACCGGTCGGGATCTGCCTGTTGAAGCGTTACGTGGCCGATGCCGACCTGGCCTCCGCAGACCCTTACCTGCCGGAGATGGCCGCGCCCAGCGGATACCGGGTCGCAGTCGTGGGGGCCGGACCGGCCGGTCTTGCCGCCGCCTATGCGCTGATGCGCGCCGGGCACGCCTGCACGGTCTTCGAGAAGGAGGCCCTGCCCGGTGGGGGCTTGCGGTCGCCCGAACTGTACGACAGGCTTCCACCGGATGTGCTCGCGGCCGAGATCATGCAAATCCGGCGGCTGGGGTTACGCTTGGAGACGGGTGTGACGCTGGGGGCCGACCGCTCGATCGAGGAACTCAAGCAGCAGTTCGATGCCGTGATTCTGGCGTGGGGTGAGGTCTCGCCCGACCTCGCGGGACGGTTGGGGCTGGAATGCGGTCCGCACGGTCTGGCCGTTGACCGCCACACCCATCGCACCGCGGATCCGGTCGTTTTCGCGTGCGGCAATGCGGTGTCGCCGGGGCGTCTGACCGTGCGGGTGGTGGGGCAAGGCCGGGCGACGGCGCTGGCGGTTGATCAGATGTTGCGTGGGGCCGCGCCGTCCGATCCCCGGCGGGAATACGACCACCGGCTGACCGGCGCCCTTGATCCCGCGGAAATCGCCGTCCTGCTGGCCGATGCCAGCCCTGGCCCGCGTGTGGTCCCCGCCGACGCGGCGGCCGGCTATACGGCGGCGGAGGCCCGCGCCGAGGCCGCGCGCTGCCTGCATTGCGATTGTCGCAAGGCGACGGATTGCCGGTTGCGCCAGTATGCCACCGCCTACCGGGTCAACCCGTATGGCTGGAAGCCAACCGCGCGGCGCGGCCTCGCCATCGTACGGCAGGGACACATCACCTATGAACCCGGCAAATGCATCGCCTGCGGAATCTGCATCCGGATCACGACCGCCGCCCGGGAACCCCTGGGACTGACGTTTATCGGGCGCGGCTTCGACGTCCGGGTCGGGGTGCCCTTCAACCAGTCGCTGGCAGCGGGCTTGGGCCGCGTGGCCGCAGCCTGTGTGGCCGCCTGTCCCACCGGCGCCCTGTCCGGCGCGCCCGCCGAGCAGCGCCGTCCAGCGCGTGGCGGAGTCAAGAAAAGGCCGGTTTCTTAGAAGGATCTGTGTCGCAAAGCAATTGCGCCCGCCGATATTCGGTGGTAGGTTACAGCCTGCAAAATGAACACAATGCAACAGCTTGAGGCGCTTGCAAAACCTCCTGGTCATCGGTCGGGACGGAGCCCGACCCTCCAGAAATCAGTTCAAGGCCCGCGCGTTTCAAATGGAGGGACGACCTCCGTGTCGTCCGCTGGAGGTTTTGCAAGAGCCTCCTGGGTTAATCTGGAGGACATTGGCTATGGCGGGTAAGAAGAAACGCGCGTCCACCGCGGTTGGCGGCGCACTCGTGCCGTGTCGCGGTAGCCGGGGCCGCACACGCGACGCCGCCTCGTTTCCCGCGCCACCGTCGCATGTAGGCATGCCGTCGGACTATGTGGCGACACTGAACGACATCAAGAACCGCATTCGCAGCGAGCGCGTGCGCGTTGTCATGGCCGCCAACGCCACCATGGTGCTGATGTACTGGGAGATTGGCCGAATTATTCTGGCCCGCCAGGCGACGGAAGGCTGGGGCGCAAAGGTTATTGACCGCCTCTCCGCGGACCTGCGGGAGGAGTTTCCGGAGATGCAGGGGTTGTCGGCACGCAATCTCAAGTACATGCGGAAATTTGCGGATGCCTGGCCGGATCGGGCAATTGTGCAACGCACCGTTGCACAATTGCCTTGGCGGAGCAATCTGGCGCTGATTGAGAAACTTGCCGATCCCGATGAGCGTCTATGGTACGCCCGATACACCGCCGAAAACGGGTGGAGTCGGGAAATCCTTGAACTGCAAATCGAGAGCGGATTGCACAAACGCCAGGGCAGGGCCGTCAACAACTTCGCCCTGACCTTGCCGCCCGCCGATTCCGACCTGACTGCGCAGGTGTTCAAAGATCCTTACCGTCAAGACCGGCCAGGGCCTCGCTTAGCCATTGCCGTGGGTGGCCGACTCGCGTGTCTGCTGTGGCTGCTGTTGCCGCCGGTGGGGCGGGGCGCGGACCGCCTGAGCGCCACGGGGGATTCCTGGCCGATTGCCCGCGGGGATGCGGCCCTGACCGGGACCACGCCGGCCCGCGCGCCTGAGCAGCCGGTTCTGCGCTGGCAATTCAACACGCAGGCGCGGGTGCTGGCCTCGCCGGTGATCCATGACGGGGTGGTTTACGTCGCGGCTTCCGACGGGAACGTGCATGCTTTGCGGCTGGCCGACGGCGAACCGCTTTGGACGTTTGCGGCCCAGGCCGGCATCGAGGCCGCGCCGCTGCTGGCCGACGGAGTCCTCTATGTCGGCGATAGTGACGGCAACCTGCATGCCCTGGAGGCGGCGACCGGTCAGCGCCGGTGGGTCTATGCCGCCGAGGGTCAGATCATGGGCGGGGCGAACTGTGCGCCGGGAACGCCGCCGCTGATCCTGTTCGGCAGCTACGATTACCGCCTGCATGCCGTCATCGCCAGCTCGGGAGAACTGGCCTGGGTGTACGAGACCGGGCACTATGTCAACGGCATTCCAGCGGTCGGTGATGGCGTGGCGCTGATCGGCGGCTGTGACGAGTATGTTCACGTGGTGCGCCTGACGGACGGCGGCCTCGTTTCCATGATCGCGGCCGGATCCTATGTCGCCGCTTCGCCAGCCCTGCGCGACGGCCAGGCCTATGTCGGCCATTACAGCGGCGAGGTGCTCGGCATTGATCTGGCGGCCGGCGAGGTCCGCTGGCGTTTTGCGGCCGAGGGGCAACCGGCGTTCTTTGCGTCCCTGGCCGTGACGACGACGCGGGTCCTGGCGGGCGGGCGCCATGGCATCCTGCACTGCCTGGCGCGCGATACCGGCCAGGAAATCTGGCAGTTCCAGGCCCAAGGCGATATTGACAGCTCGCCAGTGGTCGCCCGGGACCGGGTGCTTTTCGGGGCCGGGGACGGTCGCCTCACGATGCTGCGATTCACCGATGGCGAGCGCCTTTGGTCGTATCTCGTGGGCAGTCCGGTCACGGCCGGTGTGGCGGTGGTTGACGGCTGGCTGATTGCGGGCGCGACCGACGGGGTCATCTACGCCTTCGGGGAGGCCCCATGAGGATCTTTCACATTGTGCCGGGGTCGGGTGGCGGTTTCTACTGCCAGAACTGTGTGCGGGACGTCGGCCTGGCGCGCGCCCAGCATGGAGCCGGCCACGAGGTGCTGTTCGTGCCCATGTATCTGCCGTTCATGGAAATGGCGGACGGGGCGGTGCCCCAGGCGCCGGTTTTCTATGGCGCGGTCAACGTCTACCTCGAACAGAAGACCCCGCTCTACCCCCGCCTGCCGCCCGCCTGGCGGCGGCGTTTGGATGCCCCCGGGATCTTGCGCTGGGCGGCTGGCAAGGCGGGAACGACGCAGGCCGGCGGACTGGGGGATATGACGTACAGCGTGCTTGCGGGACGGGACGGGCGACAGCGCGGCGAACTGGACCAGATGATCGCCTGGATGCAGACGCAGCCCCCGCCGGATATCATCCACATTTCCAACGCCCTGCTGCTGGGGCTGGCGCCCGCCTTGCGGGAGGCCTTTCCGGCCAGGATCGTCTGCACGCTCCAGGATGAGGATACCTGGCTTGATGCGCTCCCGGCGCCCTGGCGGGAGCGCTGCTGGGATCAGATCAAGGAACTGGCCCGCCACGTCGCCGGTTTCATCCCGGTCAGCGCGACCTATGCCGCCCTCATGCAGCCGCGACTGGCATTACCCGATGCGCAGTGCCGCATGATTCCCCTCGGCATCGACACGGATGCGTTTGCCCCGCCGCCCGCCCCGCCGTCCGTCCCCACGCTCGGTTTCCTGTCGGAGCTGACGCCGCCCTATGGCCTGGACGTGCTGGCCGAGGCCTTCATCGCCTTGCGCCGCCGGCCCGAACTGGCCCATCTGCGGCTGCGGGTCACCGGGGGGCGGCTCGACGCCAGGACGGGATTTCTGAGGCGAGTGCAAGCGCGTATCGAGGCGGCCGGTCTTGGGGCGGCGGTAGATTTCGTCGAGGCTTACCGCGAGCCGTTGCGCAGCGAGTTCCTGCGGTCGCTCAGTGTGTTATCGGTGCCTGCGCGTCGTCCCGAAGCGTTCGGGCTTTTTCAGATCGAGGCCATGGCCTGCGGGGTTCCCGTGGTGCAGCCCCGCCTGGGCGCTTACCCGGAGATCGTGCAGGCCACGGGTGGCGGGGTCATTTACGATGACCGCTCGCCAGAGGGCTTGGTCAAGGCGCTTCACCCCCTGTTGACCGAGCCGGAACTGGCCGCCCGCTACGGCCGGGCGGGCCGGGCGGCCGTGGTCGCGTCCTACAGCCTGCCCCGCCTCGTGGTGGATATGGATCGCTTTTATTGTGAGCTGTTGGCGTAGGATCAGGAGGAATCATGTCACTATTGGAACTCGATGCCGTCCGCAAACAGTATGGCGAGAGCGGCACGCCCACTGCCGTCCGGGTGCTGGACGGGATCAGCCTGCGCGTCGCGGCGGGCGCGTCGCTGGCGGTGGTGGGGCCCTCGGGCTGCGGCAAGAGCACCCTGCTGAACATCATGGGGGGGCTCGACCGGCCGACGGCCGGATCGGTCACCTTCGGCGGGCGGGAATTGGCGGCCTTGCCCGATGAGGCGCTCGCCCGGGTGCGTAACCGCGAGATCGGGTTCGTATTCCAACAGCATCACCTGTTGGCCCCCTGCACCGTCCTCGAGAATGTATTGATTCCCACCTTGGCGGAGCGCCACACCCGGGCCGAGCGCCAGGCGGATCGGGACCGGGCCGAAGGCCTGCTGGAACGCATGGGACTGGCGGATCGCCGCCATTACCGGCCGGGTCGTTTGTCGGGGGGCGAAGCGCAGCGGGCCGCCGTCGTACGGGCCCTGATCAATCGTCCGCGGTTGCTGTTGGCGGACGAGCCGACCGGCTCGCTGGATCAGGTCACCGCCGGGTCCCTGGGTGAGCTCCTGTCCCAACTGCATACCGATGACGGGGTCACGCTAATCGTGGTGACCCACAGCCGGGAACTGGCGGAGCGGATGGGAACCGTGTATGAACTGGCCAACGGCCGGTTGGTGTCGTGAACCTGCGGCGGCTCATATGGCGCCGTCTGTGGCACTATCGCCGCACGAATGCGGGGGTTCTGTTGGGGGCGGCGCTGGCGGCGACGGTGCTGACCGGGGCCTTGATGGTGGGGGATTCGGTCCGCCACAGCCTGACCCGGTTGACCTTGTCGCGCCTGGGGAAGACGGATTTCGTGGTGAGCGCGCCGGAGCGTCTCTTCGCGAGTGACCTGGCCGCCCGCCTGAGCGCGGGAGCCGGTGAACAGATCGTACCGGTGCTGCTGCTGGACGGGGTGGTGTTTTCGCCGGAGGGGGAGCGCCGGGTCAATGCCGTGCAGGTGGTTGGGGTTGAGGATGCCTTCTGGGCGCTGGCTCCGGCGCCGCTGGCCTCGCCCCATTTGCCGGGCAGCGCCTGCCGGGTCAATCCGGCCCTGGCGGCGCGTCTGGGGCTCACGGGGCAGGGGGAGGGGCTCGTCTTACGCCTGCGCAAGCCGGGCGGACTGCCCGCCGACATGACCCTGGCCACCCGTGACCAGGACGCTTGGTCCCGGCGCCTGCGCGTCCAAGGAATCCAGGCGCCGGAGGCATTCGGTCACTTCACGCTCAAAACCACCCAGACCCCGCCGCCGACGATCTTTCTGCCGCTGGCCTGGCTGAGCGAACAGCTCGGGATCGCGGGCCGGGCCAACGTGCTGCTGATTCAGGCCCCCGCTGGCAGCGCGACCGTCCAATCCCTTCAGGCTCGCCTGGATGACGTCTGGCGCCTGGCGGATGCCGGTCTGCGAATCACGCGCTTGGAGGACGGCGCCGTCGAACTGCTTTCCGACCAGGTGTTCATTCCGCCCGCCATCGCCGAGGCCGCCTTTGGGGCGTGGCCGGATGTCCGCCCCGTAACCACGTACTTTCTCAACCAGATCACCGCCGGCGACCGGGCAACCCCGTACTCGTTCGCCAGCGCGGCGGGACCGCCACGTGTGCCGCTCACGATGCCGGATGACGAGGTGTTGATCAACGACTGGCTTGCCGAAGATCTGGACGCCAGGCCCGGCTCGCCCCTGACGGTCACCTACTACGCCGTGGACACCGGGGGACGGCTCGTGGAACAGTCCGCCGATTTCCGGGTCGGTGACATTGTGTCTACCGCCGCAGTCGCGGCCCAGGACCGCCGGCTGACCCCGGCGATTCCCGGGCTCTCCGATGCCGACAACTGTCGGGACTGGGATCCGGGCATTCCCATTGACCTCGATCGCCTGCGCGACCAGGACGAAGCCTATTGGGACGCCTATGGACCGTTGCCCAAATTGTACCTCACCCACGCGACGGCCGAGCGCCTCTGGCGGAATCGGTTCGGGGTCCATACCGCCCTGCGGTTTCATGGCGCGGAGGCAACTCTGGACGCGGTTGGCAAGGCGCTGCACGCCTCCCTTTCGGCACGGGATCTGGGTTTCACGGTGCGGGCCGCCCGGGCGGATGGCCTGGCAGCCAGCCGCGAGGCCGTGGACTTTGGTCAGCTTTTCATCGGCCTGAGTTTCTTTCTGATCGTCGCGGCGGTTTTGCTGACGATCCTGTTGTTTGCCTTCAGTATCGAGCAGCGCGCGGAGGAAACCGGCACCCTGCGGGCGCTCGGGATTCCCCCGGCGGTGATCCGCAGGGGGCTGTTGGCCGAAGGGCTGATGCTGGTGGTGGCCGGTGCGGCAGTCGGGAGTGTACTGGCCGTGGGGTACAACGCGCTCATCCTGCTGGCCCTCGAGACCCTCTGGCAGGATGCGGTCCGCGTTGCGGTCTTCCAGGTTCAGGTTCGTCCGGTCTCGATGCTGGCCGGTTCCGCCGGGGTCATCCTGGCGGCCTTGGCGGGCATGGCCTGGGTCATTCGCGGGCAGGCGCGCTTGACCGTGCGTGAACTCCAACACCAGCAGCCGGACGCGACCGACCGCCGTCCGGGGCGCGGGGCATTGGTGGCGGGAGGGATCTTGCTGCTGACGGCCATCGTGATTTGCAGCACGGTGTCGGCCGGACAGGGGCGCGAAGCCGCGGGCGCGTTTTTTGCATCCGGGAGCCTGCTGTTGGCGGGATTGATCCTGCTCGCGCAGGGCGCCCTGGGTCGCTGGCGCCCGGCGGACGCAGCCGGCGGCGCGCCGACCCGCGGCGGCCTGGTCTGGGGCGCGGCGGTCCTGCGGCGCGGCCGCGGCGTGGCCTGCATGGCCCTGATGGCGCTGGGTGTGTTCCTCGTCATGGCGGTTGCTGCCAACCGGCGCGGCACGGTCCGGGATCCGGGGGCGCGCTCCAGTGGGACCGGCGGTTGGCGGCTCTGGGGCCAGACCACGCTGCCGATCGTACATGACTTGAACAGCGAACGGGGACGCGCCCGTTACGGATTGTCAGATCCCGTTGTGGACGAGGCGGTCTTCACGACGATCCGGCTGCGTGAGGGCGATGATGCAAGCTGCCTCAATCTCAACCGGGTGGCGGCGCCGCACCTGCTCGGGGTGGATCCCGCGGCGTGGGACCAGCGCGGCGCCTTCACCTTTTCACGCCTGGGCGCCGGCGTGGATCCGGCGCATCCCTGGCGGGCGCTTGCGCAGGCCCCCGCCCCCGACATTGTGCCGGCCTTTGCCGATATGGCGGATATCGTTTGGGGGCTGGGTAGGACCCTGGGCGACACGCTGGCCTACACCGACGAGCAGGGGCGCCCCTTCCAGGTCAAGCTCATGGGCGGGCTGGCCCCCTCGATTCTGCAAGGGCATCTGATCGTGTCGGAAGCATTCCTCATGCAGCGGTATCCATCGCTCGGGGGCGCCCGCGTGCTGCTGGTGGATGTGCCCGCGGCACACAGCGCCGCGCTGGAGCGCGTGCTGACTCGCCGCCTGGCCGACCTCGGCCTGGCCAGTGTCCCGGCCACGCAGCGGCTGGCGGAATTCAACGCGGTCGAGAATACCTACCTGTCCATCTTCATGCTGTTGGGGGGCCTGGGGGTCTTGTTGGGCAGTGCCGGATTGGGAATTGTGGCGGCGCGCAACATCCTCGAACGGCGCGCCGAACTGGCCCTGCTGCGGGCCGTGGGCTTTCGCCGCGGTCAGCTCCTGCGAATGCTTTTCCTTGAGCATGCCGCGCTGGCGCTGGCGGGTATGGTGACCGGCGTGCTGGCCGCCGGCGTGGCGGTGGCGCCCGCGCTGCTGGCGCCGGAAACCACGATTCCGTGGCGGGGACTCCTCCTGACCCTGGCCGGCGTGCTGGTCGGCAGCCTGTCCTGGATCGGCCTGGCCGTGCTGGCCGCCATGCGCGGTCCTCTGCTCCCCGCCCTGCGGCAGGAGTAACGCCGCCCCACGCAAACGGTGCGGGACAGGAGAGCCGTGATCAGCCTGGCCCGACTGAACACTGACCACTGCTTGCTTCCGCTTCGGCCGGTCATCGAGGACGAGACGAGATTGCGTGCCGGTTCCTTCTGGGTGAGACCGAAGCCAACCTGCTTCAACCCTTTGGAGGCGCGTTTCGTGGTCCGCTAAGAATTCGGGCTCCGGAATGTTCCGTGCATGTTTTCTTGTCTTCGGGGCGGGAAAGGGTAGTCTCGCTCCGTGGCCCGCCGGGGTGGGGCCGCGCCAGGCGGAAAGCGATCGGCGGAATATGCAGACACTGGACCGGTTACTGGGCAAGCAGAGTCATTTGCGGTTATTACGGACGCTGTACGGCGCCGAGACGCCCCTGTCCGGCCGTGATTTGCAGCGGCGGACGGGGCTGTCCAACCGCGCCACCATGCAGGCGTTGGGGGCCTTGTGCGCCATCGGCGCGGTCGAGCGCTGGCAGGAAGGTACGCGGTATCGCCACCGGCTGAACACGGGCCACTACTGGGTGGCCAAGGTGCTCGCGCCAGCCTTCGAGGCCGAGCGCCAGTTCTGGCAGGATCTGGCCCGTACCATCCGCAAGCACCTGCGGCCGCGGCCGATGGCCGCCGTGCTGACGGGCTCCCTGGCCCGGCAGGGGGAACCGGTCAATGCCCGGCTTGACCTGGTGTTGCTCTTCCAGAACGGGCGCACCCGCCTGGCGGCCTGTCGCGGTCTGCCGGTGCTGACCGCCGCCCTGGCCTGCCGGTATGCCCTGCCCAGCTCGGTGACCCTCGTGGACCTTAACAGCATGGACCGCCAGGAATATGATGCCCTCTGGCGGCGGGTCGAACGCGAGGGGCTGCTGCTGTTCGGCAACCTGGCCTGATTTTTCGGGGTGGAAGACAGGCTTGTAATCCGCGGGCGGGGCGCTAAACTCCATCTCCTTTACGCCGTAGGGTGGGCGGGGAAATCCGGACCGACAGATGAAGAGGATGCTTGAAGATGGGTAAGAAACTGGTTGTGGTTGAGTCGCCGTCCAAGGCCAAGACGATCGCGAAGCTGCTGGGCGGCGACGTGGTGGTCAAGGCGTCCATGGGACATATTCGTGATTTGCCGGAGAAATCTTTGGGGGTGGACGTGGATCACGGCTTCACGCCCACGTATCGTACGGCGACGGGGAAGTCGAAAATCATCACGGAGCTGACTGAAGCGGCGGCCGGGGCCGAGGGGATCTACTTGGCGCCGGATCCGGACCGGGAGGGGGAGGCTATCGCCTGGCATCTGTACGAAGTGTTGCGGCGCGCAGCCCCCCCGGAGCATTTCTACCGGGTGACCTATAATGAAATCACCGCGCCGGCCATTCGCCGGGCTTTCGAGCACCCGGGCCGGATCAATCAGCCGCGTGTGGATGCCCAGCAGGCGCGCCGCGTGCTGGACCGCATTGTCGGGTACAAGGTCAGCCCCCTGTTGTGGAAACGGGTCAAGGGCGCGCTGAGCGCCGGCCGGGTGCAATCGGTGGCCCTGCGCCTGGTCTGCGAACGCGAACTCGATATTCAGAAATTTGTCAAGGAGCTGTTCTGGCTGGTGGGGGCGCGCCTGCGCAAGTGGGTGGATGACCGGACCGCCTTTACCGCCCGCCTGGTGCGGATTGCCGGCGAGAAGGCGGAGATTCGGACGGCCGAGCAGGCTGCGGCCCTGGTGGCGGAGTTCAGCCGTCGCGAGTTCGTGGTCGAGAAAATTCAGCGCAAGGAGCTGACCCGTTCGCCCAAGCCGCCGTTCATCACCAGCACGTTGCAACAGGCGGCCAGTGGCGCCCTGGGCTATGCGCCGGCCCGGACCATGAGCCTGGCGCAACGGCTGTATGAGGGCAGTAACCAGGGCGTGGGGTTGATCACGTATATGCGGACGGACAGCGTGCAGGTGGCGCGCGAGGCCCAGGAGGAGGCGCGGGCCTGGATCAGCGCGACGCTGGGCGCCGAGTTCCTGCCGCCGAAGCCGCCGCACTATCGCAGCCGCTCCTCCGCCCAGGAGGCCCACGAGGCCATCCGCCCCACGAGTGTGGCCCGCACCCCGGAAAGCCTGGCCGGGAGCCTGGAATCCGCCGAACTCAAGCTCTATACCCTGATCTGGAAGCGGTTTGTGGCCAGCCAGATGGCGTCCGCCCGCATTGCCCATACTGCCGTGGATATTCACGCGGCGCCGACCACGCCCACGGCGCCCATCGGCGTCTGCCTGCTGCGCGCCACCGCCTCCGAAACGCTGTTTCCGGGTTATCAACGCATTACCGGCGACGAGAAAAGGCCGCCCAAGGACGATGAGCCGCCGGAGCAGGTCTTGCCGGCGCTGGCCGAAGGGGAGCGGCTCGAATGTCTCGAGGGCCTGAGCGAAGAGAAGGAAACCCAGCCGCCGCCGCGGTACAGTGAGGCCAGCCTGGTGCGGGCGCTCGAGCAGAACGGGGTGGGGCGCCCCAGCACGTATGCGGCCATCATGACCACGATTGTCGCCCGCAAATACGTGGCCAAGGAGAAGCGGGTGCTGGTGCCCACGGCCATGGGCATGCAGGTCTATGAATTCCTGGTGCAGCACTTCAACGAATTGTTCAGTGTCCATTTCACCGCCGAGATGGAAAAGGAACTGGACCGCATCGAGGAAGGCGCCCTGGGCTGGCAGGAGATGCTGCGCCTGTTCTACGAACACTTCATCGCCTGGCTGGGGCAGGCCCGCGGGCCGGATGCCGACCGGGGCAAGATCGAACGGCTCCTCGAGCTGCTGAGCCAGGTCAAGGAATGGGCGCCGGAACAGAAACGCGGCGCCCGCGCCTACAGTGACCGCAAATTCGTCGAGTCCCTGCGCAAGCGGCTCGGGCCGACGGCGACCTACAGTGAGCGCCAGGCCACTCAATTGGCCCGGATCGCCGTGCGCCATGCGGACCAGTTGCCCGCCTGGCCGACGGTCGCCGCGGAGTTGGGGCTGGACGTACAGGGCCCTGCTGAAGAGGAGTCGCTGCCGCCGCGCGAGGAAAGCCGGGCCAAGCTCAAGGCCCTGCTGGACGTGCGGTTCGATCCGCCCCGGACCCTGGGGCAGCGGACCTATGACGACGCCGCGTTTTGCAGCTCCCTGAACGAGCAGGTGAACCGCGGCCGCCGCCTGTCCGACCGCCAGCTCGAATTCCTGGACCGCCTGGTGCGCAAATATGCCGACCAATTGGGCGGGGGCGAGGTGTTGTCGGAACTCGGGGTGGCCGAGACGGTCAAGCCGGCGTTTGATGTGGGGGCCTTGCTGGATTACCTGGGACAGGTGAAAACCTGGCGCGAGCCGGTCACCAAGGGCAAACGGACCTGGGATGATCAGGCCTTTCTCCTGTCTTTGCGCGAGCAATTCGAGAGCCGCAAGGAATTGTCGCCCCGCCAGCTCGGCGCGTTGCAGCAGTTGGCCCTGCGCTATGCCGACCAGTTGCCGGATTTTGATGACGCGCGCGCGCGTTTTCAATTACAGTCGCGCGAGCGGACCAAGGACCGGCCGGCGCGGCGGGGCGCCAGGACGCGGCGTTGAAGTCGTCCGCGGACAATCTGTCGGCGGATCGCCGGTATGTGGCCTGGGGCGATGACCCGCTATTGAACGGTTATCTGCGGCATCTCGAGGCGGAGAAGGATGCCTCCCGGCACACGATCAGCGCGTATGTGGGCGATTTGGTGCAGGCGGCGGGGGTGATCTGGCCGGAGGGGCGGCCCCCCTGGGCCTGGCGCCGGGCCACGCGGTACGATCTGCGGCGTTATCTGGCCAGTTTGGGCCAGGCCGGGCAGCCGGCCTCCACGATTGGTCGCAAACTGTCCAGCTTGCGCGGTTTTTACCGTTGGCTCGAGCGCGAGGGCCACATCACCGAGAATCCCGCGCAGGCGTTGGCGCGGCCCCGGCGGGCGCGGACGCTGCCCCACGTGCTTTCGGTGGCCGAGGTGTTGCGCTTGTTGCGGGCGCCGGCCCAGCGGGCGGCGCAGGGGGCGCCGGATGAGCGCCTGCCCCCCGTCTGGCACGACTATGTGGTGGCGCGGGATACGGCCCTGCTCGAGGTGCTGTACAGCACCGGCATGCGGGTGGGCGAACTGGTGCAGATGCGCGCGCGGGAACTTGACCTGCTCAGCGGGGTGATCCGCGTGCGCGGCAAGGGGAAGAAAGCGCGCCTGTGCCCCCTGGGGGCGCCGGCCGGCGCGGCGCTCGAGGCGCCGGCGGCGGCTCGGGATGCCTACCTCGCCGCCCAGGGGCTGGCCGCCAACGCGGAGGCCTTTTTCATCAATCAGCGCGGTGGGGCTCTGACCGCCCGGTCGGTCCAGCGCCTGTTGAAAACCTATGCGGCCATCGCCCAGCTCGATGCGGCCTTGACGCCCCATGCCCTGCGGCACAGCTTCGCCACCCATCTGCTCGAAAATGGCGCGGATCTGCGCAGTGTCCAGGAGCTGCTGGGGCATGCCAGTCTGTCCACCACCCAGATTTATACCCATGTCTCCGTCGAGCATCTTAAATCCGTCTATCAGGACGCCCATCCCCGTGCCTGAATCCACTGAACCATGATCTGGCTGCTCTACAACCTGCTGTTTCTGTGCGGCTTTCTGTTGCTGTTGCCGCGCTTCCTGTGGCGCATGGCCCGGCGCGGCGGCTACACGCGCCATTTCATGCAACGGTTCGGTTGCTATGCCCCCGGCCTGCGAGCTCAGTTCGGCACGGGCCGGATCTGGATTCACGGCGTCAGCGTGGGCGAAGTCATGGTCGCCCTGCGCTTCATGGACGCCCTGCGCGCCGCCGACCCCGCCGCCCGCTTCATTCTTTCGACGAATACCTCGACGGGACACGCCCTGGCTGCCCGCCGGCTGCTGCCGCGGGACGTGCTGATCTATTTTCCGCTGGATTTGCCCTGGATCGTTCGCCGGGTGCTGGACCGCCTGCAGCCCCGCCTGCTGCTGCTGGTCGAGTGCGAGCTCTGGCCCAACCTGCTGCGGGCCGCCCATATCCGGGGACTGCCCGTAGCGCTCGTCAACGGGCGGCTGTCCGCGCGCAGCCATGCCGGCTATCGCCGGGGACGCTTTTTCACCCGCCGGTTTCTGCCCTGGCTCGAATGCGCCTGCATGCAAAGCCCGGCGGACGCGGAGCGCCTGTGCGATTTGGGCGCGCCCCCGGGGCGCGTCCACGTGGTCGGCAGCATGAAGTATGAAGAATCGCCGCCGGATGCGGCCGCCTGCGCGCAGAGCGCGCGCTGCCTGGCCCAGGCCGGGTTTGCCGGGCGGCGCCTGTTGCTGGCGGGTTCGACCTGGCCGGGGGAGGAGGAAATCCTGCTGGACCTTTACCTGGCGCTGCGGGCCGCGCATCCGGATCTGGCCCTGGGGCTTGCGCCGCGGCATGTCGAGCGTTGCCCCGCGCTCCTGCGCCTGCTGCCACGCCCCGACTTGACCTTTGTCGCCCGCTCGAATAGCGAAACGGCGCCGCGCCCGGAGCGGCCGGACGTCTTTCTGCTGGATACCACCGGCGAGCTGCTGGCCTTCTATGCCCAGGCTGAATTCGTCTTCGTTGGCAAAAGCCTGGCGGCGGCGCACGGCGGCCAGAATCCCATCGAGCCCGCCCTGTGCGGCAGGCCGGCGGTGGTCGGCCCCCATATGGAGAATTTCCAGGCCGTGGTGGCCGAGCTGTTGGACGCCGGAGCCTTGTGCCAGGTCGCCGATGCCGCCGCCCTGTGCGCGCAAGTAGCCGCCTGGCTGGCCGATCCCGCCGCGGCCGCCGCCCAGGGCGCGCGCGCCCGGTCCTTCATCGCCGCCCAGGCCGGCGCGACCGCCCGCACCCTCGCCCGCCTGCCGTGCCATTCGCGCCCAGATTGACCCGCCCATCGGCTTGATCGGCTCATAAAGAGGCTTGTCGTGAGCCAATCGGCGGTGTAGGATCGGCTCATGAAGTATAACTGGCAACAAGCGGATTGGCCGACGTTTGTCTACGATCAGTCGGAAATCGAGGAGGTTGCGCGGCGTTTCGACGTTCAGTTGGAATGTGTGCGGGCCGTCCTCAGATCGTTCGATCCGGCCACGGAAGAAGGGAAACGCCTGGAGGCGATGGTGGCCGAGGCCGTATGCACATCGGCCATCGAGGGGGAGCGCCTGAACCCGCAGGACGTCATGTCGTCCATGAAGAATCGCTTGGGGAGGAACGCCAGACCGGTGCCCGTCCGGGATTATCGCGCCGCCGGAATTGCCGCCATGCTCCTGAATCTTCGGGAGGAGAGTCCGGCGCTTTTGAGTGAAGGGATGCTGTTCCAATGGCATCGGTTACTGTTCGAAGGGTATCCGGTTCGCGAGGCCCCCGAGATCACGGGCGGCTATCGGCGTGAGCGGATCGTCGTCAAGTCCGCGGACCTGGATGCCGAGACTGAGCGCTTCGAGGCCCCGCCAGCCGGGGCTGTGCCGCGCGACATGGCGCGGTTTGTCGAGTGGTTCAACACGGCCGATCATTCGGGAATGCCGACTGCCGTTCGGGCTGCCCTTGCGCATCTCTACTTTGAAAGTATCCATCCCTTCTGCGATGGGAACGGGCGGGTGGGGCGGGCCTTGGTGAGTAAAGTGGTGGCGCAACAGGCCGGATCGTTTGTCATGATTCCGTTCTCCTTGAAGGCGACAGCCACCCGCGATCTCGCCGAGATGGTGGGACTAGGCTTGTTGGTAAGAACGGGTCAAGGCCCCGCCGTCAGATACCAGATTGCGTCGTGTTCCGGTATGCCTGAACGTTGAGCCAGAGCAAAGCGAGAGGAACGGCGCTGTGGGGCGCAATCACGATTCACTGACCTGTGTTAGGCAGCGCTTGCGGCGTCGTCCCGATTCGAGCATCCAGAACCACAAACAAACT
Organism: Fidelibacterota bacterium; assembly: GCA_021734645.1. Taxonomy (GTDB): domain Bacteria; phylum Verrucomicrobiota; class Kiritimatiellia; order JAIPIQ01; family JAIPIQ01; genus JAIPIQ01. Next base: position 5,803 of record JAIPIQ010000013.1, on the reverse strand, counting down.
CGGGAACGGATCCAAAGAAGCATGGGAACCGTTCCCGGGGTCCATTGGCCAACGCTTTGGAGTGCGGCAGCGTGAGCTGCCGCTTTGAGCGGCGATGCGCTGCTTCGCCGCGCGCCTGACCAAGCGCCCGACCTGTCGCTGATCCAAACACCATAAAAAGCGGCAGCTTCCGCCTTTGCAGGTCATGCTACGGCGGACACGCACGCTGCCGCACTCCAAAGGTCGCTCGCGGTCATCCCCCACCTTTTTGTGCATTTTGTGCCTCTTTGGCGCCAATGACGGCCCAAAGTCAGTGAATCGTGATTGCGCCCGGGCGGGTCGGAGGGCGATTTCGCGCTTTTCAAGCGGGAGGGTTTGGGGTAGGGCTGGCTATTCAGTATTATGGATCAGGAGTTGGCATGAAGACATTTGGTGTTGGGATATTGGGCTTTGGGACCGTTGGCGCGGGGGTGGTCGAGGGCTTGCAGCGCAACGGCAAGTTGCTGGCGAGCCGCACGGGGTTGCAGCTGGCGTTGCGGCGGGTGGCGGATTTGGATGTGGAGACGGACCGCGGGGTGGCGGTAGCGGACGGGGTGTTGACGCGGGATGCGGCGGCAGTGGTGGATGATCCGCGGGTGGATATCGTGGTCGAGCTGATTGGCGGGACGACGGTGGCGCGGGCGCTCACGCTGCGGGCGTTGGCGGCCGGCAAACCGGTGGTGACGGCCAACAAGGCCCTGCTGGCGGAACACGGGGCGGAAATCTTCGCGGCGGCCCAGGCGGGCCAGGCGGATCTGTATTATGAGGCCAGCGTGGCCGGGGGCATTCCGGTCATTCGCGCCTTGCGGGAGGGATTGATCGCCAATCACATCGAGGCGATTTACGGCATTCTGAACGGCACCTGCAACTACATCCTGACGGAAATGGAGCGGCGGGGGGAGCCCTTTGACGTGATCCTGGCCGAAGCGCAGGCCCAGGGCTATGCCGAGGCCAATCCCGCGCTGGATATTGACGGGGTGGACACGGCCCACAAGGCGGCCATTCTGGCGGGGCTGGCCTATGGCGCGCCCGTGCCGCTCGCGGAGATTGGCGTCGAGGGCATTCGCGACGTCGAACTGGCGGACCTGCTGGATGTGCGCGCGCTGGGCTATCGGCTGAAGCTGCTGGCCATCATCCGGCATAGCCCGGTCGGCCAGGAAGTCAGCGTGCAGCCGGCCCTGGTGCCGAGCGAGCACATGCTGGGCAAGGTGGACGGGGTCTTCAACGCCCTGCTGGTCCGGGGCGATGTGGCTGGCGAAACGCTGTATTATGGACGGGGCGCCGGGCGGCTGCCTACGGCCAGCGCGGTCCTCAGCGATCTGGCGGACGTGGCGCGCAATCTGGCTTTTGGCGCGCGCCAGCGCGTGCCGGCTTTCGTGCCCCATACCCACTATGGCAAACCCCGCCGCGGCAAACATGCCCTGGCCCGGTTCTATCTGCGCATGAACCTGCCGGATCAGCCCGGCACCCTGGCCAAGGTGGCCGAGGTCATGGGCCAGCATGGGATCAGTCTGGCCTCCGTGCGCCAGCGGGAAACCGACGGCCAATGGGCGCGCATCCTGTTTCTGACGCATCCCGCGGTCGAGTCGGCCGTGATGGCGGCGATTACGGAATTGCGCCGGGATGGCAAAATCGGCCCCCAGGTGGCCCGCTATCGCATTGCCGATCTGATGGCATGAAGCCCGGTCAATGCCTGGTAATCTATGAGGGGGCGGCAGATGAGCCGCTGCCCGAGCTGGATGACCGCACCCCGCTGAGCGTCGCGCGCGGCGCCTGCCTGGCCGCGCTGGCCGCCCAGGGGCGGCTCGGGGCGCTGGTGGGCGCCGATGCGCCGCCCTGGGTGTCCGGCCTGCGGGCCTTGTGCGGTTGGCAGGGACTCCCCCTGCCGGCGCCCGCGGATCTGGCCTATGGTCCCCTGGTCGCCGCGGGCCTGGGTTGGGAACTGCCGACGCGCGCCTATTACTATGCCGGCCAGGCCGTGACCCTGGATGAAGATATTCTGCGGGATGGCCGGTTGGAGGATTTGAGTGCCGTTGAAACCGAGGCACTGGCGGCGACCGTGCGGCCCGCGCTGGCCGCCGAGGGGGTGGACCTCGATGTACGGGGGGGGGGCGGCCGGATGCTGGTGGGCCTGCGGGGCGGGCGTGAGGCGGCGCCCGGCGGTCCGCCTCCGCGCTGGCTCGAGGGGGAATCAAGCACGGCGCTCAATGAAGCGGATGAACGGGAGGACTGGCCCCGGCGCCTGTTTGAAATCACACGGGCCGCTTGGGCGGAACATCCGGTAAATATGGTCCGCCTCGACCTCGGGTTGAATCCGGCTCACGCCCTGTGGGTTTGGGGCGGCGGGCCGCCGGTTGCGCGCCGGGAGGCTGCCTCGGTCGGCGCCCTGCTGGTTTCGAATGAGCCGGCGGTGCGGGGGTGGGGTCTGGCCCAGGGGTTCGAGATCCAGTCGCTCCCCCCCCTTTCAGCCTTGAAAAAGGGGGTCCCCTGGTTTAGGTTGAGGGCGTTTGTGACGGCCCTGCGGCAGGTCGAGCGGGTGATCTGTTACCTGGGGGCACCCGGCGAATTGGGCAACTTTGGCAGCGCGGTCGAGAAAATCCGCGTCTTGGAGCAGTGGGACCGGGTTATGCTGGCTCCGCTGGCCGATATCCTGGCCGCTGAGGGCCTTGGGCGGCTGGTTGTCCTGGCCGGCGGCGCGGTTTCCTCCCGTACCGGGCGGCCGTGCGCGGCGGATTGCCCCCTGGTGGTGTGCCAACCGGCGCTGGCCGCCAGGGTGCAGGAGACGGCCGTCCCCTGGGACGAAGCCGCTGGCCGGACCGGTGGATTGGGCCGGTTGCGTCCGGCGGATCTGGCGGATTTGACCCGTGCGGACCGCGCTTGAGCAGAATGAAGAAAGGCTGAAAGAGATGAATGCGAACCGTGTGGCGATCTACGATTCGACCTTGCGCGATGGCGCACAGGCCGAAGGGGTATCCTTTTCCGTGGCCGGCAAGGTCCGGATTGCCCGGCGTCTGGCCGCCTTCGGCATTGACTACATCGAGGGCGGTTTCGCGGCGTCCAACCCCAAGGATATGGAGTTTTTCAAGCAGATGCAGCGCGAGCCCCTCGATGGCGCCCGCCTGGCGGCCTTTGGCAGTACCCGGCGGGCCGGCCGGTCGGCGGCCGAAGATGCCGGCGTCCAGGCCCTGCTCGAAGCGGGCACATCCGTGACCACGATTTTCGGCAAGTCCTGGGGGTTGCATGTGCGCGATGTGCTGCGCACCACGCCGGAGGAAAACCTGGCCATGATCGCCGACACGGTGCGCCTGCTGAAGGAGCAGGGCCGGGAAACAATCTACGACGCGGAACATTTCTATGATGGCTATAAAGATGACGCCACCTACGCGCTGGCGACCCTGCGCGCCGCCGCGGAAGCGGGGGCGGACGCCCTGGTGCTGTGCGATACCAACGGCGGTTGCCTGCCCGACGACATCGAAGGCATCACCGCCGCAGTGGCGCAGGCGCTGCCGGGCGCGGCCCTGGGAATCCACGCGCACAATGATTCGGGCTGCGGCACCGCCAATTCCCTGGCGGGGGTCCGGGCTGGCGCCCGCCACGTCCAGGGCACCGTAAACGGCATCGGCGAGCGGTGCGGCAATGCCGACCTGCTGCCGATCATTGCCAACCTCGCCCTCAAAATGGGCTATACCTGCCTCAAACCCGAATCTCTGGCCCAATTGCGCGAAGTGTCCGACTTCGTCTTCGAACTGGCCAATCTGCGACCCAATACGCGCGCGCCGTTCGTGGGCCAGAGCGCCTTCGCCCACAAAGCCGGCATGCATGTGGACGGCGTCCGCAAGAACCCGCGCAGCTTTGAACATATTGACCCGGCCCTGGTCGGCAATGCGCGGCGGGTGCTGGTCAGCGAGTTGTCCGGCGCCAGCAATGTCTTCCTCAAGGCCGTGGAAATGGGCCTGCAATTCGACAAGTCCTCGCCCGAGGTCAAAGAGATTCTGCAAACCCTCGAGCGCCTCGAACGCCAAGGCTACGAATTCGAGGCCGCCGAGGGCTCTTTCAAGCTGCTGATCCAGAAAGTTCTGCGCGCCCACCGGCCGTTCTTCACCCTGGGGGCCTTTCGCACAATCGTCGAAAAGCAGCGGCCGGACGCGACCTGTGTGACGGAGGCCACCCTCAAGCTGGTCGTTAACGACCAGCAAACCCACACGGTGGGCGAGGGGGACGGTCCGGTGGATGCCCTGAACCAGGCCTTGCGGCGGGCCTTGATCCCCCTCTATCCGGTGCTCGAGCAGGTGCGCCTGGTGGATTACCAGGTGCGCATCCTGGACCCCGAGGAAGGCACCGCGGCCAAAACCCGCGTGCTGATCGAGTCCAGCGACGGTCGGCGTAACTGGGGCACGGTGGGGGTCTCCGGCAATTTGATCGAGGCCTCCTGGGAGGCCCTGGTGGACAGTTTCGAGTACAAGCTGTTTATCGAAGAAAGTGAGCGCGCAGCGTCATGACTGAAATTGCCACCCAGTATAATCCGGCGGAGGCGGAACCGCGCTGGTATGCCCAGTGGCTGGCCGACAAGCGCTTTCATCCGGCGGCGGAGGGCGGCGGCGCGCCCTATACCATCGTGATCCCGCCGCCGAACGTGACGGGCATTTTGCACATGGGCCACGCCCTGAACAACACCATCCAGGACGTCCTGATCCGGCGGGCGCGCATGCGCGGCCGCAAGGCCCTGTGGGTGCCCGGCACGGACCACGCCGGCATCGCCACCCAGAACGTCGTCGAGCGCCAGTTGCGGGCCGAGAACCTCGACCGCGCGCAACTGGGGCGCGAGGCGTTTATCGAGCGGGTCTGGGCCTGGCGCGAGCAGTATGGCAATACCATCACTGGCCAGCTCAAGCGCCTGGGCGCGGCCTGCGACTGGGACCGCGAGCGTTTTACGCTCGATGAAGGCCTCAGCCGCGCCGTGGCCGAGGTCTTCGTGCGCCTGTACGACAAGGGGCTGATTTATCGCGCGCCGTATATCATCAACTGGTGCACGCGCTGCGGTACCGCCCTCAGCGACGAGGAAAGCGAGCACCAGACCCTCGATGGCAAACTGTATTATATCCGGTACCGCCTGAAGCGTGGCCGGGCGGGTTCGGGGGTGGTGGTGGCCACCACGCGGCCCGAGACCCTGCTGGGCGATACGGCCGTGGCCGTCAATCCCCGCGACCCGCGCTACCGGGCCCTGCACGGCAAGACGCTGATCCTGCCCGTGCTCAAGCGGGAGCTGCCGGTGATCACCGATGACCTGGTGGACCCGGAATTCGGCACCGGCGCGGTCAAGGTCACACCGGCCCACGATCCCAACGATTACGCAATGGGCAAGCGGCATGACCTCGAGTTCATCAACATCATGAACGAGGACGGCTCGATGAACGAGGCCGCCGGACCCTATGCCGGACTCGATCGCTTTGCCTGCCGCCAGAAACTGGTGGATGACCTCGAGGCCGCCGGCCTGCTCGAGCGGGTCGAGCCCCACAGTCACGCGGTCGGCCACTGCTACCGCTGTCATACCCAGGTCGAGCCGCGGGTCTCGACCCAGTGGTTCGTCAAGATGAAACCCCTGGCCGAACCCGCCCTGGCCGCCTTGACCAGCGGGCGCCTGCGCTTCATTCCCGAGCGCTGGAACAAGGTCTATATCGAGTGGCTCGACAATATTCGCGCCTGGTGCATCTCGCGCCAGATTTGGTGGGGCCACCGCATTCCCGTCTATACCTGAGCCGGGTGCCGCCACGAATGGGCCGCCGTC